>CAYUOS010000033.1:0-25482 GCA_964446435.1 uncultured Rikenellaceae bacterium | reverse complement strand
CAATGCAAGTTTCTGCTTCATTCCTCCTGAGAGTTTCCCTGCAGGCCTCTTTCTGAAGGGTTCGAGATGTGAGTATATACCTCTTATCAGGTCGTAATTCTCCGATACGGTTGTGCCGAAAACAGTGGCATAGAATCTCAGATTCTCCTCCACTGTAAGATCCTGGTAGAGACTGAACCTGCCAGGCATATAGCCGGTTATCTTCCTCAGCTTTTTGAAGTCTCTGACCACATCATTCCCGAATATCGTTACGGTTCCCGTTTCAGGCAACAGTAATGTTGCCGCAATCCTGAACAGCGTGGTCTTCCCTGAACCGTCAGGACCGATGAATCCTGCAATTGTTGCCTCGGGAACCTCGAACGAAATCATGTCAAGTGCCCTTACCTGACCGAATGACTTTGTGACATCGTATGCAGAGACAGCAATACTCATTCCAGTCTCATTATTTATTGAATATTGCTTCTCCGGGCATGCCTGTACGTATAAAACCATCGTTTGTTACCAGTATGGTAACTGCATAGACGAGGTTAATACGCTCCTCCTTAGTCTGTATTATTCTTGGAGTAAATTCAGCCCTGGATGCAACGGTCGATATGGTACCTTCGTAATACCTGAATTCCTTCCTGCCGTTGTCGACCCTGACCTTGCAATCCCTGCCGGGCTGAACTTGACCAAGCTGAGCCCCGCTGACGAATGCCTTCAGCTTCATGGTTGTCAGATCGGCAATTCTGGCTATCGGTTTTCCGGGGGCAGCAACCTCACCCACTTCTGCATACCTCTTCATGATTGTGCCGGTTACAGGAGCCCTGACACTGCACCTCGATATCTGTTCTTCAGTCTGGGCCATTCTGACCTCCAGTACCCTCTTCTCTGTCTCAATTGCCATGGCCTGTGCATCATTTACCTGTATCTGCCTTTCAAGTACAGCCTTCTGCCCGGTGAGGTCATCAAGCTGCTTCAGGGTGGCAGCCTGGTCATCGATCATCCTTTTCGTCCTCTCAATGCTGATGTCGAGGTTGGCGATCTGTTGCCTTATGACCGAATTGTTCAAACGAAGGGCATTTACCTTTGCCACAATGGTGGCAATGCCGGCTCTGATCTCATTTTTTTGAATTGATAGCAATGTAGTATCAATTATGGCTATGACCGATCCCTTCTCCACTATTATGCCCTCAGGAGCACTAATGAATACTATTCTTCCCGCCGATTCTGATGACATCATTGTCTCTGTAGCTTCAAAATTGCCCCAGGCATCTGCTTCAGTCTCTTTCTCCCTGCAGGCCAACGGGATGATGCAAAGAAGCAGCAATGAAATTAAAGTACTTTTTTTCATATCGTGGTAGTTATTTTATTTCACTTCCGGTTAAAAACAGAAATTCGTAGCCAGCCTTTACAAGGTTGATCTTCTGTATTTCAAGATTTATCAGCACCTCTCTTTCAGGGTTTGTGGCGACTATATATTCGGAGGCTGTTATAGTACCGTTCCTGAGCCTTGATGACATTGTCTCAGATACCCTGCCTCTGATTGCTGCTATTTCTCCCAGAATTGCGACAGACTCGCGGATACTCTCTATTTCAGCCCGCTTTCTTTCGAGTGAGAGACGGAACTTCTCCTCCATGTCTGATTTTCTTGCACCTGCGATTTCTCTCCTGACATTCAGAATCTCTCTCTCACGGCGCGATATGTTCCAGTCGTGAATATTCCATCGCAGTGTTGCGCCTGTAACTATGAAGGGTTCAGATGAATCACTGAAGAAGTTGTTTCCGGGAGGTTTTCCGTAACCCAGGGTCGCAAACCCATAAGCCTTTGGCCTCCTGGCGGCTGCTATCAGTTTTTCACCAGCTTCAATCTTGCTGATGGTAAGGTCGAATAGGATAATTTCAGGCCTCTTTATAATAATGTCTCCATTAATTGGAATGATAACAGGCTCTTCGCCGGTAATAAGACGGGTCGACTCCCTTATATCAGTGCCTGTTATCTCTCCCAGAATATTTCGAAGTGCCACTGCCAGATTCCGGTTCTCCCTGCCCTGCAGTTCCAGCTTCAGCTTTTCGGCCAGCAGAATGTCATGGTCAGAGGGTGTGAGCACGCCAGACCTGACAGCAGAGGCAGCTGTGACCATCTGTGATTCAATTGAGGCAATAAATGTGTTGATAAGCCTGTATTGTTCATCGAGCAGCACAATGCCAAAGTATGTGGAAATAACCCTCTCGCCTGCAGCGTAGATGTCCGTCTCGGTAATCTTCTGGTTAATCCTGAGCGCAGCCTCTTCCTGCCTCACAAGCTCTCCGGTAACACCACCATCGTAAAGGAGCTGGCTTAGTTCCATTGTAACCCTGTAATGCGAGTGCGGAACAGGGGGAATGAAATCTGCAAGACCCGGAACCGGAATTCCTGACAAAGTGCCTGCCAGGTCAACAACATCGGAATTATAGACAAATGATGCACCCAAGTCAGCAACCGGCATCCAGGCTTTTCTGAGTATTTGTGATGAGAGGTCACTGATGGCAGCATATCTCTCCTTTTCCATCGCGAGTTTATGATTGGCAGATGCCTTTTCGATGCATTCAGCCAGAGTCATCGTCTCCTGGGCATAAAGTCCTGTGGGAGCCAGGAAGGCAATAAGCAGAACAGGGAGAATTTTTCTACATTTCATTCTGATACAGATTATTATTTGATGTCAGAAAACCTATAACGAATCTCACAGCGAAATCCTTTCTCTCTTCAAGATAAGTATCGAATGAAACACCATTCTTTTCCAAGATGGGGGAGATAAGATTTCTGGCTGCGAATGGAAATACTGTTATCGAAATAGCAGTTGTAACAAGCTGAGGAATGTCGGCTGGATTGATATGCATATTCCTGTTTTGATAGACTAAAGAACCTGAAGTAATATCTTTCAAGGCAGTCTCCCACAGAGAATTATAATTGATCTTCTCAGTCAGCTTCTTCATCCTGTCGGGACTCCGGTTTATTTCCGAAAGGATAAAGAGCGGCAGGCCGGGATTTGCCTTGAGAAAATCGATATGCTCCGAAAAGAAATGCCTTATCTTTTCTTCAAAAGGAAGGTCACGTGAAAATATCTGGGCAAATTTCATGAAGATCATTTCTGCCAGATCGTCAAAAACCGCACTGAACAACTTCTCTTTAGTGCGAAAATAGTAATGCAGAAGCGATTTGTTTATTCCAGCCCTGTCAGCTATCTCCTGCATCCTGGCACCATCCATCCCTCTTTCTGCAAATACCTCCTTTGCAGCTTCAAAAATCTTCTCCTCAGTCTGTTTGTCCTTTTTCATTTGTTGATTTTATGGATTAATCGGATAGTTAAACCATGTGGTCAAAAATAAAAACAAATTTTTAATCTGGAAATATTTTGGCTAAATAGTTTTCATTTAAAGAAAAAACCTGCAATGGTCCTAATCTGACAATTGCAGGTTCATCTGATCTAAACGGTTTAAGAGTCATTTCAGGACCTTCACCCTGATGTGGGATGGATATTTGTTATCGAAATATATTCTATGGGTTGCCTTTTGGAAATCATCTTCAGTACACTCGTATATGTTAACGAATTTCTGAGGGTTTCTGTCAACAAGGGGGAACCAGGAGTTTTGTACCTGTATCATGATCCGGTGTCCTTTTTTAAATGTATGGGCTACATCAGGAATATCGTATGTTACTTCTGTGATTACATTCGGCTTGAATGGCTCAGGGTTTTCCAGGCTGTTTCGATACCTTCCCCTGAGCACTTCGCCTCTAACCAGCATTTGGTATCCTCCCAATGGCACATTTACCTCTTCACCTTCACTGGCAGTCTTATCGTGAGGGAAAACATCAATCAGCTTTACTATGTAGTCGGCATCTGTGCCGGTTGTCGAGACGAACAGACTTGCAGTAATGGGTCCTGTAATGGTAATATCCTCTGTAAGTACATCTGTCTGATAGACCATTACATCAGGCCTTCTCGCGGCGAACCTCTGGTCGTCGGTCATATACTCTGCCGTTCTTCTTGTATGGACTGCCTGGGTATATGGAACGGGTTTCATCGGATCGGAGACATATTCATCATAACCTGGTCGTCCGGGCCACGGTTCGAATGCGAGCCTACCTGAGGGTTGAAAATAAAGGTTTTTTTCAACCGCATTGGTTGGTGGCCATGAGTCGAAGTCTTTCCATTCGTTTGAGCCTGTAATAAAAATGACCGCTTCGGGAAATTTACCGTTACCTTCTCCCTTCAGGTGATGGTTGAAAAACTCCTTCTCCAGCATGATAAATCTTTCATTTGCATCTTTCCCCCAATAGATATTGCCCACGTTGGTTCCCTCGCCAAAAGCCCACTGTCCGTGCGACCAGGGACCCATAACAAGGAAATTCTGAAGGGAAGGGGGGTTTTGTTTCTCAATAGCTTCATAGGTGCGCAGAGCCCCGAAGAGGTCTTCAGCGTCGAACCATCCGCCAACAGTCATCACTGCCGGTGTAATGTTCTTAAGATGCGGTCTGGGGTTTCTTGACTTCCAGAAATCATTATAGTCAGGATTGGCAAATGCGTCATTCCAGAATGATACACTATCTCCGAAGAATTGGGGTGAGATGTTTCTTATGGCACCCAATGAAAGGAAGAATTCATAGTTGTCGGGGACTGGCCACCTGAATCCCGGAAACCCCTGTCTTGAGGGTGCCCTGAACTTATGTCCTGTGCTGTAGAAGAAGCTGAAGCAATCTATCAGGAAGAAAGCACCGTTATGATGGAAGTCATCACCAATGAACCAGTCTGTAACCGGAGCCTGAGGAGAGACAGCCTTTACCGCCGGGTGAGCATTTATCAGCCCCATTGTTGAATAGAACCCGGGGTATGATATCCCGAAAATACCGACATTGCCATTGTTGTTGGAAACGTTTTTAACGAGCCAGTCTACAGTATCCCATGTATCTGTAGTTTCATCAACGTCGTCAAGGCTTCTTACGCCGGAAATAACTGGTCGTATATCCTCATAAACTCCCTCGCTCATATATCTGCCCCGGACATCCTGGAATACCATAATGTACTCATCATCAGCATACCTGCCATAGACTTGCATGAAAAAATTGAAATTGCCGGGTCCGGCCGGTTCAATATTGTACGGGGTACGGTTAAGAAGAATAGGAGATGACCCTGACGGGTTGCGCGGCGTATAGATCGAGGTAAACAACCTGACTCCGTCTCTCATGGTTATATAGACCTCCTCCTTTATGTACCTTTGCATCAGTGATTCAAAGCTGTGTGGGTCTGGCTCAATTGGCTCGCGGGTGAAGATAAGCGACATATGTTGCTCATTCTGCTCAAAAGTTCCTGCAATCAGAGTATAGGAACTATTTACTTCTCCTCTGTAAATGAAGCGGGCACCTTCATGTGAAAAGCTGAAATTGGGAAACTTAAAGGAGGTGGAACTCGACGGAATTCCGAATACATCCTGATCAGGACTATCCCAGGTTGATGAATAACCTTCTTCTGTCGATGCTACATGTAGTGATATTCTGAGTTGTATACCCTGAATATCCAAAATTCCGTACCAGTCGCCTGTTATTGACTGTGCACTTATGCCTGAGAAGCAGACTACCAGCATCAGGGTGGTTATTGCTGCTTTCCTGATTAAACTAATTGCTTTCATGAAATTCCAGATTTAATGATAAGACTTTTAAAACGCACCATAATGACCTGGTATTTGAACAAATGATGCATGGCCTAATTTCGTTACATTTGCTGTACAATAGTTCAGTAAACGGAAAAATATTAAAAGATGAAACAGATAAAGATTATTTTGAGTGTTATTCTTCTGATTCTGATAGTTATATTCAGTCTCCAGAATCTGGGGGTAATGACAGTTAAGCTTTTTAACTGGAGCCTTTCGCTGCCCAAGGCAATTGTAATCATACTTACCTATTTCTTTGGCATGATGACAGGGGGTATGCTGGTTTCGCTGTTCCGCACCCTTCTCTCATCGACCATGGCCAGGGAAGAGGAACCACCTCTTTAAAGAGAGTTTTACAGCAGGCTGAAAGCAGGTCTGTCGGGTCGAACGATTAATAAGTGTTAAAACAACACTTGCGTAAAAGTTTTTTCGTACCTTGCACTATATCTTGAGCCTATTAACAAATACATTGATTATATGATGAGAGTAATTGTCAGGGCGTTTGTATCGCTGGTAGTGGTGATTGCCTTAGTAAGCACCTGGTCGTGCGGAGGTTCGCTGAAAGAATTTCCGGGACCGATTGATCCGCAGATGGTGCAGGATCAGGATGATATGACATGGGATGATTACAGGCCCATACCCGGTATCAACTGGGCTGACCCTGCCCTGAAGCCAGAGCGTGAATTCAAGATGGCGTTGGTGGCGGTTGATTTTTCCGACCAGCCTTTTGTAATTACACAGCCAAAGCATTCTGACCTCTTCGGTAATCCCCAGGTTGACCCTGTCAGCAGGGATGCGGTTCCCCAGTTCTACGCTGATTTCTGGCTGAAGCCCAATGAATATAACTTCGGGCATACGATTAACGGGTACTGGATGGAGCAGTCGAGGGGCAAGTTTGGCATCACTGTTCTGGAACCATTTGGTCCGTACCGAATGCCGAGGCCTCATTGGGCATACGGTCTGAACGAGCACAATCAGCACGACCAGACACCCGATGGCAGTATCGCAAGGTATAGGATGGAACCTCATGTTGATTCTCTCTGGAGGGCAGACAAGGGAGACATAAAGCCAAACTATGATGCGATTCTCCGGATATATGCAGGTTATGATGAGACAGGTGTATGGCAGGAGTTTGGGGAGATGAAGTTTCAGACTAAGGATGATATTCCTCCTGAGTGGGGAAACCCGAATCCTGATATGCCACGCTGGGTTCCTACAAGATATGTCGAGTGGACATCATGGAAGGCGGGTCAGATGCAATGGGGTCTCTCCTCGATCAGGCAGGGAGAAAACTCGGGAACGATCACTCACGAGCTGGGTCACTTTGCCTTCAGGATAGGCGACAATAACAACAATCCGTATGTATTGCCCTACAGGAGAGCCGGTTCGGGTCCGTGGGATATGATGGACCGCGGATGTTTCAACGGTCCCGGCGGGCCTCACATGCGATGGGTTGTTCCTCCGACACAGGGTGCTTCAATGCCGGCAGGCCTGATGCTCCGCAACAGAATGGTGAATGGATTCATAACCGAGGATGAGGTAATTACACTGAGCAGGACGGGCCTTGCAGAGACAGGACTTGCTGTGGCCCAGGTGACGGCACGTGCTGTTGAGCCGATTCCGGGATCGTTTGCGGGCCTGATTGTAAGGCTTGACGGTGAAGAGCCTCATGACCGGACACCATGGGATGACCCTGCAGAGAATCCTTTGTCACAGGGTAATCCAACCTTCAATTATTACTCAATGGAGGTTATTCAGAGAATGGGCTATGATTCATTCTGTCCAGACAACGGAGTGTTGCTTGCCAAGAACAAGGACAGGGAGGGTCGCAATGGTGGTCCCAACCAGTTCAACTGTTTCAACTGGGTGATTGATGCTCATCCTGAAGATATCAATATGATTGATTTCGTGAAGCCTGACGGCACACCGGTAATGAGAACGATAGCAGACTACAGGCAGCTGAATGATGCCCTGTTCCATGCGGGTCTTAATTCAGGCAGCAAGTTCGAGTATATTGACAGCGACAATGCCCTTCATTTCTATATTATAGATCTTAAGCGAGACAAGAGAGGTATTCTTACATATACCCTGGGAGTGCGTTCAACGGAGGAGTCAGGCGGACGGGTGCGTTCATTTGCCCTGTCTGCACCAAGTGTATCACGTATCGGCCAGAAGGTGGCGAAGGTCGGGTTTACACTTACCAATAATGACCCGGTGGCGCCGGTTGACGGTTCGGTACATAAGGTCAGGGATGCTGCCCTTTGGCTTGCCAATGATATATACAGGATTAAGGTTTCGGTTTCGGGTGACGGCTGGGAAGCGATAGTGCTGAATGAGCTGGCTACCCTCAAACCTGGCGAGTCTTCAGACATACCGGTATATATCAAGCCCCCGGCTGTAAAAGGAAGCAGTGCCACTATCACCGTTACGGCTGTTTCAGAAAGTGACCCGTCGGTAATCAGGGAGGCTGTCATCACCGTAAGAAATTAGATCACCATAGAGAGATGGAGTTGAAGCAGGCAGCAGTGATATGTACTGCTGCCTCTTTTTTTATCCATTTCTTGGAAATGACAGCTACAGATAATACTTTTGAATCTGTGAAAATACAATTCGAAAATCCCCTGAGATATTCCAAGTGTCTTTTCCGCTGAGGCCGGTACTTAATGTTATTGTTATGAGACGTATTCTTGTTTTTTCCGGATTGTGGCTAATCCTTTCCTTAACTGCACACTCACAGTTTCTTAATCTCTCCGATCTGGTCGGTATCTTCAGGGGCGGCACTACTGAATCAGCAACTGCCATGCTTGGTAACGCGGGATGGTCTTTGTCGGAAACGGAGAATGATGAAGCGAATGGGTTACGATATGACTCATGGTCTTACGGCATTGACTATTCAGAGTATTATGACGAGTACTCATCATCGGCACCGGCATACCTGAACCTGATATCACGGGGAAGTTCGGTAACAGGTCTTTACTATACAGTTTTTGAGTTTGACCTATACAACAGGATCTTCAATTCAATGAAGAGCAATGGTTTCAGGAAGGATCGCTCGAAGGAGTTTCGCGAGGCCGGTGTGCCAATCTATTCCGATGGCAGACTGCTGCTGTTGTTCAGTGCCGAGGAGGTTGCTTCAGATGAGGACTCTGATTATTCATATACAGCCTACACAATATATCTTGCTGACAGGTCGGCCGGATTGTCGGAGGGAGGAGACGGACCCAGGCAGGAGTTTTATCCCACCGGTGAACTGCTGGCCGAATACACTCTGAAGGCAGGTAAGCCTCACGGAGTTGTAAGGATATACGATCAGAAGGGTTATGTGGTTCAGGAGTCTAATTATCGCAACGGAGAGCTTCACGGAACAAGGAGGTTTTGGTTCCCGTCTAATGACCAGAATACCGGACTGCCGATTGAGCAGGCTGGTGAGCTTTACCTGGTTTCGAACTATTCGAAGGGGCTTCAGCATGGCACTGAAACATGGTATTACCAGGCGGGTTATGAGACCTATCCCTGTGAGACCACCGACAGCACGGGGGCAGTGGTAACAGGTACATGCAGAAGGCTGCTGATTACCAGGGAAAAGGAGATTATCAACTACCGCAATGACCTGCTTCATGGCGAATATATCAAGTATAACGAAGCGGGTGAGGTTGTAAGCAGGGGTCGCTATAAGAAGGGCATGATAGTAGGTGAATGGTATAATAAGCCTGAAGACGACAACAATCAATAGTTTTTTTTCCTAACTTGTAAGGGCATTTCCTTTTAGTCTCTCTTTAATTCATTGCCGTTATGCTGGTAAAGACTTATACCGGTACGGTGATCGGGATTGATGCCGTTACCATTACCGTTGAGGTGAATACCTCTCAGGGTGTGAGGTTTTTTCTTGTGGGTTTGCCTGACGTTGCCGTCAAGGAGAGCCAGCAGAGGATTGAATCTGCGATGAGAACACTGGGTTACCGGTGGCCAGGAAGACAGGTTGTGATTAACCTTGCTCCCGCCGATATCAGGAAGGAAGGTTCCTCCTTTGACCTTCCGCTTGCTGTAGGCATTCTTGCCTCCGATGAGAAGATACTCTCTTTCAATGGAGAGAGATTCATGATGGTGGGGGAACTGTCACTTGACGGCTCCATTAAACCGGTAAAGGGGATACTGCCAATTACGCTGCGGGCGCGGGATGAAGGGTTTCAGGGCATAATCGTTCCATCAGCCAATGCCATGGAGGCTGCCGTGGTGGATGGAATTGATGTGTATGGAATGTCATCGCTGGCTGAAGTGATTGACTTCCTTAACGGATACCGTACGTTTGATCCGGTGCGGGTCAACATGGCGACATTCTTCGACACAGAGGCAAACCGTTATGATATTGATTTTTCGGATGTAAAGGGACAGGAGAGTGTAAAGCGGGCTCTTGAGGTAGCCGCTGCAGGAAATCACAATCTTGTAATGGTGGGATGCCCGGGCTCAGGTAAGACTATGCTGGCCAGGAGGTTAATAACGATTGTGCCGCCCCTGACACTCAATGAGGCCCTTGAGACCACAAAGATTCACAGCGTGGCGGGCAAACTCGATGGTAAAACATCGCTGATGGTAAGCCGCCCCTTTCGCAATCCGCACCATACAATATCAGATGTGGCGATGGTGGGAGGCGGTTCATACCCCCAGCCGGGAGAGATTTCACTTGCCCACAACGGAGTGCTCTTTCTCGATGAACTGCCTGAGTTCAGGCGTACCGTGATGGAGGTGATGAGACAACCGCTTGAGGACAGGGTGATAACAATCTCCAGGGCTAAATTCTCAGTTGTATTTCCGGCAAGTATTATGCTTGTTGCAGCGATGAATCCCTGTCCATGCGGATTCTATAACCACCCCTCAAGGGAGTGTCTGTGTCCTCCGGGTGCGGTACTCAGATATCTGGGCAGGGTCTCGGGGCCTCTGCTTGACAGGATTGACATGCATGTTGAGGTAGTGCCTGTAGAGTATCAGAATATGGCAGCAGAAAAGATGTCGGAGTCTTCGGCATCAGTAAGGGAGAGGGTAGTAAGGGCAAGAAAGATACAGCAGGAGAGGTTCAGTGACACGCACGGTGTTTACAGTAATGCACAGATGAACAGCCGACTGCAACGGAAATACTGTAGCCTTTCAGATGCAGCAGCCAGCCTTCTGAAAAGAGCGATGGAGCTCCGCAGGCTGTCGGCAAGGGGGTATGACCGAATACTCAAGGTATCCAGAACCATCGCCGACCTCGAGGGTCAGGAGACTATCGGAGCAGACCACATTTCAGAGGCAATTAACTACCGTAACCTTGACCGTGAGGGTTGGGCCGGTTAAAAAAATAATTACTGAGCACTGG
This sequence comes from uncultured Rikenellaceae bacterium, assembly GCA_964446435.1. GTDB lineage: Bacteria > Bacteroidota > Bacteroidia > Bacteroidales > VadinHA17 > SLNP01. The sequence goes on along the minus strand of CAYUOS010000033.1, from coordinate 14,462 downwards.
CAGGGTCTGCAATTAATAACTATATTTATAGACTGATTTTGATTTACCTGATCATTGGTGCATGGACTTCACACGCAGGATACGTGACAGGATGATGCGCAAACGCATGATGTTTGTCTACCGCGGAATCGTTACCAACGTTAATTCACTTTCACTCCTGATGCTACTCGAAAGGGAGATGGAGAGCAGTGAATTCGGATTTGCTGCCCGAAAGCGACTGTTCATGTTCGTTCTTGAGTCGCTGCAGAACGTTTCCCGGCACACAAGCCCGAATGATTATGCCCGAATGTCGGTTGTAGCCTATTCGAAGTCAGATAGCGGATACAGCGTTGCAACGGGAAATGTAATGGATGCCGGGAATGTTCCTGAATTGAGAAAAAGACTGAGGCAGATAAACCGCCTCGATCCTGATGAAGTCAGGAAGATATACAGGAAGATGCTTGAGACGACAGAGATCAGCAACAAGGGGGGAGCCGGGCTTGGCCTGATTGAGATGGCCAAGAAGACAGGCAACAAGCTCGATTATGATTTCATAAAGATCGATCCGGATTATTACTATTACGTCCTGAGCAAGACGGTCGATTCATCAGGAACCGGAATAAGGACCATGACCGATGGTAAGAAGTTCAATGGACGTGTCGTTCTGGGATTTGAGAAACTGCTCTCGGCAAACAATGTTTACATGGTTTGGTCAAACCACATCACCCCCGATGTGGGGAAGGAGATGCTCTCATTTACAGAGGCCAAGTTAAGGGAAGACGATGTTGAATCGGGAATCAAGAGACGGGTTTTCAGCATTCTGGTCGAGATTCTCGAGAACATCGCAAAGTACGGACCCGGAAAAGTTGCTGAAAAGAAATATGGAATGCCTGTGGCAGTAGTGAAGATGGAGGGAGAATCGTTCTGCGTCACAACGGGCAATCTTGTCAGAAACAGCAAGATAGAGAGCCTGAAGTCGAAGCTTGACCATGTCAACAGCTTCGACAGGCAAGGTCTGAAGGATTATTATCGCGAGCAACTTGCAAAGCAAAAGACCTCGACTGACAGCACCGGCAATATGGGCTTGATTGACATAGCCAGAAAGTCAGGCAACAAACTTGAATATGCCTTCGACAGGGTCAACAGACTATATTCTTACTATATTCTGAAGGTAAGGATTGAGGATCAGGAGTACTGATCATTAACGATCAGGCTAAGCATCGTGCCGTCCCATTCTGCATGCGAACTGCCTGATATCCAGTCGCCAAGAATCACCATCGTACTTCCGTCTGCCAATTGGTACTTCATTGGCAGGTGGCGGTGTCCGAAAATGTAGTAATCGATATTTTTCTCCCCGGCAACAGAATTTGCATACCTGACGAGGTCCTCCTCTTCTTCACCCAGGAATGGAGTGTGAACCCCCTTTCCAAGCCTGCTGCCCAGAGACCATCTGTGCCCGACAGCCACCCCGATGCGTGGGTGTAAAGCTGACCAGAAGCCTCGTACAATACGGTTCCTGAAGAGGAAAAGCAGTATTTTGTAACCTGCTCCGGTGGAACCAAGGCCTTCCCCATGGGCAAGCAGGAACCTCTTGCCATTGAAATTCCGTTCAACCACTCCGCTATGCACCTTCATGCCGCACTCGGTTGAGAGGTAATCGCCAACCCACATGTCGTGGTTGCCTGTGAAGAAATTGACCGGAATACCTGAATCGGTAATAGCCGCGATGGTGCCGAAAAACCTTGTGAATCCCTTAGGAATGACATGCCTGTACTCCCACCAGAAGTCGAATATATCTCCCAGGAGAAAGATCTCGGAGGCGTCAGTGGCGGCCGATTCAAGCCATTCTATTACCCTCTTCTCCCTAACCCTGGGATCACCTCCTGCATTCAGCCCGAGATGAAAATCAGAAGCAAAATATATTTTACCCTGCCTTTGCAACTTTGTGTTTATCGTCCAAAGAGTTGTTCAAGCTTTATCGCGAGCGTCCTTCCGAACAGGTTCGTGCCGATGATCTCTCCCTGGCGATCGTAGAGATAGTTGGCCGGGAGCGACTGCACATTATATATGTACGCGTATTTCAGGTTTGACGGGTCGTCTTCCCTTACACTGATCCAGGGCAGCTCATCGAACCTTACTGCTCTTCTCCAGCGCTCCTCATCGGTGTCAATGCTGATCTGGTAAATCTCGAAACCCCTGCGGTTATAATTCTTATAAAGTTCCTTGAGCTCGATGTTGTTGCTCAGGCATTCGGCTGATGCTGCTGACCAGAATGAGACGAGTACATATTTGCCCCTGAGTGAAGAAAGGGCTATCTTCCTGCCGTTAATGTCAGTAAGGCTGGGATTAAGCTCTGTGGGTTCCATTCCTTCTACAACACGACTGAATTGTCTCATCTTCATGTTGTTGAACTCCCTCTTAAAGTCTTCAGCCATCGCCTTTACCTGTTGTGATGCCGGGTACTTAACGGTAAGAGTGTCTGTAAGGAGCTTCATAAGCTGAAGGTCGCGCGTTTCATAAAGTACGTATGTCTCTTCATTGAACCTCTGGTAAATTGCCATAATTGACGTCAGAGAATTCAGGTTGTTAAGTATAAAGTCAATACTGAAGTTTCTCTGGTCAGTAACCACATCAACAATTCTTGTTTCAATTGAGTCTGCAGCAGCCTGTCCGGCCGGATCATCGAATACCGCATCATGAGCTATCCTCAGAGTGTCAAGCTTCCTTCTGGTTTCGTAAAGCTTTGACTCCAACAGCCTTACTTTTTCTGAATCATCTGACCCTGTTACGGTATAATCACGGTGCAGCAGATCTCCGCTGAACCCCAATGACACCCTGTCTCCCGGATGAAGGACAAGGGTTATGAATTCATTCGGCGACCAGCCCACCTGGAAGAAATCTGGCTGACTGACAGGTATGGTGAACCTGAATCTGCCGTTATTCCTGACTTTAACTGAGTCGAGGGGCTGGGGTTTGTTAATATCTACCCTCCACATTTTCAGGTAGTCTCCTTTCGGGTTCTGAATGGTTCCGTTTACGATTACGGTTTCTTTACTCCTGCAGCCTGCTGCGAGTGCTGCAATCATCAAAATCAGAAGGAATGTTCGCGGCATCTTGTTTGTAATAACTGTTAGTTCTGGTTCATTACAATCTCAAGAGTTCTTAAAAGCTGGTCTCCTCTGAGGTTTGTCTCCAGTATTCTGCCGTCTCTGTCAAGCAGCAGGTTAAAGGGTATTGCTTCAATCTTGTAAAGAGGTACCACAATTGAATTCCAATACATTACATCACTTACATGTATCCACCTGCCCAGCTTGTCTTCCTCAATGCCTTTAAGCCAATCCTCCCTTGTTCTGTCGAGGCTGACCTGGTATATTTCGAAACCCTGTTTATTGTAAGTATCATATGCCCTGTTAAGGTAAGGACTCTCTTTTCGGCACGGCGGGCACCAGGCAGCCCAGAAATCGAGAAGGACGACCTTGCCCCTTGTTGATGATAGTCTTATGGTGTCTCCGGCTGCCGAAGGTAGCGCAATCTCAGGGGCTACTGAGCCAAGTGAGAGGAGATTGGCAGAGCCTCTCATATCGGCCATGGCAATCTTCATCTCTTCTACCTGCTTGTGGAAATACTTAACCGGTTCAGAATCGGGGTAAAGTGAGAAGAGAGTAGAATCAACCTTCAGGAAGTATTCGAAGTTGTCTGCCGGGTGCAGTATCGGCGCTCCTGGTGTAAGCTGTTGATATAATGCAAGAAGGGTAGCAAGCGATGTGGGATTATCATCAATGTAGCGCCTGGTGTATTCCTCCATCTGGTCTATTATTGAGTATGCCCTTTCGTCAAGTTCGTCGATAATTCTTTCAAGATCAGGATTGTCAAGGTTGCTCATATAGATATCCTGTAATTCCTCAAGAGCTGCAATTGCTGCCCTGAGTTCCTTGTTGAATCTCATCATAAGTTCTGTTCCAGCAGCACCTGAGATTTTGGATGGAACATTCAATGAATCGTAATGAGCCTCTATTTTAAGGTTTTCGCCCGGATCAATAAGTATAGTCAGGAAACTGTTGTTTGTGACTTTCATTATATAAAATGCCGGACTTTCTGATTTCCTCTTGAACCTGAATTCTCCCTTATCGCCAATCTTCACCGAGTCAACTGTCTCAATGGCATCAGACTTCAATTCATCGAGATAGACATAGGCATTCGCCGGACTGCCGTCGATCCTGCCTGAAATCATGTGTGTGCTCTTTTTGCACCCAAAAGCAATAATCGCTATCAGCGACACTACTAAAACCCTGTTTTTCATTCTCCCTGTTTCTTATTTTATGAAGTGCAAATATAGCTTTTTAACTACTTCGTATCCATGGCATTTTCTAAATTCTTTCATTATCACTGTCATCGGCCCTAAACAACCATATTTTCATGAATTTTTCTGCTTACTTTGCAGAATAGTGTAAAAAGTGTTAATTTTTAGAATTATTGAAATCAGTTAATCAGTTACTTCAAATGGGGTACATTTATTTTGATAAGTCGAAGGTGGTCAATCTTGAATACTCCCTTTCAAGGGAAATAGTGAGGACCAACAGGGCAGGATCATACTCATCGACCACAATTGTGGGGTGCAATACCAGGAAGTACCACGGACTTCTGGTATGTCCTGTCGAAGCCTTCGGAAATGAAAGGCACGTGCTGCTGTCATCACTTGACCTGACGGTTATTCAGAACGATAAATCGTTCAATACGGGTGTAAGGAAATACGGTGGAGAGTTTTACAATCCGAAGGGGCACAAGTATATTGAGGACTTCAACATTGATTACATACCGATGATGACCTTCAGGGTTGGGGGTGTCTTGCTTCGCCAGGAGAGATTGCTTGTTCACTACGAGGAACAATTGCTTTACCGGTACACCATACTTGAAGCCGCGGAACCCCTGAAGCTGCAGATCAGACCATTCCTTGCTTTCCGCAGCATACACGGTCTGACACGTGCAAATATGGCCGCAAACACCAGGGTGGGAGAAATAGGTAACGGCATCAATATCTGCCTTTATGAAGGATTTCCGACCCTGCATATGCAGTTGTCATGCAAGTCGGAGTTTGTTCCGGTTCCTGACTGGTATTTTGGTGTAGAATACATCGAGGAGAAAAGGAGGGGCTATGACTATACTGAGGACCTGTTCAACCCGGGTTTCTTTGAAATAAAGGCCAAAGAGGGAGATGTGATTCTTTTCTCTGCATCAACAAAGGAGGAGAATACAACAGGCCTGAAAACAAAATTCACCAAGACCATCAGGCGCAAAGTACCCAGGACCAGCTTCAGGAATTGTCTCGAGAATGCTGCGCAGCAGTTTATTGAGAAGAGAGGAGAATCGACGTTGATAATTGCAGGATACCCCTGGTTCGGGGCATGGGGAAGGGATACGTTTATTGCCCTGCCGGGCATTGCCCTGGGAAGGAAGAGGGAGGGCTTCTATGAGGAGGTGCTTGACACCCAGGTGTCAAGAATGAGGAATGGCTTGTTCCCCAATATGGGTAATCCCGATAATCCGGCATTCAATTCAGTTGATGCACCATTATGGTTCTTCTGGGCCCTTCAGCAGTATGAACTGCAGACAGGTATTGATCCGTGGCGCAAGTATGGAGATGCTGCCAGGTCGGTATTGGCAGCTTACCGTAGCGGAACCCGTTTCAATATTCATATGAGGGAGAATGGACTCATCTATGCTTCAGATGAAGGGAAGGCTCTCACCTGGATGGATGCGGTTGTTGACGGGGTGGCTGTTACACCCCGGGGGGGATATGCAGTCGAAATCAATGCCCTTTGGTACAATGCGGTATGCTATACTCTGGAGATGGCTAAAAGAGCCGGTGACCGGAAGTTCATCAGGGAATATGGCAAACTGCCTGAACTGATAGCTGAGTCTTTTAACTCTCTCTTCTGGAATGAGAATAAGGGACTGCTTGCGGATTATATAAGTGATGAAAAGGGCCCTGATTTTTCAGTCAGGCCCAATATGCTGATAGCAACCTCGTTGCCTTATTCGATGCTTGACACAGCTCAAATGAAGAAGGTGCTTGACAGGGCCGCGTCAGAATTACTGACACCCAGGGGACTGAGATCGTTGAGTCCGAACAGTGAGCACTATCGCGGAACCTATTACGGCAATCAGGAGGAACGCGATAAGGCATATCATCAGGGCACTGTCTGGCCATGGCTCATTGGTCCTTTTTGTGACGGCTGGCTGAGGGTATATGGTAATTCGGGCAGGGAGAAGGTAAGGAAACTTATTTTGGGATTCGAGGAGGTGATGACAGAGCATGGGGTTACCACAGTCTCTGAGATTTATGACGGCGATCCTCCACACCATGCAAGGGGTGCAATCTCCCAGGCATGGAGTGTCAGCGAAATACTGCGGATATATTCACTGATAAATGATAAATAACTAAATACCGGCGGTTATGAGAGTGCTAATGTTCGGGTGGGAGTTCCCTCCACACATCTCGGGAGGCCTGGGGACGGCAAGTTACGGCCTTACCAAAGGGATGGCTTCACTTGGGAGTGTAGGGGTGATCTTCGTGGTACCCAAAGCCTGGGGAGACGAAGACCAAAGCGTTGTAAGGCTTATTGGAGCCAACAATGTCCCGGTTGCATTCAAGACAATTAATTATGCCGGCATAAGGAAAAGTGTTGACAAGATAGAGGTTGACTCTCATATCATACCATATACCGATCCTGAAGAGTACTGGAAGTATACCAGGTCAGAAGTTGACGGGAGAAAGATATATGTAACTACCGATGATAAGGGGCGTATTGAATTCTCAGGAAAGTATGGCCCGACCCTCATGGAGGAGATCAGGAAATATGCAATAGTAGCATCGGTAATTGCAACCGAATTTGATTTTGAGATCATCCATGCCCACGACTGGCTTGCGTATCCGGCCGGAATAGCTGCATCAAAGGCATCAGGCAAGCCATTGGTAATACATGTGCATGCCACAGACTTTGACAGGAGTGGCGGCAATGTGAACCCTGAGGTTTACGCAATTGAGAGGAGCGGGATGGAATTTGCCTCGAAGATTATTACGGTAAGCAATCTTACCCGTGACATAGTGATCAACAAATACGGTATCGACCCCAAAAAGGTTGTTACCGTTTATAATGCTGTTGATGATTTGGACCTTCCTGAAAGCAGCACATGGAGAAAGGGTTTTGATGATAAGGTGGTGACATTCCTTGGCAGGATAACCATGCAAAAAGGCCCTGAATACTTCATTGAGGCAGCCCACAGCGTATTGAAGGTGATGAGCAATGTGAGGTTTGTGATGGCAGGGTCGGGTGATATGATGTATGAAATGATAAGGAGGGCAGCAGCATTGCGTATAACAGACAGATTCCATTTTACCGGGTTTCTGCGTGGAAATGATGTTTTCAGGATGCTTGCCCTTAGCGATGTATATATAATGCCATCGGTTTCCGAGCCATTTGGCATTTCACCCCTTGAGGCCATGCAGTCGAATGTTCCCGTAATTATCAGCAAGCAGTCAGGAGTAGCAGAGATACTCACCCATGCAGTAAAAGTTGATTTCTGGGATATTGATGCTATGGCTGATGCGATTTACGGTATACTGAAATATCCGGCCCTCTCGGGAATGTTCATCAGGAACGGAAGGGAGGAGGTAATTGCCCTGAAGTGGGAAAATTCTGCCAGACAGGTAAGAAATGTATATAAGGAAGTACTCAGAAAGAATTAACATGATAAGTCATGAAGCAAGGTGTCAATAAAGCGGTTTGCCTGCACTTCGTCGTTCATCAGCCATTCAGGCTGAAGAGATACAGGTTTTTCGACATAGGGAACGATCATTATTACTATGACGACTACACCAACGAGTCAATAATGAGGAGAGTGGCAACAAGATGCTATCTGCCTGCAAACAAGATTTTGCTTGACCTTATTCGAAAGCATAAGGGTAAGTTCAGAGTCTCTTTTTCTATCAGTGGACTGGCGATTGACCAGATGCTGTTGTATGCTCCCGAGGCAATCGAATCATTCAGGGAACTGGCCGCAACGGGATGCGTGGAATTCCTTGCAGAGACAGATTCTCATTCACTGGCATCACTAAGCAACCGTGAAGAGTTTGAGAAACAGGTGAATATCCACACTGCAAAAGTGAAGTCACTCTTTGGTTATGAGCCTTCTTCGATAAGGAACACTGAGATGATCTATTCAGATGAGATAGGCTCATGGATGGCAGATATGGGATTCAGGGCAACCCTGACTGAGGGAGCAAAACACGTGCTTGGGTGGAAAAGTCCGAATTATGTCTATTGCAATACTTTAAATCCCAGACTGAAGGTACTTCTTCGCAATTTTGTGCTGAGTGATGATATAGCTTTCAGGTTTGCGAACAGCGGATGGTGCGAATGGCCTTTGACTGCGACGAAGTACGCAGGGTGGATTAACCAGGCTTTTATGTCAGGTGAGGTGGTTAACCTGTTTGTCGACTATGAGACTTTTGGAGAACACCAGGTTAAGGAGACCGGAATAATGGACTTTCTCAGTCACCTTCCTTCAGCAATCCTGAAGTCAGCATTGTGCGCGTTCATGACCCCAACAGAGGTGGCAGAGAATTACCAGCCAGTGGCAGCAGTATCGGTTCCTTCACCAATTTCATGGGCAGATGAGGAGCGGGATCTTACAGCATGGCTGGGCAATGAACTGCAGACAGCCGCATTCGGAAAGCTGTATGAACTCTCAGGCAAGATATATTCATGTGCCGGGGAGGAGTTGAGAAAAGACTGGATATACCTGCAATCGAGTGATCATTTCTACTACATGAGCACAAAGTTTTTCTCCGACGGAGCAGTCCATTCCTATTTCAACCCATATGAGACCCCCTATGATGCATTTATGAATTACATGAATATTCTGAGTGACTTTGAGCTCAGAATAAACCATGAGGTTCCATGCAGCGAAGAGTACATTCTGAAAATGAGACTCAGCGAGGTGGCCCGGGAGAAGGATACTGTGATTGCAAAGCTTATGAAGGAGATAGAGATTATGAATAGCAAGTCGGCCGGCAAAAGGAGAGTAATAGCAGCAGCAGGAGGAAGGTCGGCTAAAACCGGTCCGGCAGCAAGTGCAGGTAAGACTGCTGCCACGGCTAAGCCTTCCAAAGGCGCCAGTGGCAGGGCAAAGAAGACGAGGGAGTGAGGAATTGAACAGTAAAAAACGAAAAACAGATGATGAGACCAGATTTTTTATTTGAAACAAGTTGGGAAATATGCAATAAGGTAGGCGGGATACACACTGTAATTTCAACAAAAGCACTTAACATTGTCAATGAACTTGGCAACAATTATATTCTGATTGGGCCAGATGTCTGGCGCGAGGACACAAGGAATCCTGAATTTATACCTGACGAATCGCTGTTCGGAGCCTGGAAGGGAATAGCAGCAGGTGAAGGCCTGAGAGTCAAGACAGGCAGATGGAACATTGCAGGGCAGCCAATCGTGATGCTTCTTGACTTCACTCCCTATTTTGGACAGCAAAACGAGATATTTGCAAAATTCTGGGAGACCTACAAACTTGACAGCATATCGGGCCAGTGGGACTACGTTGAGCCGGCTCTTTTTGGCTATGCTGCCGGCAAGCTTATTGCCAGCTTCACCAATTTCTATCGTGAAAGTCAGTTAATAGTTGCCCAGTTCCATGAATGGATGACAGGTACGGGAGTATTGTACCTGAAAGAGCATGCCCCATGGGTGGCGACTTCATTTACAACCCATGCCACTGTTCTGGGTCGCTCAATAGCCGGGAATAACCGCCCACTGTATGGGCAGATGAAACAGTATGTTCCTGCGCAGATAGCACATGAGTTCAATGTTACGGCAAAGCAATCACTTGAGAAACTATCCGCTGCCGAAGCTGATGTATTTACCACTGTCAGCGGAATAACCTCAAGGGAGTGTGCCCACTTCCTCGGTAAGGAGGTAAACTATGTCACACCAAACGGCTTTGAGGATTCATTTGTTCCTCCGGCACCGGAATTTGACCGGAAGCGGAAGACAGCGAGAGCCAGACTCTTAGATGTGGCTGAAGCAGTTCTGGGTTATAAACCCTCTTCAGACGCTTTGCTTCTTGCGCTGAGCGGAAGGTACGAGTACAGAAACAAGGGCGTCGATACTTTTCTCGATTCACTTGGCTGCCTTAACCTTGATGCAAAGCTTGGGAATGAGATTATAGCTTTCATTCTTATGCCGGCTTATCATTCTGGCCCTCGTGCCGAAATTCTGGCTGCCCTGGGAGATAAGGGTGCAAAGAATGCCGGAGACAAGTTCCTGACACACGGATTGCATTTTCCGGGAACAGATCCTGTGCTTGTAAACATCGCGGCAAATAAACTGACGAACCATCCCGAGTCAAGGGTAAAGGTGATCTTTGTTCCGTCCTACCTTAATGGTGATGACGGAATCTTTAATATTGCCTACTTCGACCTGCTTATAGGATTTGACCTCACTTGCTTCCCGTCCTATTATGAACCATGGGGTTATACTCCCCTTGAAAGCCTTATGTTCTCAATACCTACCATTACTACCACTCTGGCAGGCTTCGGACTCTGGGTAAAGACCCATTTCGATAACCCGGGCCACGGGATCGCAGTCATTGAGAGAACCGATGAGAATGAAGAGGAGGTAATTGAGCAGATGTGCAAATTCATAGCTCAATTCACCCATCTTTCTCCGGTTGAGGTTGAGGAAGCGAGGAAAAAAGCCCATGAGATATCAAGGATAGCGATGTGGGACACCCTGGTTGCCCACTATTTCGATGCCTATTCCTATGCTCTTGTCTCATCTGAGACCCGCAGGTCAGAACCAAGGGAATTTGCCATTGCACTTACTCAACAGGTCGGTGAAAGCCGGAAACCTCACCAGGTACCGATATGGAAGGATATCTTTGTTCAGTCGGATGTGCCCGAAAGGATGGCATGCCTGAAGGAGTTAGCCTGCAATCTATGGTGGTCATGGAATATTGAAGCTGAGAATCTGTTTCACCGGATGGACCCGACGTTATGGGATTCATGCGGACATAATCCAAGACTGCTGATAGAGAAGATAGATTTCAAGCGGCTGCAGGTGCTGTCAGAAGATGAGGAGTTTATCGCTGAAATGAACAGGGTATACCGGATCTTCAGAAATTATATGGACAGACCCGACGATGCTTCAAAGCCAAGGGTGGCATACTTCAGCATGGAATTCGGAATACATCATTGTCTGAAGATCTATTCAGGAGGCCTCGGGATTCTGGCCGGGGATTACCTGAAGGAGGCAAGCGACTCAAATGTTCCGCTCGTGGCGATAGGCCTTCTTTACAGGTTCGGTTACTTCAGGCAGAAACTTGGACCGAAGGGTGAGCAGATCGCAATCTATGAAGCGGAGGATTTCTCACATCTCCCTATATGCCCGGTGAAGGATCATGAAGACAACCACCTGTCTGTCAGTCTGGCCTGGCCTGGCAGAAATGTTATGGCAAGGGTATGGGAGGCAAAGATCGGAAAGGTAAACCTTTTCCTGCTTGATACCGATTTTGATGAAAACTCACCTGAAGACAGAACTGTTACACATCATCTTTACGGAGGCGATAATGAAAACAGGCTCAGACAGGAGCTTGTACTCGGAATTGGAGGGATCAGGGTACTCAGGAAACTGGGAATACAACCTGATGTCTATCACAGCAACGAAGGACACTCAGCATTTATTGGTATGGAGCGGATGTTCCATCTGATTGAGACAAATCATCTCAGGTTTGAAGAGGCTATTGAGGTTGTCAGGTCTTCTACCCTTTTCACAACCCACACACCGGTACCCGCGGGTCACGATGCATTCGATGAGGACCTCCTCAGAAGGTATATCTCACATTATCACATGCGCCTTAAGATATCATGGGGTGAACTCATGGCATTAGGAAGGTGTGAGTCTGAGCCTGAGCATAAATTCAACATGAGTTACCTGGCCACGAGACTGTCGCAGCAGGTTAATGGTGTAAGCAAACTCCACGGAGAGGTCTCAAGAGGAATGTTCAACAAGCTCTGGCCGGGGTACCTGAAGGAAGAGTTGCATATAGGACATGTTACCAACGGCGTTCATCATCCGACATGGCTGGCACCCCAATGGCGCGATGTATATGAAGAGCTTACGGGAGAAAGGTTTTTTGACCAGACAGACCGGAGTCTGTGGGAACGTATTTATACTCTCGAAGATAAAAGGGTGTATGAGATCAGGAGTGAGCTGAAATCGGCATTGTTCAAGGAGATAAGGAGTCATTTGCAGAGTGAAATGCTCGACAGGCATGTCAGTCCGAGAAAACTATTGAATATCAGCACCCACCTCGATGAGAAGGTGCTTACAATTGGCTTCGCCAGAAGGTTTGCAACCTATAAAAGGGCTCACCTGCTGTTCAACGATCTTGACAGACTCGACGCTATTGTCAATAATCCAGATAAACCGGTTCAATTCATTTATGCCGGAAAGGCTCACCCCCAGGACGGAGGGGGACAGGGGTTGATTCAGCGGATCAACGAGATATCGCAGATGCCAAGATTCGCCGGCAAGGTCCTTTTCCTTGAGAATTACAATATGGAGCTGGCAAAGCTTCTGGTAAGGGGAGTTGACATCTGGCTCAATACTCCGACCAGACCTATGGAGGCCTCAGGAACCAGTGGAGAAAAGGCTGTAATGAACGGAACATTGCATTTCAGCGTACTTGACGGTTGGTGGGTTGAAGGCTACAGGGCATTTGCCGGCTGGGCGCTTCCACAGAAAAGGACCTTTACAAACCAGACACTGCAGGATGACATCGACGCTGAAACAATTTACAATATGCTTCAGTATGAGATAATTCCGGCTTACTACTCGTTTAGTGAGAATAAAGTGCCTGTAGAGTGGATCAGCCTTGTCAAAAACACCATGGTTAAGATAGCACCCGAGTTTACCATGAAGCGGATGCTTGACGACTATTTCGAAAAGTATTATGTTCCCCTATGGACCAGGAATCGTCGCATTGTTGCCGATGAGTTCACCCTTGCAAGGGAACTTGCTGCGTGGAAGGAAGAGATGGTACGAGAATGGGATAATATCGAAGTGATATCCTACTGTTTCGACAAGCCTGAGGGCAATGTTTACAGGTCTGGCAGCAAGTACACTGCAGAGGTTGTTCTTGATGTCAAAAACATTCAGCCTGAGCATGTGGGGGTGGAGTATGTTCTGACAAGGATGAAAACAACAGGGGAGTATGAGTTTGTTGCCAGGGCAGAGTTTAAGCCGGTCAGCTTCAAGAAGGGAAAGTGTTTCTTCAGGGCTGAACTGACACCCGAGAAGGCAGGTTCATTCTATTATGGCATAAGGATATTTCCCAGGCATAAAATGCTGCCCCACCGTCAGGATTTCCCTCTGCTGAGGTGGATTGATTAGATTGTCAGCTGCTTAAATCTCTGACACTTTTTGAGGGTATTTTTTTAAATACCAGTCCGGTGCGTGCCGGGATGTATATCTTCAGGTAGAAAGGGGCATTTACAGGATACCTGCCACCAGGGTGTTCGGCTGTATAAATGATGCTTCTGTCGACCCTGTTGAAGCCCCCAAACCGTTCATCGTCGGTATCAAGAACTATCTGAAACCGTCCCTTTGCCTTGATGCCGTAGTCTGACCATGACCTGTCAGGATGGAAGTTGAAGACAAAAAGCAGATCGCCTCTCATGAATGAGATAACCTTGTCACCGTCGTTATCTGTTGCCGTTTCAATATTGAGGGAACCAAGGAACCTGTATCTTTCCTGAAGGCTTATCATCTCTTTATCGAACAGCTTCAGAAACTGATACCTCAGGTCAGGCTTGTCAGCCAGTGACCACTGCCTTCGGGCATGCTTGTAGCTCCAGTTGTTTCCCTCTCTGGGAAAATCAATCCATTCGGGGTGTCCGAATTCATTGCCCATGAAATTCAGGTAACCTCCACCGGAGGTTCCAAATGTTATCAACCTTATCATCTTATGCAGAGCCATTCCCCTGTCAACTACCAGACTCACACTGGCTTTATTCATGGAGGTGTACATCTCTGCGTCTATAAGCCTGAAGATAAGTGTTTTGTCGCCGACAAGGGCCTGGTCATGCGATTCACAATAGCTGATAACCTTCTCTTCGGGCCTCTTCTGTTTAAGTTCATAGAAGAGTCGCCCGGTGTTCCATTGTTCATCGGGAACATCCTTGACAAGCTTAATCCAGTAGTCAGGTACCCCCATGGCCATCCTGTAATCGAATCCATAGCCCATCGCTTCGACTTGTGCTGCAATACCCGGCATACCGCTCATCTCTTCGGCAATTGTTATGGCAGACGGCTTTATTGTGTGAACCAGCTTGTTTGCAAGTGCAATATAGATAATGGCATCTTCATCCTGGCCTCCGTCAAAATATTCTTCATAGGAAACAAAATCGCGAT
>CAYUOS010000032.1:0-25972 GCA_964446435.1 uncultured Rikenellaceae bacterium | reverse complement strand
CTGCGAGACATCCGGAAATGCTCACTTTTTCGCTAATACTGAGGATGAGTGTTTCGAGCAGATCAAGGGACTCATCAACCTGCTTCCGCCTAGCAACTGCAGCAAGCCTGAGAAGCTGGCTATTCAGGAACCGAAGGTCGCTTTCGATATTAACCACATCGTTCCTGAAGACCCGACACTTCCGTATGATGTCAAGGATATCATCAGGGCAATTGCTGACAATTCTGAGTTCATTGAGGTTCAGGAGATGTACGCAAGAAACATCGTTATAGGTTTCTCAAGGCTTGGAGGCCGCACTGTTGGCTTCGTGGCAAATCAGCCGCTTGAGATGGCGGGTGTTCTTGATGTTGATTCATCAGACAAGGCAGCCAGGTTTATCAGGTATTGTGATGCATTCAACATACCCCTTGTTACCCTGGTAGACCTTCCCGGCTACCTTCCCGGTGTTGACCAGGAGCATGCCGGCGTTATCAGGCACGGTGCAAAACTGCTCTATGCATATAGTGAGGCAACGGTTCCCAAGCTGACGGTTATCCTCAGGAAGGCATACGGAGGAGGCTATATAGCAATGAGTTCAAGGCACCTGAGGGCGGACTTTGTCTTTGCGTGGCCAACGGCAGAAATCGCAGTCATGGGACCTGAGGGAGCTGCTAATATTATCTTCCGCAAGGAGATTATGTCAGCCGAGAATCCCGACGAGATGCGCAGGGCCAAGGTGGAGGAGTATAAAACCAAGTTTGCCAATCCGTACGTAGCGGCTTCACGAGGTTATATTGATGCAGTAATTGAACCATCGGAGACCCGGAAACATCTGCTTCATGCAATTGAGGTTTCTGAGAACAAGGATGTTGCGATGCCGCCCAAGAAGCATGGCATTCCTCCCTTTTGATAACTTAATCAGGCTTAATTATGGAAAAGCAGGAAAACCTTGGTAAACTCAACATAAACTACACAGAATATACCACAAGGCTCAGCAATAAGTACAAGGTGCGAAAGGGATATCAACCTGATGTACCGGGTACCGTTGCCAGCTTTATTCCGGGCACCGTGGTCGAACTGCTGGTGAAGGTGGGCGATGAGGTCACTTCAGGCCAGGAGCTTATGGTTCTTGATGCCATGAAGATGAAGAACCGCATTCTTTCGCATTGGAGCGGAAGGGTGAAGTCGATACCGGTGAAACCCGGCGACAAGCTTCCGAAGGGGGCAGTGCTGATGGAGATAGAGGTTCAGAGGGCAGAGGAGTAAATGGCGCAGGGCGCAGGGATCATGGGATCATAGCCAGCCTTGCCATATTATGTTGCCGGCAGGGGGTGTTGTCGGCCTTGAGCTGAAGATGCCATAGACGGCTGAACCGCTTCCTGACATGGAGCTGTACAAGGCACCTGCATCGTACATTCCCTGTTTCAGACCGGCCAGCAGTGGATACTCCCTGAAAGCATACTCCTCAAAGTCATTTACAATGCTGTTCTTCCATTCGATGATGGGTTCCCTGATCAGCCTTTCAAGTCCGGAAACCCTTCCTCTTGGTTTGCTTTCTGAGTATGCCAGTCGTGTAGAGATGTGAATCCCCTCACGCACGATTACGAGGTAGTATCCATCAAGGAAACAGTTCAATGGTGTAAAAACCTCACCCCTGCCGGTGGCTAGCTGTGGCGTTTGCCTGATGAAGAAGGGGCAGTCGCTGCCCAGTTTCAGCGCCATCTCCCCGAGTTCATCCTGATTGATCTGCAGCCTGAAATAGCGGTTCAGCAGCAGCAGCATCGCCGAGGCATCTGATGATCCTCCTCCGAGGCCACTTCCCGGAGGAATTACCTTGTGAAGGTGTATACGCAGAAATGGTATGTTATATCTTTCACGCATGAGGCTGACAGCCCTGACAGCGAGATTGTCTTCCGGCCTGCAGTCGGTAACCACACCTGATACAACAAGCTGGTCTGACAACACTCTTTCGCGGGGAACGACAAATTCAAGCACATCAGAAATACCGGCAGGATAAAAAATGGTTTCAATTTCGTGGAAACCGTCAGTCCGCTTACTCACTATGGTGAGCCCGATATTTATCTTGGCCCTTGGAAAGGTTATCATCACATCACCTGTTTCGACCGTAAAAATACCATTTATTGGGCTTAGTTCATCCATTACAGGCACGATTGGCATTAAACTGAGTCAGGCCCTGGTGTGAATATGGGGTTGATTGTCCTCTTATCAACATTTTATAAACAGGATTTTGTTTGTAACAAATCATCCCCGGGCGAATAAGGCATGGGACATTTGTTAAATTTGAAACTGGTCCTTTTGACCGATTCCTGATAACTAACCATCAACTAATCAATATCATATTACATGGCCAAACAACGTACGGCACCGCGTCCCATTAACTATCCGTCACCTGATCACGGCAGGGTTCCTCCCCAGGCTCTTGATATGGAGGAGGCAGTACTGGGTGCGGTAATGCTTGAAAGCGATGCCGTAATTACAGTAGTTGACCTACTGAAGCAGGAGTGTTTCTACAAGGAGGCACACAGGAAGATATTCAATGCCGTGAAATCGCTCAGTGCGAAGGAGATGCCTATTGATCTCTATACAGTGACGGAAGAGCTGAAGGCTAAAGGAGACCTCGACCAGGTCGGCGGTCCGGTCTACCTCACACAGCTAACCTCAAAGGTGGTATCGGCTGCCAATGTTGAGTATCACGCCAAGATTGTAGCACAGAAGTATATACAGCGCGAACTGATAAGGGTGTCGACCGATATCCAGGCCATGGCATATGACGACACCTATGATGTTACCGACCTGCTTGATCGTTCTGAGAATGAGCTTTTTCAGATTGCAGAGGGAAACATTAAGCGCGAGGTATTACCCATAGGTACTGTAATAAAGCAGGCCATCGAGGAGATGGAGGAAGCCGGCAAGCAGGAAGATGGTCTGGTTGGTGTTCCCTCAGGGTTCAGCAGGCTTGACAGGTTAACATCGGGTTGGCAGAAGTCAGACCTGGTAATTATTGCAGCCAGGCCCTCAATGGGTAAAACAGCCTTTGCCCTTTCGATGGCCCGTAATATTGCAATCGATCACGGTAAGAAGGTTGGCATATTCTCACTTGAGATGGCATCGGTGCAGCTTGTTAACAGGCTCATCACCGCTGAAACAGATCTCCCGGGAGACAAGATCAAGAACGGGAGGCTTACCGAGGCCGAATGGAAACTGCTTGACAAGAGAATAAGGAAACTCGTTGACGCACCTATCTACATTGACGATACACCAGCAATATCGGTATTCGAACTGAGGGCAAAATGTCGCAGGCTAAAGGCTCACGACAGGCTTGATATTGCAATTGTCGACTACCTGCAGCTGATGACAGGCCCGCCTGATGCAGGAAGCCGTGAGCAGGAGGTGAGCCTGATCTCAAGATCATTGAAGAGTATTGCAAAGGAACTGGGTATTCCCATACTGGCCCTTTCGCAGCTGAACAGGTCGGTTGAGCTGAGGGGTGGTTCAAAGAGGCCACAGCTTTCAGACCTGAGAGAGTCGGGAGCAATCGAGCAGGATGCTGATATGGTGATATTTATCCACCGCCAGGAGAAGTACGGACTACTTGAGTTTGAGGACGGAACACTTACCAAGGGTATTGCCGAGATCATACTTGCCAAGAACCGTAACGGTCCTGTTGGCGACGTACGTCTCAGGTTCAGGGATGAGAAGGCCCAGTTCGTTGAACTCGATGAGTTTGAACTTGAAGAAATAACTGAAGCAGCACCTCAAAGGTCACAGTCATATACCGTAGGTTCAAAGATGAACAATGATTCAGTCAGGAAGACCTCTGGGTCGTCAGGTCTTGACAATGACGACTATGACGAACCGCCATTTGCTTAGAACCTTGTATTGCTGATTGATAATGTGAGAGCTGGCATGGTTTTCTGTTAATGCCGGTTTGAATCATTATTAATTGAACTTCAGTATAAATCTCACCCCGGCACTACGGAATCCAGAATTCTCAAAACCGGCAAATACCCCTGCCTCTCCTAGCAGGAAGATCTCACTTATACTGTAGCCAAACTCGAAATAGTGTTTCATCTGTGGTGAGAGAAGGTATCTTGCGTGCAGGTTCTCCCTCATCAGGGTGTTGCTTAACCCCGGCAGCAGTTTCACCAGGATATACGGATTAGTGTATCTCAGATGGCCTTCAATAAACCACCTGTCGGTAGCCAGTGTATACCAACCGGGCAGGAAGAAGGCATCCCGGTAGTCATTGAGCAGCAACGGTATGGGCTGAGTATTGAAGTGTATGAAATCGTGAAAGGTTATTGAGTCGGCTGAAATTGTCATCCCTGTTCTGACCTTCCAGAATAGTTCAGCCATCGGGCCGGTGTCTTTCCTGTTTGATGCTGAAGCCATGAACCTGCTGAAGGTAGAAATACTACCTTCGATATCATTGAAGCCCTGACGGTAACTTACCATGAAAGTCGGATAATCAGATCCGGCAGGGAATTTCCTCCCTCCCGACATCCTGTACCTCTGGAAAGGTATTATGGTCAGCTCTGCGTTGAAAAAATAGTGGGTATGGTTGAATGGTACATACGCCGGATGGTTTTCAGGGTCGACCATACTATTACCCGGGATGTTTGGCTTGTAGAGGCTGTCGCGCCTGAAGAATGAAAACCGGGTGTTGTTGTCTAGTAATCCCCTGAATTCGCTTCCGGCAGATACCTCGAGGTAAAGGCCATTCGATATCTCCGAACGGTGTCCCATCCTTATGTATTGTGACCGATAGAGGCGCATCAGGTTCTCTTTCAGCAGCAGTGAATATGCAGTGTTAATAAACCTGTTTGCAGGACCATAGTTGTTGAATTCAGTCGACCTGTCGCCTGCACGCAGCCAGAAATAGTCGTTGTTGTTCTTCCTGTAGTTCCATGTTGTATTGAGTGTCCAGAACAACGATTCACGCGAGAATGCATAACCGATCTCAGGAAAGGCCGAGAAGGAGGTTCCGTTCTTCCACCTCCTTGAGAACCTGAAGTCGATATCATATGTCAGTCCGTCGACGCTGTTGAAAGAAAAGTTGTCGAGTTTTGCAATACCTCCGTATGTTATTGAAACCCTGTTACTGTCAAGCCTCCAGGTTTTACCTGCCATCACACTTCGCACCGTCCTGGTGAAAGGGGTGCTTTTCCCGGCAGAGAGGCTTACTGATACCTCTTTTGGTCCTGTCTTTACCTCCTTAAGGGTATTGGTTTTCAGGCTGTCGGTAAGCCTGAGGCTTCTTATCTCGTTATCAGCCAGGGGTATAGGCCTGATATCAGCCCAGAAGTCATGACTCTTTTTTGCTGCATCTTCCTCAATTATATATTGAGTGGTCTGCCTGATTTCAAGTTCCCTTTTGCCCTCATCACCCTTTGATGATGCCGCCTCCTTTTCCATCATCCTCGAAAGCCTTATCATTTCCCTGTTTGTGAGATCATCCTTGGCCAGCAGTTTCTCCATCTCCATAGCTGTCCTTGAGGGAGGTGACTCTGCAGCTACGGTTTCTGAAACAGGCCTGCTCACCGTGGGTGAGGTTACTATTGCCAGAGGGGCAGTTGTTACAATCTCTGAATATTTTACAGCGCTCCCGTATGTTGCCCTTCCTCTGATACCCAGCATCGAGAAATCGACATCAAAATTATGGCTTACAGGCATCCAGAAATCATCCTGAACAGGGGTGTGTATCTGCCTGACTCGTATTTTCCCCACCAGGCTCTCATTTTCCAGATCGAGGCTATGGATACACCACAGATCCTCAACAATATAGATGACGCCCGAAAATACCTGCTGGCTTTTCCTCCTCGGTATTACCCTGATCTTGTTTATTACGTATTGTCCCTGCAGCGATGAACCTTCATATGAATACCTGTAGTGTGACATCGCGTTCTGAGCCAGTGGTGAAATGGCAATATCTGCAATCACCGGTTCGTAGAATGATGCCTGTATGTAGCTCATCGGTGATATCTGGTCACTTTCTGACGGGAAAGTAGATTGTATGGCAATCAGCCTGTGCACGTATTTGTCAGGTGCATTGAACTCAATTTCATTATGTGATTCATAGAAATATGTTTCCCCGATCTTAATATCAACGTCACTGTCACGTTGCATTGCCCTTGAGAGAAGCCTGGGCATCCTGTCCAGCACGGCGGTTCCCTTCAGGTATACCATTGCCCTGTAGCGCTCAACGGCATTCAGGTAGTAGGGAGCCCGGGCGATTGCCCTCCTGATTATTGCGTAGGCAGGATCTTCACGCCCGGTGCTTACTGTCACCTCGGGCAGCTGAAAGTACTGTACCGTAAGTGAAACGTTTCTTATTACGGGCTTTCCTGCTATGGCAACCTGCCTGAAATCCTGGTTATATCCGAGACTCTGGTAGAAGACAGTGTATGTTCCATCCTCGAGCTTTATCTCGTAGTTACCCATTGCATTGGCGGTGGTACCCATCTGCAGTTCCTGTATATAAACTGTTGCATATGGCACCGGACTGCCCGATGAGTCGGTGATCGTCCCTGACAATGTGGTTTGTGCAGAGACGGCAATTGTAAGCAGAAAGCCGGCAACAAGAAACTTCAGCCGGCTGTATCCGGTAAATCTCATACCTCTTCTCTCTTTTTTGAACTTTCTCCGGCTACAACGAGTACTATCTCACCTTTCGGCGGGTGCTCAGTGAAGTGATTACATAATGATGAAAGGGTACCCCTCACCGTTTCAGCATGTATCTTCGAAATCTCCCTCGACACAGAGGCTTCCCTGTCACTACCCAGTACCTCCGCCATCATGCCAAGAGTGCTGGCAAGGCGAAAGGGAGACTCATAGAATACCATCGTGCGGTTTTCACCAGCCAGGGAGCTGATTTTTTTTGTCTTACCCTTTTTCTGAGGCAGGAAACCCTCGAAGCAGAACCTGTCGCATGGAAGACCCGAATCCACAAGGGCAGGAATAAGCGCAGTTGGCCCGGGCAGCGACTCAACCTCAAGACCCTTCTCAACACATTTTCTTACCAGCAGGTAACCCGGGTCAGAAATTCCCGGCGACCCGGCATCGGAAATCAGAGAGACAACCTTCCCCTCGCTGATCATCTGAGCAATGCTTTCAACGCTTCCATGCTCGTTGAACTTATGATGTGACCAAACCCGCCCCTTTATGTTGTAGTGTTTCAGCAGAATGCCGCTTTGCCTTGTGTCTTCCGCAAGAATAATATCGGAGGAACCAAGGACATCGAGTGCCCTGAGGGTTATATCGCGCAGATTGCCAACCGGTGTCGGCACGAGAAAAAGCTTACCCATTAAAACCTGTTTTGCGTCTTACAAGGTCAAGCAGCGACTTTAAGGCTGCAGGATCTCCGTCGCCGGCAGAGTAACCTCTGATTATGTCTTCAGCTTCCCCTGAATCAGAGGCTGAATTAAGCTTTTCCATGGCAGAGTGGTAAGCCTCCTTGTTGCCGCCAAAAACCTCCCTTATATAGAAGAACCTGTCGTTTACACCTATTGCCTCAGCAAGATTGGAAATTGGAGACTGCTTTATTTTTGCGGATATGTCATTCTCTGCCCTGTTTCCACTCATCCTCTCATTGATTCTGTCGGCAGGCTGTCCATACCTGTCAGCAAGTATGGGCTTGCCTTTTGAACTCTTCTTCTCATCAGGTTTCGGTACAGGTGGAGGAACAAGGGTGAGGTCCAGATCCTTGGCCGCCGCCTTCACAGGTTCTTCAGTTGCAGCAGCAGTTTCCGGTTCGGCAGTGGGCATGATGACCGGCACTCTCTCAATCGTTTTAAGCAACTCTATGATCTCTTCCGCACTTTTGCATTTTGCCTTCGCCAGTTCAACCTGAATTATGGAGACTCCCTTAACATTTTTCAGATCATCGATGATCTTCCTGGCATCTCTGAGGTCACTTATTATAATATCAAGAGCTGAATTTAAATCCATTTGTTGTACTGTTTTTTACCGTCCGTTTTGTTTACTTTGCAAAAGTAACCATTATTCTCAACGAATAGTGTGACCATAATATTATAACTACAGCGACCACCTTCACAAGATGATGATATTCTCAGAGGAGACGCCGGAAGAGAGGAGGCCGGGAAGAGGATCAGTAGAGGTCATAACAGGATCAATGTTCTCGGGTAAAACAGAAGAGTTGCTCAGAAGGCTGCGAAGGGCTCTTTTTGCCGGCCAGAAGGTGGAAATATTCAAGCCCTCACTCGATGTCAGATACTCGGAGACGAGGGTGGTGTCACATGATGAAAAGTCGGTCAACTCAACCCCGGTAGAGAATGCTTCTGCCATACTGCTGCTTGCCGGAGAGGCAAAAGTTATTGGCATAGATGAGGCACAGTTTTTTGATGAATCGATAGTTGATGTCTGCAATATATTGGCAGACAGGGGCGTGAGGGTTATTGTCGCAGGACTCGACATGGATTTCAACGGCAATCCTTTCGGACCAATGCCTCGCTTGCTGGCAATTGCCGAGTATGTAACAAAGGTGCATGCAATATGTGTCAGGTGCGGAAGCCTTGCACAGTATTCATACAGGAAATCGGAGGAGGAGAAGGTTGTGCTTCTTGGAGAGAAGGATGTATATGAACCCCTCTGTCGTAATTGTTTCCTGAAAGGCAGACCAGAACATAAGAGACACTGAATTATATTATGATTACAGCAGATGTAGCCAGGGTAACAGGAGGCAGGCTGACCGGACCTAAAGATAACAGGATAACAGGACTGACCATTGACAGCAGGTCGGTAACGTCAGACACAGGCTCTCTCTTTTTTGCATTAAGGGGTACTATCCATGACGGACACGATTTCATTGGCAGCCTGATTGCAAAGGGTATAAGGTCTTTTGTAGTTGATCACATTCCACATGTAGATTATGATAAGTCAGAGTGTGCCTTTATAACAGTGCCGGATACCCTGAAGGCACTCCATACGATTGCCGGTTCACGCCGTGATGAGTTCAGGGGAGACGTAATTGCTGTAACCGGAAGCTCAGGCAAGACAATTGTGAAGGAGTGGCTTGCCTCAGTAATTGGATTGGAGAAGCGGGTGGTGAGGAGTCCGCGAAGCCTTAACAGCATGACTGGCGTTCCGCTCTCTGTCTGGAAGGCTGATAACATTTTTGATACTGCAATTTTCGAGGCTGGAGTTTCCCGTCAGGGAGATATGAAGGTAATTCAGAAAATTATCAGGCCTCGTTTCTGCGTGATTACCAACATTGGTGAGGCTCACCAGGAGAAGTTCGCCGACTTGAGGGAGAAGATCCGCGAGAAGCTTGCCCTTGCGAGTGAAGCAGATTATATAATCTATCCTGCTGCATGCAGTGAGCTCGATGAGGAGGTGAAGTTTATGGCCAGAGGCAGGAAGGTCGCAACCGCATCATGGATCATTACTGGATATAGTGATAATGTTGAACGACCGGTCTCGCTTTTAACCTCAGATGCCAGTTACAGGGCTTCTGTCAGAAGGACCGGAAGTATGGCTTCGGAGATTAGAATTGAGTTTTCCGGAAAGTCGATCGAATACAGAATACCATTTGCTGACCAGGCATCTGTCGAGAACTCGGTTACGGTTGCAGTAACATCTCTTCTTGCAGGTATCTCACACCAGAGCATAATTGAGGCGATGTCGCGTCTGCAGCCTGTGGCGATGCGGATGGCTGTAAGGAGTGGCATCAACAACTGTGTTTTGATCGAGGATTTGTACAATTCTGATATTGCATCACTCTCAATCTCAATTGATTTCCTGAAGAACCATCAGGGCAGGATTCATACCCTGATATTGTCAGATATAGTCGAAACAGGCAGGAATCAGAGAGAAATGGCTTCAGAAGCGGCAAGGCTGATAAAGAGCGGAAAGGTTTCGAGGTTTATAGGCATAGGTCAGGGCATGGCAGGCAATCGTGATTGTTTCAGCAGTGAGGCGTTGCTGTACCATTCAACAGCTGAGTTCATTGCTGCATTACCCCGACTGAAATTCGCCGATGAGACGATACTGGTAAAGGGACCCATGGCATCGGGTTTCGGCAAAATAGTTGAAATGCTTGAACTTAAGAAGCATACCACTGTGCTGGAGGTTAACCTCGATGCGATACTGCATAATGTGAACAGGGTGCGTTCGATGCTCGGTCGCGGTGTTAAGCTTATGGGGATGGTAAAAGCCTTTGCCTACGGATCGGGAATATCCGAGATAGGGGCCCTTCTTGAGGACAACGGTGTCGACTATCTTGGCGTGGCAAACGCCGATGAGGGTGCTGAATTGAGAGAGTCAGGCATAAACAAGCCTGTACTGGTTATGATACCCGAAGAGTCTTCATTTGATACTATTATCAGGTATAATCTCGAGCCCGAGTTATACAGCTTCAGAATACTGGAGGGTTTTATAATGGCAGCAGAGAGATATGGTCTTTCAGACTGGCCGGTGCACATTAAGCTTGATACTGGTATGCACAGGCTGGGTTTTCAGCCTGAGGATGCAGAAAGGTTGACACAACTTCTCAGGAATATGGGTACTGTCAGGGTGGCATCGGTCTTTACCCATCTGGCAGCTACTGAGTCAGAGGCCGATGATGACCGTACCAGGAAGCAGGCTGCTGTTTTTGAATCGGTTTATGAATACCTGTCTGCAGGTCTTGGATACCGTCCGTTAAGACATATACTCAACAGTTCCGGCATTCTCCGGTTCCCCGGGTTCCAGTATGACATGGTGAGGCTTGGTATTGGGCTATACGGACTTGCATCGGTTGATGACCTGAAAATGAAGCATACTTCAAGATTTCTTTCCCGGATTTCACAGGCAAAGGTTGTAAAGGCAGGAGAACCGGTGGGATACGGATATACCGATGCTGCTGATAATGACAGGGTGATTGCAACAATACCTGTTGGCTATGCTGACGGCCTTAGCAGGCAGATGGGAAACGGGCGAGGATCGGTGTGGATAAGGGGACGAAGGGTTCCGATTGTCGGAATTGTCTGTATGGATATGTTTATGGCAGACATTACCGGCACCGGTGCAACTGAGGGTGACAGTGTCGAGATTTTCGGAGATAATATACCGGTACGGGAAGTGGCAAGGGTATGCAACACGATACCCTATGAGATAATAACCTCAATACCTCCCCGCGTAAAAAGGGTATTCTATCATGAAACCTGAAAAGGGCTAGCCCAGTTCGCTTATACGCTCCAGCTTAAGGGAATCAAGAATCTTAATCTTCCTTCCTTCAAGGGCAATAACATCTTCAGCTGCAAAAACCGACAATGTGCGGATTGCATTTGAGGTGGTCATGTTTGACAGGTTGGCGATATCCTCTCTTGAGAGATAGACCCTGATGGTGAGTCCGTCATTCTCAAAACCGTAAGTGTCGCGAAGAACCAGGAGAGACTCTGCCAGTCTTCCCCTGATATGCTTCTGGGTTAGTGAAACGGTCCTGTTGTTCGAAAACTCAAGTTCCCTGGCAATAACCTTGATAAGCCTTAAGGCCAGATCAGGATTCTTCCTTATGATCTTCATAATGGCATCCTGTTCGAACATACAGATGGTGGTGTCTTCAATGGCTATTGCCGTGGCGGAGTAGGAAGAGTCGGCAAAGAGCGCCCGATAGCCAATAAGACCTTGTGGGCTGACCATTCTCAGGATCTGATCCCTGCCTCCGACACCCTCCTTATAGACTTTAACCTTTCCCGTAGCCAGGCAAATAAGTCCATGTGGCTTCTCGCCCTCCATGAAAATAATTTCCCCTTTTCTGTAATGCGCGTAAGTGTGATGCTGTACCAGTACCTCCTTTTCCTTAATGGTTAAACCCTTAAGCATTGAGCAGGCACCCTCCAGGCACTGTTCTACGTACGGATTCTTATACTGCATGGCTTGAACTATGTTAAATAACATAACAAAGTTACAAAAAGATTGATACAAATGTGAAATTAACATTTTTTAACATACTCTGTTTCAAGCAGTTGTAAGATTCACGACAACAGATTTTTACTGTTATGTTTTTGAGCATGCCACGCAGGCGGGAGTATGATTTTTATCACCTATACTGCATTTGCAGTCAGGTGTAAGGTGACGTTGTGATATTTCAGAAACTGAAACCCGATACCAATGGGATTCTCCTGCCGGTGCCGAATGCCTTTGAGGATACTCTGATGGGAGGAGGTGCCTGGTATCTCTTATACTCACTCGAACGTATCATACTGACAACTCTCTTTACTGTGTGCTCATCGAATCCTTCAGCAACAATGGAATCGGAATCTTTCATCTGTTCGATGAACCTGAACAGAATTTCGTCGAGTATTTCGTACTGAGGCAGGCTGTCGGTGTCGTGCTGACCAGGTTTAAGTTCAGCCGACGGGGGTTTTGTAATTGAGTTGACCGGGATTATCTCCCTGCTTCTGTTTATAAAGTGGGCGAGCCTGTAGACATCGGTTTTGTAGACGTCACCCAGGGGAGAGATTGCACCCGCCATATCTCCGTAGAGTGTTCCATATCCTGTGGCAGCCTCGCTCTTGTTTGAGGTGTTGAGAACCAGGTATCCGAACTTGTTCGAATAAGCCATAAGCAGTATAGCTCTCGTTCGCGCCTGGATGTTCTCCTCGGTTGTATCGCCCCTGGTTCCCTTAAAGGCAGCCTCAAGAGCCTTCTCGAATCCTTTGTGAGGCTCCTCTATACCGATATTTTCCCATCTGATACTGAGGTTTTCAGCTAACCTGACTGCATCGGTAAGGGAGTGGTCTGATGAATATCTCGAAGGCATCATAATGCCCATGACGTTTTCTTTTCCCAGTGCCTCGACTGCCATGGCAGCGCATACTGCAGAGTCTATACCACCTGACAGGCCTACCAGGGCCTTATTCTGACCGGTTTTGGCAAGGTAGTCACGTAGCCCGGTGACTATTGCGCCATGAATCAGTTCGATCTTGCCCGGCACTGGGGTGATATCGCCGGAGTCAATATCTTCAATTTCGTTCAGGCTGAAAGTGAAATCAGCCTCTCTGAAGAATGGTAATCTGGCCCGTATGGTTCCGTGGCGGTCAATTGCGAGAGAGGCTCCGTCGAATACCAGGTCGGTATTTGCGCCTGCCTGATTGACCATAATCACAGGCAGGCTGTACTTTGCTGCCTTGTTTCTGAATATCTCTTCGCGGGCTGAAAGTCTGTTGTGGGCAAAAGGAGCAGCGGATATGTTGATAATGAGATCGGGATTAAGCTGTATAAGCTCATCCATTGGTGATACTTTGTAAAGGCTGACATTTCCTTTACTATGGCTGAATGGCTGCTCATCCCAGAGATCCTCGCAGATTGTGATGGCCATATTTACACCCTTGTATGATACGGTTGTGAAGGTGTCGGCCGGTTCAAACCAGCGGTACTCGTCAAATACGTCATAGGTGGGGAGCAGTGCTTTACTGATTTTAGCCGTTACTTTTCCGTCAGCGATAAAGAGAGCTGAATTAAGAAGCTTTTTGCCCTTTGGGCTTGTGTTGCCCGAGGGTGCTCCGATTACCGCTGCAATATTCCTGCATTCGGCGGCTATAAGGGCTATTGCCTTTTCCGATAGTTCGATGAATCTTTGAGATTCCAGCAGGTCCATGGGTGGATAACCGGTTACGCAGAGTTCAGGAAAAACTACCAGATCAGATCCTTCCGCAGCGGCCTTCCTGATTGATCCACAAATCTTCCGGCAGTTGTAATCGATATTGCCGGGATGAGCGTTAATCTGTGCCAGAGTTATCTTCATTGGCTGTATGAGTGTTAATCTGTGCCAGAGTTATCTTCATTGGCTGGTCTTTCTGAATCAGAAGAAAATACCAAGCCTGACCCTCAGCAGCCTGATTACACTTTTATCGGATGGCTGACCGGGATTGTCTATTGTGACGTCGTTAAATCCGCTCTCGTAACCAATACCCATTATCAGCAGGGTTGACCCTCCCAGAGAGTATTCGGTTCCGACATGAAGATGGTAGCCGAGATGAAATTTACGGATCTCTTTTGATCCGAATTCATTTTCGATGCCTGCTGCCGGAATAGAAATCTTCCCCTTATTCAGAAAGCCGCCGTCGAGGCCTACATCTGTGAATATTGAAAGGTAACCTATCTGGTTTGTCCTGAGTCTCAAGCCGGCCGGAATTATAATATATGAAAGCGAATAGATTGAATTGTCGCCGGCTGCTACTGTTGTCTGGAAGTTTGTAAACTCGAATGTGACATCCTGGGTTGATTTCTGTACACCACCGGTCTTCAGGTATGACAGGCCCGTCGAAAAGGCATAGTTCCGTCCGAAGTAGTAGTTGACGGCCAGCCCGCCGGAAAAGCCTGCCCTTACGCCACTGCCCGAGATAACGTCGGCATCAGATGACAGCCATCCAACCAGCGGATCACCATAGAGACCCAGATGGAGTTTTTGCGACTTGCCGGTTTCAGTATTTGAAATGGCGATTATAGTCAACAGTGTCAGAAATCTTATGAAAGCAATACTTTTTTCCATGACAGAATCGTTTAGAATGCAAAAATAACAAATTTCAGGGGTATTCTGAATTGAACAGGGTATATCTAATAATATAACTACGTACCGGAAAGTACTAAAGCAGGGTAGGTTATTATGGCGATGGAATAAATTACTATTTTGCATTTTCAAAACTCGAATCAGATGAAAAGGCTACTTATCATAACACTTCTTGCAGCAATCTTTGCAGCTGTATCTTGCAGGAGGAACCCCTATGTTGTTGATCTTTCAGGTGTAAGTATTGATTTTTCTATTTCCAGGCTGGAGCAGGATCTTTTCAGCGATGATATGAGGCCGCTCAGGGAGAGGGTACCCGAACTGAAGTTGAAGTATGGTGATTTCCTTCAGCTCTTCAGTTATGTTATCAATACAGGCGATATTGCCAGTCAGGCCTGGCATGAATACCTGTCGATGTTTGTCAATGACAGGGTGAATTTCGAGGCATACGCGGCTGTGGAGGAATTATTCTCCGATATCAGCGACATTGAAGAGGGTTTGAGGCAGGCCTTCATGCACTACAGGTTTTTCTTCCCTGAGAGGATCATACCCTCGGTCTATACATGCATAACCGGTTTCAACAACAGCATTATTATAGGGGACTCGGTTCTTGGCATCAACCTCGACCGTTACCTGGGCCCTGAAGCTGAGTTCTACGGACGGCTCGGCATTTATAAATACCTGACTTTCACGATGGACAGGCCTTACATTGTTTCAGACTGCATGTACGCCTGGGCGACAACCGAGTGGGATTATCATGATATGGAGTATGGTTCCGACAATGTGTTTTCAAGGATTATCCATGAGGGCAAGCTGCACTATTTTGTAAGGCGTATGCTTCCGAGGGCACCTGATGAGATCATTTTTGGCTTCACCCCTGATCAGATGAAGTTCTGCAGGAATAATGAGGACCTGATGTGGACCTACCTGGTTGAGCATGACCTTCTCTTTTCATCTGACCAGCTGGTAATCAGGAAGCTTACCGGGGTTGCCCCGTTCACATCCTATTTCACCAATGAATCGCCCGGAAAGGCAGCTGTATGGATTGGTTTCAGGATAGTTGAAGAGTATATGAGGAGGAATCCGGGGACGAGTCTGTCAGAATTGATGGAGATAAAAGATCGCCAGCTTATACTTACCGGTGCCAAATACAATCCATAAAAAAAGGCGGCCCGCAGAGGGTGCCGCCTGAAACTCTTTGTTGATTGCCTGTTATTCGGGGTGTATAGCCTCAACCGGACAAACATCGGCACAAGCTCCGCAGTCGGTGCATACATCGGGGTCAATCTTGTATATGTCACCCTCTGATATAGCCTCAACCGGGCACTCATCGATACAGGTTCCGCAAGCGGTGCAATCGTCATTGATAACGTAAGCCATGATCTCTATTTTTTTGGTTTATGAAAAATCGTTGTGCCACAAAAATACCTTTATATTTTGATTTCCCAAATTTTTGGAAGCTATTTGAAAGCATATCCGGAAACGGCTTTTTCAGAAGTCAAGGCTGAAGCTCAGATAGAAGATTCCGGGCATAAGGTATCTGTTTTCGATTCCCCAGGCGTAGTCAGCCCTGATGAAATAGCCGAAAAGCTGTGCCCTTATACCGGCCCCGTATCCTGCCACAATCGGATCGCGGTTACTGTCGAGGACTACTGTTATCGGACCGCTGACAATTGTCTCGGTGTCATATGCGTTTTGGCCTGCCCATGGGTGCAGACCCGACCAGGCAGTACCGATGTCACCGAAAGCTACTATCTGAAGGCTGTTCAGGAAGTTGTTCTTAAGGGGGTGACCGGCGAAGTACCTGATGAAGGGCCACCTTATCTCGCTGTTGATAAGTGCGAAATTGTTGCCATTCCTTATGTTTTGTATGAATCCCCTCATATTGGTAGCGATTGCCTGGAACCCGTAATATTGTGTAGGATCAACGGGGATTGAGTTGTCGAACATACCTGTGGAGTTGAACAGGAAGCCCATCCAGTTATCTACTCCGCCAAGGTAGTATATTAGTTTGGTGGGACCGAATGATGAGCTGGCTGCGAACCTGTTGGCCCAGATCAGCTCCCTGTGAATCTTGAGATAGTGTCTGAAGTCGGCTCCCACAACGAACATATCGGACTTCTTTGTCGTTACCTCACGATAGTATTCCCCGAAGATCTTGAAACGTGTTCCGTAGTAGATATTAACGGCTCTCTTCCTTGTATTGTCATATACGGCCTCAGCCTTCAGTCCGGCCCAGTGCCGGTTGATTGAGGGTTCTGACAGGGATGGCATGTCGGTTGAAAGAATGGTATAGCGATCGTGCCTGTATATTGCGGTTCCCTTCAGCGCAAAAGCCTCTGTAAAGGGCTTTGAGTATGTAAGATAGTTGTTATGGCTGAGTATCTTGTAATAGTTTTCATCGTTTGCGGTTGTGAATGACTGCCTGTGGAAGACATACTGCTTGTCATATTTTCCCTTAAGTGCTTCCAGGCTCAGCAGATATTCATTGCTTTCGGAGTTGCCCGAAAACCTGAAACCACCTGTTATCTTGAAATTCTCGAACAGGTCGACTGTGCCGATCTTGGTAAGCAGGTTGAGACCTGGGTTGAAGTATGGTGCTCCGCCGTTGAATGCCTGGTATGAGTTGTTAAGGAAGCTGAAGTCAACCTGGCTTGCCACATAGTTGTTATAGAAAGCAGTAAGGTAGACTCTCTCCTCAGGAAACCTCATGCGGCCTGTATCAAGGTCGATATCCATGTAATCCTTTCTCCACAACTGCTCATAATAGTTCTGTTTCTCCTTTTCGAAAACATAGTGGTTTATATCGATAGGCTCGTCAGTCAGGTAGTATTCATAGAGAGGTTTTGTAAGGGTGTCGCGCCTTTTTCTGTCCTCCTCGAGAAGCCATACCCGTATTTTCTCTATAGAGTCGGCCCGGTGAAGGAACTGATTTCTCTCTTCCCTGTAGCGGGTATTGGTAATATTATCAATTGCCCGTGCCGTTCCCGCAGTTGTTGATTGTGATATTCTGAACCTGTTTGCCATAAGCGAGACCTCCGACGATACTCCGCTGCCGACATTGTAATCATAGTCGAGGATTGAGAACCTGTAGTCTGTTAAGGGCGCCGACCTGACGAAGTAACGGTAATGGGTGATGGTATCGATATAACTTATTGCGCTGTCGAGAATTCCGGTGTACCTGTTGAAGACCCCGTTGTCGTTACCAATGAATGAAAGGTTACGGTTGAGCGTTTCAACAGGCTTGAGCCTGTCGTTTAAGTTTTCATCAGAGATGCGCTGCAGCAGCCTTTCGTTGCTGTTAAGCCGGTATGTGAAAAGGTTGAAGACATGTCCTGTTTTCTCAAGTGGGTCGCCTCTATTTGTCAGTGTGTCGCTTAACCGGTTCGATGAGAATATTATTTCATTGTTGCTGTTCCTGAGGAAGGAGGGATGAAGGTCGTCGGCAACATCATTGGTGATCTGGTCGTTTGTGGCTGAAGCGATTGTGTGAATATAGATATCGGTCATGCCGTTTCTGACAGCTGACATCACCAGCCTGGTTCCGTCAGGAGAATATGAGAATGAGAGGATTTTCTCGAAGTAGAGCATGTTTAGCTCCTGGATGCTTCTGTCATCGGTACGGTAGAAATAGATTTTAAGTCCACCCTTTTCCTCATTTATGAATGTGAGTATTCTCCCATTGGGGTGCCATGCCATTACAGGATATGTATAGTCGATTATCTGCTCAATCTTCGGTTCTGCCGCAAATATTCGCCTTGTCTTTCCGCTCTCCTCATCATATAGCCATAAGCGTCGCCTTCCCCAATCGTTCGTTATCCAGGCGATATAACGCCTGTCGGGGCTCATCCTTACAGTCTGTATTCTCTGCTCCTTCCTTGCTTTCCGTATAAGATCGGGAGCTGACTCGGTGGCTGGATTTTCACTGCTGAAGTACTCTTCAAGATATTTCTTCCATTCTGATGACAGATCCTTGATCTTATGACCCAGGACATACATGAAACCATCATTGATATTCCTGTAGACCTTTGTCAGATATATGATATTGGGAATTATAGCGTCTCCGAATGTGTCTGCAATATACCTCCAGAATGAATGACCGGCATATAGGGCGTCGTCGTACTCAAGGTGGTTTAGGTTTTTGTAACGACCGTCGATGAATCCTTCGCGAACCCGGTTTTCGGCATTAAAATTCCAGGTTCCTGCAACATAGGCAACGAGGCCTTTTATATACCAGTCAGGGAACAATACCTGTGAGGAGCTGCTTGTGCGATCCTTGACATCGGCATTGTTGAGCATCTCATTTATCAGCACCTCTGCAATTGAGGAGGAGATCTGGTGATTGTATGATTCACGGTCGCCCCCGTAGTAGAGCA
This sequence comes from uncultured Rikenellaceae bacterium, assembly GCA_964446435.1. GTDB lineage: Bacteria > Bacteroidota > Bacteroidia > Bacteroidales > VadinHA17 > SLNP01. The sequence goes on along the minus strand of CAYUOS010000032.1, from coordinate 7,090 downwards.
TTACCTTATTCTTTATAATCCTGCTGTATCCACCGGTGTTGTAGTCTTCGTCTCCCTGAACGAGGCCTATATTATTCTGGCGATAGTCGGCGTGCTTGTTGTAGATGATGAATATCATCCTCTTTTCGAGCTGGTAGTCGAAATAATCTTCCAGTTCAGCGAGACGCTTTTCTGCATAGCTGGCTGTATATCTTGCCAGTTCTCTTCCTTCTTCGTTGAAATAGCAATCGAAGTTTCCAAAACGGTAGTATGTCCAGAAAAAGTCGTAGTACTGCACACGGTTTTTTCCGAAAGCCATCTGCATTCCGTTGTAGAACTGGCCGTAAGTCAGAGGTGATGCAACCAAAAACCCGGCAAACAGGGTCAATATAAACAGCAGTCTATTTTTCAACCTTAAGTAAAGTCCGGTTACAATGACATAAACGACAAAACTAAGATAATATGTTCGAAAAATGGATAAAAAATTAAACTTTATTACTTTTGCATATCGGTTGGTTTTAGGAGCTATGGCGTGAATTTTGAATGGCAGATTCGGGGAATAAAAATCCCTTTCAGCCGTTTTATAATAATTATCAGATTAATTGAAATATAATAAAAGCAGAACAAGATGAAAAGATTGATATTCTCCCTCGCATTGGTTGCCCTGGCGTCAAGCCTGCTGGCACAGCCAAAACTCCAGTTCAAGGAGACCCGTCATGACTTTGGGACGATGAAAGAGGATGGTGGAAGGAAGACATACGATTTTGTATTCAGGAATGAGGGAAACGGACCGCTGGTGATAGCGAATGCAGCACCGTCATGCGGCTGCACGACACCTGAATGGACACGTGAGCCTATTCCTCCCGGAGGGTCAGGTTACGTAAGAGCCATAATGGACCCGATGAATATGCCCGGGCCGTTCAGGAAGACTATTTCGGTTCATTCCAATTCAGCCCCATCGCCCGTGGTACTGATAATTGAGGGTAACATAACCCCAAGGGAGAAGACGATTGAGGAGAGTTACACCTGGCCGGTTGAAGGATTGAGGTTCGAAAGCCAGCATCTGTCATTTTCGACAGTCAAGAAGAGCGAGAAGAGTATTAAGGTAATGCCGGTGATCAATACTTCAGACAAACCGATAACCCTGGGATTCGATAATCTGCCAAGGCACCTCTCGATGAAGGCCACTCCTGAGACACTTAAGCCAGGCCAGAAGGGTGTAATCCAGGGAACCTATGACGGCACCCTCAACAGTGGCTGGGGAGGAGTCAGCGACCTGGTACGCATTAAGGTGAACGGGGAGGTTGTCAATACAGCTTTTCTATATGTTACCGCATCACTGGTTGAGGATTTTTCGGCACTTTCAAGAGAAGAGATGGCAAGTGCTCCCGTTATGAATCTTGAGAGCAATGAGTTCGATATTGGCAAGATGCCGGTCAACCAAACCAAGGAGGTGGAATTCAAATATGTAAACACCGGCAAACGCGACCTTATAATAAGACACATTCGGGCTACATGCGGTTGCACGGCTTTACAGCAGGGCAAATCTGTGATAGGGCCCGGAGAGTCAGCCTCCATAAAGGCGGTCTTCAGTTCAGGAGCCAATCCCGGACTGCAGTACAAGAATATTTATGTATACACGAACGATCCCCGGAACTCAGAGGTGATTCTTACAATCAAGGGCGAGGTAGTCAGATAAGCTGATATTTCCTGTATTAGGTGGGTAAGGTTCTGATTAATCATTTGGGGATTACTGCTCTTTTGTTAATTTAGCCCGCCAATAAAGGAGATAAATGGACCAGGAAGAGCAATACAGGAGTGCCCTGAATGTTCAGAAGGGGGTTTCACAACCACCCAGCGTCAATCCCGATGTCCTCAACCGTTTGCGTAAAAGCAGGAAGAAGCAATATCGTGTTGATGAATATGTAGATGGCATCAGGTCAGGTAACAGGACGATACTGAGTCAGGCCATTACCCTTCTTGAAAGCTCATTGCCCGAGCATTACGAAATTGCTCAGGCAGTAATTGAGAAATGTCTTACAAATTCTGTTGATTCGGTAAGGATTGGGATTACCGGAGTACCAGGTGCAGGTAAGAGTACATTCATTGAGACATTCGGGAAGCTGGTTACCTCAAAGGGTAATAAGCTCGCGGTTCTGGCTATCGACCCCTCAAGCGAACAGACCGGTGGAAGCATTCTTGGCGACAAGACAAGGATGGAGACACTTAGTACTGACCCAAATGCGTTCATAAGGCCTTCACCTTCGGCAGGAACACTGGGAGGGGTGGCCAGAAAAACCAGGGAGACCATAATTCTTTGTGAAGCAGCCGGGTTTGATACTATCTTCGTTGAGACAGTGGGTGTTGGTCAGTCTGAGACGGTTGCAAGCTCAATGGTTGATTTCTTTCTTCTGCTTATGCTGGCAGGTGCGGGTGATGAGTTGCAGGGCATAAAGAGGGGAATAATGGAGATGGCTGATGCCATTGCAATAACCAAGGCTGACGGAACGAACCGTATGAAGGCAGAAATGGCCCGCATCGAGTACCAGAATGCATTACACCTTTATCCAACACCTGCCTCGGGCTGGACACCGAAAGTTGTCACCTGCTCGTCAGTAGAGAATTTTGGAATAAACGATATCTGGGAAATAATCTCGGAATATGTATCATTCACAAGAGAGACGGGTTATTTCAATGAGTTGCGCAAGAGACAGGCGGTGGTCAGAATGCATGAGACCATTATTGACCACCTCAGGAGTTCTTTCTACAACAACAGCGAGATAGAAGCGATGTTGCCCACACTGGAAAGCCAACTTCATAACGGCGTTATGACTTCATATACCGCTGCCTGGAAATTGTTGAGCAAATACTTCGGAAAGCACTGACCTGTTGTTTTTTTTGTACCTTTGCGCCACTGAAACCAAACTAATAACAATCAATTTCAACTAAAATGAAAAAACTATTATGCCTTATTGCAGTAGTAATGGCACTGGTTGCCTGTACATCTGAGAAGAACTATGTTATAACCGGTGAGATTGCAGATGGTGAAGGTGTTACCTTCGTACTGCAGAAGAGAGTATCAGGACAGACCGTACTGATTGACTCAGCAGTGGTAGCTGAAGGAAAATTTTCAATCCAGGGCGGCACGGTAGAGTTTCCCGAGCAGGTACAGCTCATTGCCAGGGGTAAGAGAGGCGGTGTTAATTTCTATCTTGAGAATGCACCGATAAAGATAAAGGCGCATGCTGACAGCCTGCAACTTGCAGTTGTTACGGGTTCAAAGACCCAGGATGAGGTTAAGGCACTTGAAGATAAGAAGAAGCCTCTGCAGGAAAAGATGTCTGAGCTGAACGCTCAATTCCGTGAGGCTGCACAGGCAGGCGATATGGAGACAGCCAATTCTATCAGGCCTCAGTTGTCGGCTCTTAGTGAAGAGCAGGGCAAGATGAACCTTGAGTTTATTCAGACCATGACCGGTTCTTTCCACGCCCCGGTTCTGCTCAGCCCTCTTGTTAATCTTGATAACCTGGAAGAGATGGAAGGTTACCTGAATGCCTTCACAGCAAATGTAAGAGCCTCAAAGGTTGCACAGGACCTCGCTGACAGAATCGCAAAACTGAAGGCCGTTTCAATAGGGCAGAAGGCACCTGATTTCACACTCAATGACGTTGACGGCAATCCTGTAACCCTCTATTCAAAGGTTGGTACAAAATTGCTTATGCTCGATTTCTGGGCTGCATGGTGCGGTCCCTGCAGGGCTGTCAATCCTGACAAGGTCAGAACCTACAATGATTTTAAGGACAAAGGTTTCGATATTATTGCCGTTTCACTTGACAGAAACAGGGAAGACTGGCTGAAGGCCATTGATGATGATAAACTGACCTGGACACATGTCTCAGCTCTTATCTACTGGGATTGCCCGGTTCGTCTTCTTTATGGTATCAACTCGATTCCTGCCAGTGCCCTTATCGATGAGAATGGAATAATTGTTGCAAGGAACCTCCGGGGTCAGGCTCTGTACGATAAAGTCAGCGAAATACTGGGGAATTAATTCCCGATTTGCGTAAAGTCAATTTGATTATCTTAGAACCCTTGTTCTAACAATAATCAAACTGACTTTATATGAGAAAGCCGTTTTTCACTTTTACACTATTGTCGTTTGTATTCCTGTTACAGGCACAAACGACAAAACAGCCACTTGGCTGGGATGACATTGAGTCCTGGAGACGCCTTACGGAGACCGTAATTTCCAGGGATGGAAATTACATTGCCTACAAGAGTGAGCCATGGGTCGGGGATCCGATACTGAAAGTTTACGACAGAAAAGGTACTGAGAGGGCAACATGGAACTGTGCAACAGGTGCCAGGTTTGCCTTCGATTCAGACTACCTGATCTTCACCATCAAGCCCGCATACGAGACTGTGAGGGAGTTGAGGATCAAAAGGGCCCGGAGGGAGGAGATGCCCGGTGATACCCTGGCGATATGGGCTGTAGGAGGAAAGCTCGAAAAGATACCTGCAATCAGATCATTCAGGATCCCTTCAAAGTGGGGAGGATGGATGATGTACCAGACTGAACCCCAGCCGGCCCAGTCTGGCGATGGCAACCGTGGAGCAAAGCAGGAGAAGAGGGAGTCGACAGCAAACGGATATACCCTTTACCTGCGAAACCTTAAAAGTGGTGAGATCAGAACTATGCCTTACGTTACTGCATTTGACTTTTCACCGGAGACTCAGTATGCCTATTTTGTTTCAACCGGTGATGACAGCAGTTTTGAGCCGGGGCTCTACACATACGATTTCGTAAAAGGGGAGGTAATTGCCGTTCTAAAGGGAAAGGGAAGGTTCAGACAGATCACCTTCGATAACAAGGGTAATATGCTGGCTTTTATCTATAACGGGGATGATTCAGACAAGCTCGCAAACAACGGATCGCTATATTACGGGCCGGTTAATGGAGTTGCGCGGGAGATAGTAAACAGTAAGGCTATCACTGCACAGGATGGATGGATAATAAGCGAAAACGGCAGGGTCTCTTTTTCAGAGTCAGGAGGAAGGGTGTTCTTTGAAACCGCACCGGCTAACAGGCAGCGCGATACTATAAGGCTTGATGATGAATATCCCAATGTTGATATCTGGCACTGGAATGAAGGAGTGCTTCACAGCCAACAGGTAATTACCAGGGCAAGGGATTCAAGAAGGTCTTACCAGGCTGTTTTCAATACAGCTACAGGCAAGGTGGTACAGCTTGCCACCCCGGAGATACCTGACATTACCCTTATCAGCGGCGGAGATGGTGACAGGGCAGTTGCCTCTTCGAATGTTCCCTACCAGGTCGAATCAATGTGGAGCAGCACACCGGGCAGGACAGACATCTGGCTTATAAACCTCAATGATGGCAAGAGGGAGCACATAAAGACCGGTTTTAATGGCAGGATGCAGCCTTCAAGGGGAGGAAAGTACCTGGTGTGGTTTACAGCATCTGACAGTTCATGGTATTCAATACGACTTTCAGATTTGAGAGAGACCAGGATAACCAACCCGGTACAGATAATTGCTGCAAATGAAACCAACGATGTTCCCAATCCACCGGGATCATACGGTATAGCGGCCTGGACAGATGAAGACGCCTCGGTGCTTGTATATGACAGGTATGACATATGGAGGGTTGACCCTGACGGTCGGTCGGCACCTGTAAGGCTTACCACGAATGGCAGGGAAAGGAGCATTGTTTACAGGATGATAAGGCTCGATGGCAGCAGAGAGTCACTGAAGCCTGACGAAAAGATACACCTTTCAGGTCATAATGATATAACCAGGGGAGAGGGTTACTATACTCTTACCATTTCAAAACCGGGTGTTCCGGTGGTTCTTATGGCAGGAGAATACAGCCTCAATTCCCCCAGAAAAGCTGAGAATGCGAATACTGTTGTATTTACAAGGGAGACTTTCAGGGAATTTCCCGATCTGCATGTTACCGACACGGAGTTCAGAAAGCCGGTACGGATAAGCGATGTAAATCCGCAACAGAAGAGCTTCATATGGGGAACTGCTGAGGTTGTATCATGGACATCACTCGACGGCATCAGCGTTGAAGGACTCCTATTCAAGCCTGAGAACTTTGATCCCGCGAAGAGGTATCCCATGATTGTTAATTTCTATGAGAAGAGTTCGCAGGGTCTTCACAGCTACCGTAACCCTGAACATCATCGTTCTACTATAGACTATCATTACTACACCAGTAACGGATACCTTGTTTTCAACCCTGACATCCACTACCGTGACGGCTATCCTGGAGAGAGCGCATATAATTGCGTAATGCCTGGGGTTACTGCCCTCATTGCAAAAGGATTTGTTGATCCTGCCCGTATCGGTGCACAGGGTCACAGCTGGGGCGGATACCAGGTGGCCTATATGGCTACCCGCACGAATCTGTTCGCAGCAATAGAATCAGGAGCTCCGGTTGTAAATATGTTCAGTGCCTATGGAGGCATACGATGGGAGACCGGCCTTAGCAGAGCGTTTCAATATGAGCACCAGCAAAGCAGGATAGGTGCATCTGTCTGGGAAACTCCATTACGCTACTTTGAGAATTCGCCACTCTTCACAATGGACAAGGTGAACACTCCGATATTGATTATGGCAAATGATCAGGACGGGCATGTGCCATGGTACCAGGGTATTGAGTATTTCATCGCCCTGAGGAGGCTTGGCAAGCCTGCATGGATGCTGAACTATACAGGCGAGCCTCACTGGCCACAGAAACCCCAGAACAAGAAGGATTTTCAGATAAGGATGGCCCAGTTTTTTGACCACTACCTGAAGGGCAAGCCCATGCCTTTATGGATGAGGGAGGGCGTACCTGCCGTGGATAAAGAGTTTGAGCTGGGATACCGCTTTTAAATCTCTTCCAGTATAAAGCCTGCGCCCCTGACGGTACGTATGTCAATACCGCTGTCGGGGGCGAGGTATTTCCTTAGCCTGCTGATGAATACATCCATGCTGCGACCAAGGAAGTAATCATCTTCACCCCATATTTCTGTCAGTATATCCTCACGCGACATCATCTTGTTCTTGTTTATAATGAGCATCCTTAGCAACTGAGCCTCCT
>CAYUOS010000031.1:17225-26012 GCA_964446435.1 uncultured Rikenellaceae bacterium | reverse complement strand
ATCACCACGTCGGCCTCTGCTGCGGTTCCATCGCTGAATTCGAAACCAATGGCCCGGTTCCCCCGAACAGGAATACGTTCAACGCTCTTGTTGTAGTGGAACTTCACCCCCTGCTTTTTGCAAAGTTCCATCAGTCTTTCGATCAGGCTGAACATGCCGCCCCGTGGGAAAAGTGAGCCTTCGGTGAGTTCGGCGGCGGGGATCATCGAGAAGAGGGCGGGAGCCGAGTAGGGACTCTGGCCGACGTAGATATTCTGGAAGGTGTATGCCATCTGCAGGTGTCTGTTGCGGAAGAACCTGCGGGTGTAGCGGCTGTGCGAGATGTAGGTTTTAAGCTTGATCAGCAGCAGGGCGTTGCGCAGGTTGATGAATTCGGTTATGCGATTGAAGTTACGGCCGAGCAGCTTTCTGAATCCCGTGGTGTAGAGTTCGTAGCCCTTTCTTACATATTCGCGTTCGCGCTTCGCACTTCCATTTTCGAACTGCTCGAGCTGCTCTGCCATGCGCTTTTCGTCAGTGGTGAAGACCAGCTTGCTGCCATTGTCGAACCAGACCGTGTAGAGATCTTCCATCTCGGTGACAGATAGTTCGGATTCGAGCTCGGTGCCGAGTGAACGGAAGATATCGCGGTATACCTCGGGCATAAGCATCATCGTGGCGCCCATGTCGAACCGGTAGCCGTCGCGAACCAGCTGGCCGCATCTTCCACCTGGGAAGCTGTTCTTTTCGTAGATTTCAACACTGTATCCGTTGCGGGCCAGAAAGAGGGCGGTCGTTATACCGCCGATTCCGGCGCCTGCTATGATTGCTGTTTTTTGTTGAGTCATCGTGTGTTTGCTCCTGGTTGATTGTTTATTGTTAAATCCGGAACAAATATATAAGGTATTTATCTGACAATTAAAAGCAAGGGAGGTAAAGTAGGTCAATGACAGGTTGCGGCCGGTGAACGGAGGAATGAGGGTGGTGAATGAAATCAACGCCCGCATACTCGATCAGGCCGACCCGAAGAAACTTACCAGAACGGTGGTGGGTGTTGCCGGTTATGAAATTTGGGATGACCTGAAATCTATTGATGTGCCTGTATTGGTTATCGGGGTTTCGCACGACAAGTTTCACAGTCATGACGAGGCCTCGAACATAGCTCAGGCCCTTCCGGGCAGCAGCTACGTTGATATTGAAACCAACAAGCGGTCGCACAGTGCCGAGGTGGCTGACATTCTGGCCGGTTATTTATTGAGGCTGATTGTTCGCTAAACATAATCAGTGTACTACCTCCGGCTGCGCATAAATAACAATCATCAGAGGCTGTGTCCACGCAATCATAAACTTTCTACAGAAGTCCGATCTTATCAGCAATATAGGTAAGAAGAAGCGAGAGAGTGAATGCTATTGCTGGTGAGATAACCCACATTGCAAAGAACTTGTTGACTTCGGTTTTACGGAAGATATTCCTGAATCCGAGTTTTGCCACTCCGATTCCAAGTATTGCTGCCACATTGAGTTGCACCAGTGAACTTGGAATGCCTTTAAGCACTGAGGCCAGAAGCAGAAGAGTAGCTGAGACGAATGAGATAATTATAGCCTCGATTCGGCCAAAGAGTACTATCTCCTTGCCGGTGTTTTTCACGATTTTGTGGCCGAATATAGAGCTGCCTATACCAAAACTGGGAGCAACCACCAATGTAGAGAGAATCATAATGAGGATAAAGTTTCTATCAGAATCTATATTCAGCTCATTTATTGTCATTGAAGCTATCGGGCCTGATGCGTTTGCAACGTTATTGGCTCCTATTGAGAAGGCAACATAAAGAGACATGACCATTATGACACCGAGGAGTACAGGATTATCATTTACCTTACGTGAGATTGTCCATCCCTTCTTTCTGATAGGTTTATAAATATATTTTCCGGCAAGGAAGCAGATGATGAATGATATAACCGGCAAAATGAACCAGGTGGGCACGATCTCGAGAAAGAGCTTTCCTGAGTTGAGACTTCCAAAGTAGAGAGCCGGTGCAGTAACAGAAAAAACAGTTGCCTGACTTGTTGACTGTGGTATACCGGCAAGATTTGCTACCAGCAATGCCAGTGCCACTGAAATCAGGATTATTGTTGTCATTACCATATTCATCATCGACGGATCGACAAGCTCTTTTCCCATGGTATTTGCAGTCTCCTTGCCTGCCACCAGTGCTCCTATGAATACCATTATCCCAAAAAGTCCGGGTATTAGCCGGCGTTTGATGGCATTTGTACCATAGGCAACGGAGAAAGCAGGACCGGTACCACTGCCTCCCATATTTATGGCGAGAAACATTGCTACCAGGAATGGCAGAAGAAGATGACTGAACATTGGTGAAATCATCACACAGCTGAATCAGATTTGGCATGCAAAAATCAGCATCCTGCATTTCACTATCAATAGTCTAAAGACCCATATTTAGGATAGGTATTAAGACCTATCATGTGGTATAACGTATGCATGAACAAATTAAGGGGGAGTGCCCCGGTGCCCTTATGGTCACCTTAACACTCCCTCCTGCTATTTATTCTCCACCCACCGTCCAGCCATTCGGCCGGGTTTCGGGGTCGGTACTTTATGGTTTTATTTACCCGGCTTCAGAATTAATTCTGTCAACCCTGAACCGAGCCTTACCACGTAAGCGCCTCTCTCTTCAACAAGGTTTGCGGGAGCCCTGTATACGCCTGCGCCTGAAGGACGGGCAGGTTGCTCGATTCTTATGCGTGCCTGCGGTGTGTTTACCGTAGCCGGATCGAGTCTGACAATTACCTGTCCGTTTTTCGGGTTGAGCGAAACGCTTTCAAACCTGCCGGCATCGAGTGTAAGCCATAGGCCCAGTGGAGCAAGATATACCCTTGTGCGGGCAGCTGTTGTGGGCCTGACGGTTATCATCCTGCTTGTGATTTCGGTGTTTCCGCCGAATGTAAGCCATCCAAATTCATCATGCCTGGTCAGGTATGTTCCTGAGTTGACAACATAGCCGAAGAAACCCGGGCCATAATCACCCGTAAGATGATCTATCCTGAGAGTGTTGGGGTACGCGTGGAATGCTGAAGGGCCAAAGCCTTCCGGTGTAATGTTCGCCAGTGCTCCCATCATGCCTGCATGACCTACCCTCAGAAGGTAGAAATCACCGGGATGATCCCTGTACTCGGTAAGAACAGGTATGGCGTTCAGGGCTGACCCGTAGTGGTGGAGTTGACGCTCTATGCGCTGCAGCTTGCCGGCATACTGGAAATCCCAGTACCTGCGTGCGCTGCCGTTGTAACCCCAGTGAGGCACTGTTGGCATATAAGCCAGAATTGCATTCAATGTAATGTCTGCTTTTTCTTCGAAACCAAAATATTTCGACCACATGTAAACCTCTTCCTGACCGGTCGAGTCCCATGGCATCTCACTTCCGAACGGATACTTAAGCTTGTACCATACATCGGCCCGCTTCTTCATCACCTCCTCAAGCTTTGTAGCCAGGTCTGTCATCCCCTCACGCTGCAGGTCAAGAAGAATCAGAAAGAAGATTGTTCCTTCCATCTGACCAAACTGTGCATAGTATGGAGCCTGCTGAACCATTGCCACCGATGTGTGGAAAGCCTGCTCTAGATACCATTTCCAGTCGGCACCTGTTACAAAACCGTTATGATTTCTTTCAAGCTGGTACATTACCCACCATGCCGCAGCTACGTGGGGATAGTTATATGAGCGTCCTGTTGATTCGGCTTCCTTCCTGTTCCATGCCGACCAGCCACCATAGTTGACATTAGGACTGTAGGTACCCTCCGGCATATTCTCAGGATCATAAAAGAAGAGGCTTTTCCTTACACCATACTTCTTCTCTCCCTCACTGTACTGAATGCCACCCCAGAGTGTATTGTGAACGAAAGCCTGCATCTTCTTCAGCTCTTCAACGTTTGGTTGAATCAGCTGCTTCATCATTGCGGCAAGCCATGAACCTGCACCACCCTCATCGCTCAGTCCGGCTATCCATGCCCTGCTATCTTCAGTGACCTGCTGCATGCGACCATAATCATAACTTATAACTGAGAGGTGGCGCTTGAATGGATCATCAGGATTCTCGTACCACTGCTCGTTGGTAAAGAACCTGCCCATATCATTAACTATCTGTTCCTCAGGCTTGATTACATTGTAGTTGATTGTCTGCTTCATTCCGTCAGCATAAGTGACAGTAAGCCTTGCGCGGCCCCACTCCTTTCCGTTGACCCTGTATCTCTTCCAGCCGTTGGCAGTTGCCTTCTCCTCGACAATATCAAGGGCCCCACCAGGGTGAACATCAAGAGAGCGAATATCACTTCCATGCTTCAGAAACAAGCTTGCATTCACGTCCTTGGGAACCACATAGCCAGGTACACCTACTGCAACCGGACGGTTATGCCTGAGGAGAGTGGTTTCGATCTCACGCAGTGAGGGAGCAAGAACAAACTTCAATCCATACTCACGTGATTCACCCGGATTAAGTCTTGCCATCGAGGGATGGTTCCATGGTTCTGCAACAGACCATTCTTCTGCAGCATGTGCCCTGCTGTGAGCCATCCACTCATAGAAGCCCTCAAAGGTAATACCTCTTGGAGTACGATCGTCAAGAAGGGGATTATAGGCCTCGAACGGAGTGTTACCGTATGGCAGTACGAGAAGTACCTGCCCGAGACCATGGAGCCTTGCAACCTGCAGGTAACCTGCATCCTGACCTATATAGGGATCATGGAATGAGCAGACTGCATGAGCCTGATCGAGGTTCTTACCATCAAGAATATTGTTGAAAATAAGCGGAATTCCCAGTGAGCCAATCTCAACCGGAAAATCAGATATGTTTACCAGCTTGAATCTAAGCACCAGATCTCCGTTGCGGTTCTCCCAGTAACGCTCAATTCTCAGTGGCATACCTTCGGCGAATGTCGGAGTTATGTCAGCTGCTGCAATCACGTTGCCCCCGGTCGCCGGCAAAGCCTTCACCGGAGCCCTCTCAAGAGCAGTTGAAAACCTCAGCCAGTCGCGGGTATCAACAGCCCTTACCCTGAGATTCAGGTCACCCAGGTGATAAAGCCTGTTGCCCTTCCTTGAGTCGAGCCTGTCTGATGGGGTGAAATCAAAGCCATCCTCACCCTTCGGCTGAAGAGCTGTAAGTAGTTGCGACTCCCTTACAATTTTCAGGTTAAAACCAGGTGTCTGGGCCTCAATAAAGCCACTCTCAATACCGATTTTACCCTCTTCGGCTGCAAGAGCCTGCCATCTGTTCTGACCAAATGCATTGCCCGGCACCATAAGCACCACTGCATATAACATCCATAATAATCTCTTATTCAACGACATTTTCATAATATAACTTTTATTTGGTTAATATCAATTTTAGAAGTGTAATATATACATTTATATTCTTATTTTCCAAGAAGCCTCTTCACTTTAAGTTAAAATAGAGTTAAAATCTTGCTTTCTGATTCAAAAGTGAAGCATCTCTGGTTTTTTTTCGTCTTTTCAGCGCAACCTATTATTTAACCTAAAATTAGCAAAAAAATGAAGAAAAACGTAATGTGTCTTGTTATCCTTGCCCTGCTCAGCTTCATTAATATCACCCTTGTGCAGGCTCAGGGTAACCATTTGGAGAAAGCCAGAAATGAAATCGCCGCATTCAGAATTAATGCTGCGCTGGCTCAACTGGATACGGTGCTGATGATGGAACCCCTGTCATTGGAAGCAAACTACATGAAGGCTGAGATTTTATTGTTCAGCGGGAGCCAGAGTTACAAGAAGTATATGAGCTGTCTGGAGGAGTTGAATTCGATAGAAGAGTGTACTGTATTAAGGATAAAGGAGGCTATACTAATCGGGAAAGCTGAAGCCTCAGAGATGCTTCACAGGGGATTAGCTACCTACCCGGGAAATGGGGAGCTCAGGTATACAGAATGGCTATTTGATGTAGACAATAATGGAATAGGAGAAAGAGCAGGTGAAGCCGGTAAGCTTTCAGAAGGTATATTAATTAAACCTCTCCCATGGATTGCATTGTACGGGTATGCCCGGGATACTGATGCTGCGCTGGCTTTAAAATACCTTGACACACTTGATTTAATGTCGGTTACAACCTTCCAGTCGAGAGACCGTCCATTGCTTGAATTACTCGCCAGGCATCCGAAAGCATCTGGAATAGCAGGGGAAAAAGAGATGGAATATGCTGATTGCGGTGCAGGAATGGGATTCTTTATGTATGACTCAAGAGGTAATAAGGTTAAAATGGAACTGGATACCGGCTCAGGCAGCGGACTATTTACTATACACAGTGACTCAATCGGAGACACCCTGGATGGTATGGATCTTCTTTCTATTACAGATGGAATATGGTATAACTACATGGAAAAACCTGCTGATATTCACTATAAAGCAGTTGACTTCAGCAAGCCTGCAATAAGTAATATTATAACCGGCTATTTTGCCGGATCACTGACAAAGGCAGACGGCTGCTTTTCTCCTTTTTCTCTTGGAGCCTGCGCAATTACCATCGATCCATTGAACAAAATGGCATGGCTTCGTGACAGTATTGCTTTAGATAAATATCTAAATGATGCTAAGCAGTACGCTCAGGCAGAGTATATCGTTCGCAACGGCTGGATTTACATACCCTGCAGGGTTAATGGAACTGAGGTGCTTATGATGGTTGAAACCGGTTCACGTGACGTTAATCTGAACAGGATTTCGGCAGCTCTTCTGGACATAGAGCCATACCAGGGGTCAATACCCTGGAGGGGGTCAGACTACCCGGTGACGATGGCAGATTTTACTCTCGAGATAGGAGATATAAGGTATGAGGTTAAATCAGGATTAGTTACCGACTATGTATTGGGCAACAAATATACCGGACTTGGTGCCGCCGGTGACATAGGACCTGATTTCTTCAGAAACTTCATTTTTACTATCGATCCATACGGTAAAAGACTGATTCTTGAGCCTCCTGGACGATAGCCATACAGGTCCTTAATATCTGTTTGATAACATTTAAGGATTGGAATTAACCAAATATTTCAGTTATCAATTGATCTAATTGGTATTTTTAGAGCGTTGAACCGGGCAGGGTGGGTCTGATTTGTTTCACCCTCCATTACAATACCAGACCATGAAAAGATTCTTTTCTCTTTTGGCGCTGACGGTTATCATTCATGGAATGATCATGGCACAGCCACAACGCACTTTCACGAGGCAGGACACACTGCGGGGATCGATTACTCCTGAAAGGGAGTGGTGGGATCTCACCTACTACCACCTCGACATAGTGGTTGACCCCGAAAAACAGACTATTGAGGGAACCAACACCGTTCACTACAGAGTGCTTAAACCGGCAACAGTAATGCAGATCGATCTGCAGGAGCCACTGGTACTGACAAGGGCCGTTCAGAACGGCAGAAACCTCACCATAAAAAAGGATGGAAATGCTCACTTCATAACCCTTGCTGAGCCTCAGCGACAGGGCGAGGTTCGGAGCCTGGTTCTTCACTACGGTGGCAAGCCGAAGGTTGCCCCACGTCCTCCATGGTCAGGTGGCATATCGTGGGACAAGGACAACGACGGGAACCACTGGATTGTCTCCACCTGCCAGGGTGACGGCGCGAGCCTCTGGTGGCCCTGCAAGGATCATATGTATGATGAACCCGACAGCATGCTGATCAGCGTCAACGTACCGGCTAACCTCGTAAATGTATCCAACGGCCGACTCAGGAAGGTCGACACCAGAAACAACAACACAAAGACATGGCACTGGTTTGTTTCAAACCCCATCAGCAACTATGTTGTCAATATTAATATAGGCAACTATGTAAGCTTTTCCGACGTCTTTCAGGGAGAACTGGGACCACTTGACTGCGAATACTGGGTACTGCCCTACAACCTTGAGAAGGCAAAGGTACATTTCAGGCAGGCACACCTGATGCTTGAGGCCTTCGAACACTGGTTCGGACCCTATCCCTTCTATGAAGACAGCTTCAAACTTGTCGATGTTCCCTATCCCGGCATGGAACACCAAAGTTCCGTCACCTATGGAAACGGTTACCGCAACGGGTACGGAGGACGTGACCAGAGCGGTTCAGGCTGGGGCGACCTGTTCGATTTTATCATTATTCACGAATCGGGCCACGAATGGTTTGCCAACAACATTACCTATAAGGATATAGCCGACATGTGGGTACACGAGAGCTTCACCAATTACTCAGAGAACCTCTATGTTGAATACCACTTCGGAAAGCAGGCTGGTTCGGAATATGTTCTGGGTACCCGCCGAAGCATTCGTAATGACAGACCGATTGTAGGCCTCTACGATGTCAACTATGCCGGTTCAGGCGACATGTATCCAAAAGGTGGCAATATGCTTCATACCCTGAGGCAGTGGGTTAATGATGATGAGAAATGGAGGGGTCTCCTGCGCTCTATGAACAAGGATTTCTGGCACCAGACAGTTTCAGGGGCACAGATAGAGGAGTATATGATAGAAAAGACAGGCCTTGACCTGAGGCCTTTCTTCGACCAGTACCTCCGCGATGTCAGGGTCCCGATACTGGAGTACTATGTTACCGGCAGGGAGCTGACCTACCGATGGATTAACTGCATCCCAAGGTTCAATATGCCACTGAAGGTCACTATATCGGGAAAGGAACACCTGCTTACACCCTCGGCTCGGTGGACCACCCTTAACACAGGAGCTGACAACCCGGTTCTCGTGCCTGATGCCAACTGGTATGCAGCCACGATCAATATGACAGGGAAATAGC
>CAYUOS010000031.1:0-17125 GCA_964446435.1 uncultured Rikenellaceae bacterium | reverse complement strand
TTAAGCAGGATGTTGAGGTCCTTTTCGGTTGTGTTGTAGTTTGTGATGCAGGCTCTCAGGGTGCTTATGCCTCCTGTGCTGTATACTGAAATCCATACCTTCCCGCTGTCGGTAACCCTGCGGCAGAACCTGGTAATCTTCTCCGGGTTCGCTTCCATTTCAGGGAGGCCGAAGTTCACAATCGGAAGCCTGGTGTCGTTATATATTTTCCAGCCCGCATCCCGCAGCTTATTCCTAAGCATGGCTCCTGTCTCAAATTGCCTGCTTATTACCTTCTCGTAGCCTTCCCAGGAGTATATGAGCATCGCCATGAAAAGCTTCAATCCTGTAAATCGTCTCGACCACTGTATAGAATGGGTGAAGGGATCGATTATTTCAAACTCCTTACCCTCCCTGGGCATATAATCGGCTGTTATCCTGAAGGTCTCAAGCAGGGCAGCAGGGTGTCTTGTAATCAGCATACCCGCTGCCATTGGAACCGACAGCCATTTGTGGGCATCAAATGTTATCGAATCTGCGAGTTCCAGACCATCAACCAGATGACGATGCTTCGATGAGAGAGCAACGGCGCCCCCCCAGGCAGCATCAGCATGGTGCCACATACCATATTCCCTTGCCACACTGTCTATCTCTTTTATCGGATCGATGGCCCCCATACCCGTGGTTCCGATCGTAGACACCACCATTACCGGCAGGTATCCTGCTGCAATATCTTCTGCAATTCTTTTCCTAAGCGCCTTAACGTCAATAGCGTACCCGGCCCCGGTAGCTATATTCCTGACGCTTCTGCGACCCATGCCCGACAGCCCTGCTGCCTTCAGAAAAGAGTGATGGCTTTCCTGAGAAACATATATTACAGGTCGCCGGTCGTTGCCTGCCAGTCCCTCTTCAGCGAAACCAGGCACCAGGCGCGTCAGTGCAACAAGCAGGGCAGTATGGTTTGCCTCAGCTCCGGCATTTGTGAAGGTACCGTCAATAGAGCCGGGTTCATACCCGAACTTCCTGCCGAACTCCCTGATGACATGGCTTTCAGCTTCGACAGCAAACGGAGAGTGTGACCATGCAGCCATCTGGGGATTGTAGACCGCAGTGATTGCATCGGCAATAATACCGGCGAAGGCAGGCCGCGGGTTGAAGAGGCCATAGTACCCCGGGTGTGATGTATGAACAATAAACTGATCGAGCCCTGCGGTAACATAGTCAATGGCATCCTGTGGCTTTACAGGGGTGGTGAAGTCAACAGCACAATAGTCTCTAACAACCTCAGGCTCGAGCGGAGGAGCCACCCTGACCTGTGACGGGTCGCTGTAGTGACGCTCGAGCTTATCGACAAGGTAATTCCATACCCTGCGGCGCTCACCAGCTGAAAAATCAAAATCAGAACTATCCATCTATACTCTCTTTATCTCATCCCTGGAACCCGGTACCTGGTACCTGGTCTCATTTTCCATCTACTTAACCAGCTTACGGTATTTAACCCGCACGGGGCCCGCTGAATTCGTACGTTTAAGATAGTTCTCCTCATACTCAGAGTATGATCCTTCGAACCAAACGACCTTTGAATCACCCTCGAAGGCAAGTATGTGCGTAGCAACCCTGTCAAGGAACCACCTGTCATGAGATATTATTACAGCACAACCTGCAAAATTCTCGAGACCCTCCTCGAGGGCACGAAGGGTATTGACATCTATATCATTTGTTGGTTCGTCAAGCAGAAGCACATTTGCACCCGATTTAACAGTGAGGGCAAGGTGGAGCCTGTTTCTTTCACCGCCTGAAAGCACCCCGCATTTTTTCTCCTGGTCGGCACCTGTAAAATTGAACCTGGCAGCATAGGCCCTTGCATTGACAGGCTTGCTCCCCAGCATCACCTCATCATAACCTCCCGATATAACCTGGTAGACTGTCTTCTCGGGGTCGATGTCTGCGTGTGACTGATCGACATAACCAGGCACCACGGTCTCACCAAGTTTAAATGATCCTGTATTGCAACTCTCCTGTCCCATTATCATCCTGAACAGAGTTGTCTTTCCGGCTCCGTTTGGTCCGATTACACCTACGATTCCATTTGGCGGCAGATCAAAGGAAAGATTGTCAAAGAGCAGCTTGTCGCCAAATGCCTTTGAAACCTTATCGGCTTTAATTACCTTGTCACCAAGCCGTGGCCCGTTAGGTATTACCAGTTCGAGACGTTCCTCCTTCTGTTTCACGTCCTGATTAAGCAGGTTCTCATAAGCCCCGAGCCGGGCCTTTGACTTGGCATGCCTGGCCTTCGGGGCCATACGTACCCAATCGAGTTCCCTCTCGAGAGTCTTGCGCCTCTTTATGTTTCCCTTCTCCTCAACCTCGAGTCTCTTTGACTTCTGCTCAAGCCATGAAGAGTAATTTCCCTTCCAGGGTATCCCCTCTCCCCTGTCGAGTTCGAGTATCCACCCGGCTACCTTGTCGAGAAAATATCTGTCATGTGTGACACATATCACGGTTCCCTTGTATTGCTGCAGATGTGTTTCGAGCCAGTGCACCGACTCGGCATCGAGGTGGTTGGTTGGTTCGTCGAGCAAGAGCACATCCGGCTGTCGCAGCAAAAGTCTGCAGAGAGCAACCCTCCTTTTCTCACCTCCAGAAAGCACACTCACCGGCTTGTCACCCTCGGGGCACCTTAATGCATCCATAGCCCTCTCGAGCCTGTTCTCGAGGTTCCATCCATCATGAAAGTCGATCTGTTCCTGCAGCAGAGCCTGCCTGTCCATCAGGGCCTGCATCTTTTCGGGGTTTTCATAAACCTCAGGATCACCAAACCTGTTGTTGATCTCTTCATACTCCTTCATAACGGCCACAATCTCCTGTGCCCC
Source organism: uncultured Rikenellaceae bacterium (assembly GCA_964446435.1). Taxonomy (GTDB): domain Bacteria; phylum Bacteroidota; class Bacteroidia; order Bacteroidales; family VadinHA17; genus SLNP01. The sequence continues at coordinate 14,273 of CAYUOS010000031.1, read as the reverse complement.
CTCTTCTACCACTTCACGAACAGTACGGGTCTCGTCCATCAGAGGCTCCTGGTGAAGAATTCCTGTAGTATAACCTGCACTGAATGCCACCTCTCCCTGAAATGATTTCTCTTCGCCGGCGATAATCTTCAACAGGGTTGACTTGCCGGAACCGTTCAGACCGATAATACCGATCTTGGCCCCGAGAAAAAATGAGAGTGAAATATCCTTTATCACCTGCTTGTGCGGTGGATAGGTCTTGCTGACCCGGTACATCGAGAAAATGATCTTGTTGTCTTCGCTCATTGAAAATGGAATTATGCGGCAAATTTAGCAGTTTTTTCACGCCTGCCGAGAATTGTCGTGGTTTCATTATTTTTGACCAGTTCAAAAATCGTCATGAAATCCATAACGACCCTTATCAGTTCAGTCAGGAAACGCAAAATAAGGATTGCAATAGTCGTGTCTGTCTTCTGCGGGGCCTGTGCCTCACTGATGATGCCGGGCGAGAATCCCAGGTGCATAGGATTCAGGGCTGAGGGTCTGAGTCTTGGAGAGGCTCTTCCCAATGGCCTGAAATATCTCAGAAAGAGTTTCATACTCAACTGGTGCGACCCTGACAGCCTGAGGGATCACTTTGCCGGCCAGGCTGAAAACCTGAGGACCACCAGCGTTGCAAGACCTGATTGTCAGGAGACAGTTTCAATAGCTTTCGTGGGAGACATTATGTGGATACGCAACTCATGGGACACCTTTGCCGATGAAAGGCTCGTAGCTGGATTGTCTGCCTTCGACATGGTGTTCGGCAACCTTGAAACCCCGATTGACACACTCTCCGGCGTACCGTCGCTGTTTCCCGATTATGTAAGATACAATGCCAGGCCGGGCCTGCTGAGGTCGTTCCGCAGGGAAGACGGAACCAGTATCTTCACCGCCCTTTCGCTTGCCAACAACCATCCATTTGACAGGGGTGCACAGGGCCTTGCCGGAACCCATGCCTTCCTTCATGCCGAAGGCATAAAGGCAACAGGAGCATCATTGCCCGGCGACAGTCTGCCTGACTATATCATAGCTGAAAGCAAAGGTATACGCATTGGCTTCCATGCTGCGGGCTGGGGTCTCAACAAGCCTGCTCTGATTGAGGACGGAAAGCTGATGATGAATGTTATTCCCGGAATAGCCCCACTGAACAATGAAGCAATCGATATAAAAGCGGCTAAATCTGTAATTGCCGCCATGGAGGCAGACTCTGTCGATATTAAGGTGCTCTACCTGCACTGGGGCTATGAGTATGAGATGTTCCCTGATGCTGCAATTGTAAGCCTGGCAAGGAGACTCGCCGAGGCAGGGGCCGACCTGGTAATAGGCAGTCATCCTCATGTAATACAGCCTTGCGAAATATGGGAAACGCCTTCAGCACTGGCCGCGTCAGGAGTTCGTAAGACACTGATAGCGTACTCACTTGGCAACTTCACTACCACGATGTATTCGCCCGCTCACAGGCTGGGAATGGTATTACCGGTAACCATTGGCAGGGATAAGGTAAGCGGAGAAACAAGATGGCAGGTTGTAAATCCCCTGTATGTATATAATCATGTAAGCGGCATTGCCGGTCGCAAGCGTAGGCTGATGCTGTATGAAGACTATATCAATGAGCTGAAAGAGCGCTCAACCCGCAAGGCATCACGGGCAGTTACAAGGCTGGAGCCAATTTTCGGGCTCACTTTTTAAACATCGCAATTGTCTCATCCTGTAAGAGCACCCAGATGGTATACACACCCGAAAGGGTACCGATAGGAATGTTGAGGCAACAGAGGGCTGCAACCACAATGGAGAGTATTCTTGCCCATGCCTTGTTTGCCAATAACCCGACAGCTCCGATAAGGCCAAGTACTGATATCAGCCCAATTACCGTGAATAAGAAGTAGACTATTCCCTGAACAAGTGGCAATACAAACTCAGGAACTTCCTCAACCGGTATAAAATCGAAGGCAAACCTGACTGCAATACCGGCGATTATAATCCCTATCAAACCCAGCGAATGCAATGAAATCCTGATAGCAGCAACAGCAGTTACATGCTTTTTCATTCTGTTCTCTTCCATGTCTTTATTTTTTTGCAAGTTAAACATTTATGTTCTTTACCACAAAGACTGTCAGGTATTCTGTTTGCTGCACCCTGTTTTCACCCATTGCTAAAAATTGTTAAATCCATTATATAACATACCTGACATCAACCGTGTTTGCCATAAATTTCTTAATATGAGCTGTTTTTTAACCTTACAAAATGACCGACATGAACAAAAGACAGAGACTCCTTTTCCTGGTTCTGGCGATGATGATGGCACTGTTGCCGGCGCTGCAATCATCTGCAAGGCAGAAGGTACCGATCACCTTTGACAAATACCACGGTTATACCGCGACAGTCGATTACCTCAAGAAGGTAACAGCGGCTTATCCCGATATAACCGAGCTGCTTCAGATTGGCACCAGTGCCCTGGGGCGGCCTATTTATGTAATGGTGGTTTCCAACATGAAAAATGGCACTACCATTGACAAGCATGTAAAACTCGAAAACGTGCGCGCAGAGAACATCAAGAACGTCTCTCCCATGAAATCGCACATGGGAAAGCCGGGACACTACATCAGCGGTGCCACCCACGGGAACGAATACACCTCTACGGAAGTGTGCCTGTACATTATCGACAAGCTGGTTTCAGGCTATGGTGACAATCGCGAGATAACCGAGCTGGTTGACAGGGTAGCATTCTATATCTGTCCTATCGACAACCCCGACGGGGTATACAACAGTGTAGAGATGGGTATTCCGCAACGCAGCAATTCGATGTACCGCACCACAAACCTCGAAGGGAAGCCTGTACCAAACGGACTTATACCACAGTTCCGTTACAAGCATCCTGAGGGGGAGTTCGTGATTGACGATGTCGACCAGCGTCTGATGGTAAGGCTCAGGCCCAACGAGACCACTACGAAACAGCGCTACAGGGTAATAACCGAGTACCGCGATGATTCAGGCAACCGAAGGATGGGACAGCTTCCATCGGATGGCATCGATGTAAACCGAAACTACCCTGAAGGCTGGTGGACCGATGACGGAAAGCCGGGAGGCCAGGGTTTTTACCCGACCTCATCACCCGAGGCACACGCCATTGCCGAATTCTTCATGAGCTACCGCAATATTCTTAATGCCAATTTCTACCATACCAGCGGAGGATTCACCTACAGGCCGATGGGAACAGCCCCGAATACAACGATGCATGATACTGACATTGCATATTATGATTTTGTAATGGGAAAGAAGTACCTCGAGATTCTTGGTGAAGAGGTTCCTGAAGAGTGGCTCAATCCGCAGAGGCTTGATGAATACAAGGCAAGACACAGAGAGAAAGGTGCCAACAAATATGTAGTTGCAAGAGGCTATGATTTTCCCTACTACTGGAAGTCGAGCTACAACGAGACAGCTGACAGGCGTTACGGCTACGGGATGGTAATTGACTGGCTGCATGCACAGCAGGGTATTTACGCTCTGACAACAGAACTGTGGAACCCCGCGAAGGATGTACCAGGGCTGGTGATAGCGGAAGGACCTGACAGGCAGGTCAATCTTCAGAGGGCCCTCCTGAAATACCAGGATGAAAAGTACAATGGGTCACTCTTCGTCAACTGGAAAGGCTTTAAGCACCCCGACCATGGCGATGGCGAGATAGGAGGCTGGAGGTCAATCTATTCCTCCAACAATGCACTTCCCGGAGAACCCCTTCTTCACGTCTGCGAAAAGCACTGGCAGTTTGAGTTTTACAGGGCAGGGCTCCTTCCCGACATTAGAATCACACAGGCGTCTGCAAGGGTATTGCATACCGGAGACGACAGGGATGCGACTGTTTCATCTGACGGACAGGCGGTTACAATAACCAGGGGCAAGGGCACAGGGCGCTACAGGATAATAGAGGTAACGGCTACAATAGAAAACCAGGGAGCCCTTCCAACCCAGATGGCCAGGGGAACCTCTCTGCCCAACCTGCGTGAAGACGTTGTATGGCTTATAACCGACCGCAAGGATGTTGAATATCTTGAAGGCTCGGTATGGAGAAGGATAGGCGTTTTGGGAGGTACAACCGTTGTTCCGGGAGTTATCCGTGGAGGTAACAACCGTACAGAGGTTCGCTGGATACTCGGGGTTAAAGGTAATGTACCCCTGAAAATAGTTGTCACCTCGCAGAAGGGAGGCACGGCAGTGAAGGAAATAACCGTAAAATAGGGAGGAACCGGAGATGAAAACAATTAAGAGAAATATTGCTATCGCAGCAGCGGCACTTTTCACAGTCATATTATTCCTGCCGCAACCAGCCGGTGCCCAGAAGAAGCTACAGATGAATATGGGCGGCTATTACGGTGATCTCGACTTCGCGATATCGTGGAAGAGGTACTATAACTATGCCGAATGGACCAAGATAATGCATGACCTCCAGAAGCAGTATCCCCAACTGGCAGATATTCAAAGCATAGGCAAGAGCCGTATGGGTCGTGACCAGTTCCTGCTGACAATCACAAGCAAGGCGACAGGGAAGCACGGCGACAAACCGGCTATGTGGGTTGACGGAGCCATACACGGTAATGAGGTTAACGGAATCACCTGCTCGCTATACCTTGCCTGGTACCTGCTTACACGCTATGATTATGATCCCTATGTCTATAACCTTGTCAACAAGTATACATTCTATATCCTTCCCGGGCTGAATGTCGATGCCAATGACAGCTATGTTGCCTTTCCGAATACCGAGAACAACCCGAGAGAGACATACCGTCCGGAGGATAACGACGGAGACGGCCTCTACGATGAAGATCTGACCGAGGATGTAGACGGCGATGGAGAACTGACAATGATGTACCGAGAGGATCCGAAGGGTGATTTCAGGCTTTCGGCAGACAAGAGACGGTTCATCAGGGTTGAGGATGACAGTTTTGTCGGTCTGAGATTTACCCGCATAGGAGCTGAGGGATTTGACAACGATGGTGATGGCATGCTGAATGAGGATGATATAGGCGGGCCTGACCCGAACCGCAATTTCCCATATGGATGGAATCTTCGTGATGGTGAGTTTTATCCTCTTTCAGAACCTGAAACCAGGAATGTATTTGAGTTCCAGATGAAGCATCCGAACATCTTCGCTTCCTTCCATTATCACAATACCGGTAGGCTGATTATGTTCCAGGCACCGCCGGCAATGCGCACCACCGCTGAAGCACAGGCTCAGTTCAGCCAGACGGTAACAGCGAGGCTTGAGGAGATGCGGAGGACTAACAAGTACGCACAACTGTACCCAAGACAGGTATCACCCGAGTACAGGCACGACATGGATGTGCAGACAAAAATTGTATCGGAAGGTGCATATATCCTTAAGAACTACAATGCGGTAATCGGTGGCTTGTCAGGTCAGGCTCACGCTTCAGCTTACTATATGCTGGGCGCATACAGTTATCTTATGGAGCTTTGGGGTTCGCCTACCCCGTTTGCAGATATAAACAACGACAACCGCGTGAGTGACGAGGAGTTTCAGAAATGGCTCGAACTCGATCTGACAGAGGCTGGCTGGATTGTTCCCTATCAGTTCAACCATCCCGATTTCGGCCCGATATGGATGGGAGGTACTGCCAGGAAGCATATCGGCCGCACTCCCCCTTCAAGGTATATTGAACAGGAGGCCGAGAAGAATGCCCTTTTCGTACTCTATTGTGTAAACCAGTTCCCTGTGGTGAAAATTGACAATATTGATATAGAGCCGGTGAATGCTGATGTATACAGGGTAACGGTTACTGTTGCTAACGACAAGGTTTATCCGACCGCTTCCGACATGTCTGTTCAGCTCGGCAGGGCTGTTCAGGACAAACTGACGATGAAGACCAGCAACAATGTTTCAATAATCCCGGTCGGAGCCACGGCGCGAGGAGGCGCACGGGCAGGTGCAGGAGCAGGCGCCGGTACAGCCGCTTCAAGGATGACCAGCAGCAAGGAGCTTCAGTTCCGTTTGCGCGGGCAGGAGAAACTCAGCTATACCTACCTTGTATCGATGACTGGAAACTCGGGGTGGGTTGAATTTGATATCTGGTCAAAGAACGGAGGGACCGACAGCAAGAGAGTTGATATAAGGCTTAGATAAACTCTCTGAATTTTCTCAGGCATGAAAACCCTCTTCCGGCAAAGAAGAGGGTTTTTTTCTTCCGTTACACAGATATAATTATGTAAAAACAATCTTATCTTTGATTTAAAATCGAGATAGATCATGAAACGCAAAGTGGCATATGCGACTTTTTTCATTCTGTTGGCAATCTCAACCAGCTCGTGCGAGATGTTGTTCGGGAATTGCAAGACCTGCAAAAAGGTAATGTACAATGCTGATGGCACAATTTTCGTTGAATACTCTGAGGCTGTATATTGTGATGAGGCTTTGGCTGAAATTCTAGCTAGAAAACCGCATATCGACGGTTCAACAACTACCAAATGGGAATGCAGATAACGACACTTATCAATGTTTCATTATAATCGAAAGACTATGAAACGAATCAGCCTATTATCCGCCGGGTTTATACTGATGGCCATTTCCCTGACGTCGTGTGAGAAGCTTTTCCAGAAGTGCGAGGAATGTGAAATCGTTACCAGGGACAGCTCGGGAAATTTTATCAGGAGCATTGATAAAGCCACCTATTGCGGAGCAGAGCTAACCACTTTTAAGCTGGCAAATCCGTCATTTACCAATCCTTTGAATGGAGAGGTGACCAAAGTGGAATGCAACTGATCAGTATCTGATCCCTATAATAGTGACATCATCCACCTGCGGATTGTCTCCCTGCCATTTGACAAAGAGATCATTGAGTCTTTCTCCCTGCTGTATCATAGGCATCTCAGAGACTCTTACAAGCTCCTCCTTCATACGGGCAGACATGAATTTTTTCTGGTCAGGCCCCCCGAATTGGTCGGCATATCCATCTGAGAAGATATAGAAACAGTCGCCCTTCATCAGTTCAATGGTGTGAAGTGTAAAGTCTCCCATCCGGTAGTGAATTGCCACGGGCATCTTGTCAGGCCTGTAGTGAGTAAGCTCCTTACCCCTTATCAGATAGAGCGGACAGTTTGCTCCCGCATAATACAGTCTTGATGTACTGAAGTCAATAACGCAAACGGCCATGTCCATTCCATCCTTAACCTTATCATCTGCCTCTGATTGCTTAAGGGCTCCGATTATCTCTCTTCTCAGGTTGTTCAGTATCTGGTCGGGCATTACAATATCCTTGGCGAGTATGATTTCATTAAGCATTGTAACACCCAGCATGCTCATGAAGGCACCAGGTACCCCATGGCCTGTACAGTCTGCAGAGATTATTGTCTGCAGGTTACCCTGACGGTTAACCCAGTAAAAATCCCCACTCACAATATCAAGAGGCTTATAGAGCACGAAGTGTTCGAGCTCATCACTGAATAGTTCGAGAGACGGCAGCAGTGCTGTCTGTATCCTCTTTGCATAGACAATACTGTCTGTAATATGCTTTTTCTGATATGCAATCTGGTCTCTCTGCATTGCGGCTATGTCACGCTGCTTCTCAATCTCGTCCTTCTGGGCGGTTATTGTCCGGTTCTTCTCCTCAAGCCTCAGATTTGCCTCCTTCTTGATCCGGTAATTCCTGTAGATGTTGTAAGCCAGGAAGATGAATAGCAGCAGGACGAATGACACAAACCAAAGTATAAGCCTTTGCTTTTCAAGGGTAGCCAGCTGGGTTTTTATCCTCTCCTCCTGCCTGCCGATCAGTATAAGCTGCTCATCGAGCTTTTTAATCTGGCCGGCAATCTCTTCGCGCTGAGCGGCGAGCACCTCCCTCTGATCTGACACCTCCTTCTGCTGAGTCTCAATTGTTGAGCGCTGCACAACTATGTCACGACCCTGCCTCTCTATCTGCGACATCTGCCTGTCAAGCTGACGCTGTTTCTCTACCAGCACTATCTCCTTTTCGGCTATGGCACTGTCGAGACTGTCGAGCAAAGTCTTCTGCAGCACTATCTCTGCCCTCTGGGCTTCAATAACAACCTGTTGTTCGGCTATCTGCTGCTTCTGCATTTTAATCTCATCCTGGGCTTTTTCAAACAATATCTCCCAGTCCTCCTTGGTTTTTATCGATGCTGCCAGAATTACACGGTTTGCCGAAAGACCAGCTTCGATCAGTTTATCCTCATGCATCTCATATTGCGCAGCGCCATCGACAAAGACAATGTTTAACATCGATTCATTAAAATCATATCCCTCAGTAATCAGCAGAGTCTGGTTTCCTCCAATCATCTCCCTGACCTTTTTCAGGTCAAACCCACTTCTCTTATTCAGAAACAGCACCTCAGTGGGAGTAATTTTCGATTCATTATTGAAATAGGTAATGTTAACAGGTTTATCATGAATACGCGTTCTGGTACGCGCCATGGCCCCCATCTCCCAGAAAAGTGCCGCGTTGTCATCAAGTACGCCGATCCTGAAGAACTCATTGTCCTTCAAACCGTCACCATAATTTATGTAACTGACTATGTCAAAAATGAAGAGAGCCCTCGTGGAATTGCTTACCCCACCCTGTGCTCCGGCGGTTGATGTCGCTGTAAAATACACGATTGCAAGAAGGATAAATCCCGGTCTTTTCCTTGAACTTTTCATAACTATTGGTATTAGAGGCCTGAATTCTATTCTTACCAAAAATAGTAAATTGAGAATTTACATCATAATTATTTATCCTGTTAATAACTTGTTGAAAACTGAGGTGGATTAGTACCACTACCTCGGTTTCAGTTACTATTTTTACATATTGATACAACCAACCATAACAAATTTGTAATGTCGAGTTTTTCCCTGTCGGACCTCAGTAACAAAAGCATCATTATAGTTGACGACGACGTTCCCTCGGTAAAGTATTACGAGTCATTGCTGAGGAATACCGGAGCGGAAATTACAGTGTTAAGGAATGGAAGGGAGTTCAATGATTATATTATGCTGGAAGGTACCGTTATTGATTTTGTGATAATGGACTTTCTGATTCCATATATTAACGGTGTAGACTGCATAAAGCTTTTCAGGAAGAGGGACAAGGTGACGCCGGTAATAATGGTAACAGCCTACAGTTCAGACCAGATAAGGAGAGAATCCTATGTAGCCGGTTGCAATGAATTTGTCCTGAAGCCACTCTTTCCGGAGAGGCTTTTGAGCCTTGTCGAGAAGTACCTGGTAAGGAAAGAATACGTTCAATCGTAGCCTGCACCTCCTAAACTCCCCCGCCGTAAGCTCTTCTTATCAGCATAAACGTGGCATAGAGGTTCTCAAGTTTCTCATTCATTTCCCCACCTTTCTCTTCATGGCCGTTTGCAACCAGCGAGTCAGCTATTTTTGAAACGTACTGCATCGCTATCTGTATCTCATACTCGGCTGAGTAAACGAAACCCGGAGACTGGGCAAGAAAATACTCAATCCGTCTGAAGAACCATTCAGCACCCTCCCCGGCCAACTCGAGAGCCTGTTCTCTCATTCCCGCTGCAAAGCATGCAGAAACCAGGTCTGAGGTAAAAAGATCATGGGGCAAATTAAAGAAGGGCAGTTGATTAAGACAATGGTTCAGCACAGCGACGGCCTTCTCAGTCTTGCCCTCGGCAACCAGTTCAGTTGCCAGCCTGGCAAAGTTGTACCTTGCCTTGATAACTGTGAGGGTCCTCCTGTGGAAATAATCGAGCCAGACATCCTGATCATTTGCACCTCTCCACCTGAACCTGTTCATCATGTTCTCGTAGAGAATATCGGTATCTACACGACCATAGTCAAGCCAGTTCCTGTTGTGTGACTTAATCGGCACCAGCCTGTAGGCTATTCCCTCAAGCTGAAAATACTCCTCAAGTCCCATTGCATCGCCATGATATCCCGAAACAAAATATATTGGTCTTTCCCACTCATTATGGGCAAGCAGGTCAATAACCATCAGCTGACTCTTCATTATTGCATGGCCGGTAAGGTTTATGTCAATATAGGGTACAATAAGGTCGGCATCTTCCGGCCTGACCGTACCACTTGCGATGACCTTCTCCCTGTCAACAGGAATCCTGATGGTACGTGTGGGAATATAGTCGATCTCCTCGGTTGCGGAGATTCTTATTCTTGATGCCTGGTCGTTACTTCTTACAAAATCGATAACCTGGGCAGCATTTGCCGGTTCCTTATACCTCTCGACAATATAGACCTGGTTGTTTATTCCCTCAAAATACTTTTCTGCTGGAAGCGTCAGCGGCAATGGATCAGATTCGTACACCTTCATTTTCATCTGGTCGATATACCAGTCTGTATTCAGTAGCATCAGGTTACAGACCCGCACATCGGTTCTGACGCCCTCTACCTCCTGTGCGTACCACAAAGGGAACGTGTCATTGTCACCATTTGTGAAGAGTATTGCATTGGGAGCACAGCTGTTAAGATAGTTTGAAGCGACATCGGTTGTAAGGTACCTGCCCGACCGGTCGTGATCGTCCCAGTTTTCAACAGCCATCAGAGTTGGCACTGCCATCGACATTGACACTGCCAGTGTTGCCGCAACTGTGCGGTTGAGCACTTTCGAGAGCAGGTCATAAAGGAACAGAACCCCAAGGCCAATCCATATTGCAAAGGCATAAAACGAGCCGGCATAGGCATAGTCACGCTCACGGGGCTGATTCGGATACTGGTTGAGGTAGATAACAATTGCCAGTCCTGTCATTATGAAGAGCAGGCTTACTATCCACCAGTTGCGAACATCGCGGTTCAACTGGTATACCAGACCCAGCATCCCTAGCAGCAGTGGAAGCAGGTAGTATTTATTCCTTGAGGGATCGTTCCGCATCTCGTCGGGCATCCCCTTTACGGTTCCTACCCTTGCCCGGTCAAGGAAATCAATTCCTGAAATCCAGTTTCCGTTTACTGATCCCCCCTGGCTCTGCACATCATTCTGCCTGCCTGCAAAGTTCCACATGAAATACCTGAAATACATGAACCCTGTCTGGTATGAAAACATGAACCTGAGGTTCTCTGAGAACCTGGGTTTTCTCTCTATCCTGCGTTCGCCGGTTGACGGATCTGTAACCTGTATCGGAACACCCTGAACCATGCCCCACTCCCTGTATCTCTCAATGTGGTCAGGTGAACTACTCCACATTCTCGGGAATACCGTCTTGAACCTCTCATCGTATACGCTCCTGAGACTTCTGTTTGTAATTACATATCTGTCGCCAACCGGATTATAGGTCGGTTTGCCATCGGTTTTGTAGTCTATTACCGGGGCATTGTAGTACTGCCCATATATAAGCGGCCTCTGTCCATACTGCTCGCGGTTGAGATAATAGATAAGGTTGAAGATATGCTCGGGATTATTCTCGTCCATCGGGGGATTTGCAGAAGAGCGTATAAGGATGATGGCAAAGGAGGAGTATCCTATGAGTATCACCATCATTGACGTAAGAGCAGTATTGAGAATATCTCTCCTCTTCTGCGCCCACATCCATACCAGCAGGCTCAGCGCAGCCAGTATAACTATATTCAGTGAGATCGAATCTGAAAGAAGCCACATTCCCGAAAGCAATACTGCGCCTATTGATACTACCGCAATCCTTGTCCGGCTTACCTTGAGCATTGTGAGCCTGACAGCCATGATTATAAAAGCTGCAAGCATAATGACATGCACCAGTACCCCGGTATGAAATGGCATTCCCAGAGAATTGATAAAGAGAAGTTCGAAGCGTGAGGCGACCTTAAGCACACCGGGAATAATTCCGTACATGATAAGTACCAGGATTATCACCGACACAGCCAGTGATAGAGCAAAGCCTTTCCATGAAAACGGAAACTTTCTGAAATAGTAGACAAAGGTTATTGCCGGAATGACAAGCAGGTTAAGGAGATGTACACCGAGTGAGAGGCCCATCAGGTATGCTATCAGTATCAGCCACTTGTCAGCGTGTTCGTCTCCATAGCTCTCCTCCCAGCGGAGTCCGGCCCAGAATACTATGGCAGTGAAAAGTGAAGATGTTGCATAAACCTCAGCCTCAACAGCCGAGAACCAGAATGTATCAGAAAAGGTATATACGAGGGCACCTACAGCTCCGGCTCCCATTACCGCAATTATGTTGGCGGTTGTGAAGTCACCTTCCCCGCTCAGGAATATCCTTCTCGCGAGGTGAGTAACCGACCAGAAAAGAAAGAGAATGGTAAAAGCGCTTGCAAGGGCAGAAAGGGCATTGGCCATCAGTGCAACTCTGGTAACATCATTGCCTGCAAAGAGAGTGAAAAACCTTCCCATTATCATGAAAACGGGCGCCCCGGGAGGGTGGCCAACCTCCATTTTATAGGCGGAAGCAATAAATTCACCGCAATCCCAGAGGCTTGCAGTCGATTCCATTGTCATAAGATAGGTGACCGCCGCTACCAGGAAGACTACCCATCCGGTTATGTTGTTTATCAGTCTGAAATTCTTCATTCTCCTCTCCTTTCCATCTACCGGGGTTTGCCGGACGAAAATAGGAATTTTGAGTGTTATTCTGACAAAAACCGCAAGATTTCAACCATCACATCCGTTGTTAATACTCAGACCGCGGCCATGCCTTTTGAACCTGTGTATGGTATTTATTGTTAATTTTATTGCCTGCTTATTCGGTAATGAACAGAGTCTTTACCATCATATCACTCCTTATTCTCATGCTTCCGCAAACCCGGCTGGCTGCCCAGTTTTACGAAACAGGCACCAACCCTGCATCGGTTCGGTGGAGCCAGATAAAGAGTGACAATTTCAGGGTGGTATTCCCTTCACCATACAGCGAAGAGGCTTTCAGAACCCTCTTCTATCTTGAAAATGCCCATGGCCTGATGAAGAATATCTACCGGCAACCTGTCCGCAGCAGGAGGAGCAATGTGGTTGTTCACAGTTACTCTACCCAGTCAAACGGATATGTCAGCCTTGCCCCCAACAGGATGGAACTCTACCCTATGCCCGGCCAGAACAGCACCCCCGAAGATCAACTGCTGTCGCTAACCTATCACGAAACCGTACATATAATGCAGACGAGGGCCATGAACACCGGGTTTACGCGCTTCATGTCACTGCTTACCGGAGAGGCGTTCAGCGGTCTGACAGCAGCCTTGCTGCCCCTCTGGTTCTACGAGGGAGAAGCGGTGTTGTATGAAAGCATCCTGACACCGGGTGGCAGAGGCAATAATCCATCTTTCAATAAGGAACTCAAGGCTCTTTATCTTCAGAAGCCAGGTGGATACAGCTATAACAAAATATTGCTCGGGTCGTACCGCGATTATACCCCTGATCATTACAGGTATGGTTTCAGGATGGCCGAATACGCACGGGCCAGGTATGGTGAAGATATTCTGAGGAAGGCCATAAGGAAGACCGGGACCAGTCCCTTTCTGATAGACCCGGTTAACATAAGCCTTGCAAAATCGGCAAATCTTACTAAAAAGAGACTCTACGAGGAGACCTTTTCGGAACTGAGTAAACTATGGAATGAAGAAGTAATCAGCGATATGCCTGTTGGCTACACTGCCATAAAACCCTTCAAAAGAAGGCCTTATATGAACTACATGTCGCCGGTCCCAGTCGGTTCAGACTCAATTATAAGCATAAAGACATCATTCTCAGAGCCCCCTTCCGTTGTACTGATAACAAATGACGGCCAGGTCGAGAAGAGGTTACTCTATATGGGCTGGTCATATCCCTGTTACATATCCTATGGTGCCGGCAGGCTCACATGGTCGGAGTATCAGTATGACCCACGCTGGGAGAACAGGAATTACCAGGTAGTTGCCGTGCATGATCTGAAGACAGGCACAACAACACGTATAACCCACAAGACGAGGTACCTTGCGCCGGCCATCTCTTCAGACGGGTCAATGATAGCAGTAGCAGAGAGTACACCTGCGGGGGAGAACAGGCTGGTACTGCTTGAGGCCCCGACAGGCAAAATCATCAGAGAGGTTTCAACCCCGGCAAACGGCTATCCGCAACGGCCGGCATGGAATGAAGACAACACTGCCGTGTCAGTCATACTGTTGACAGACAACGGAGAAGGTGTGTTCAATTACAATCGTTACGACGACAAATGGTCGGTGATACTCAAGCCAGGCCGTGATGACCTTCAGGCTGCCCAGATGAGGAATGACACACTCTTTTTTCTTTCTTCAGCCGGAGGTACTGACAACCTTTTCTATAAAACGCCTGGTGGTGACATTT
>CAYUOS010000030.1:0-26546 GCA_964446435.1 uncultured Rikenellaceae bacterium | reverse complement strand
GTACCATTCGCAGGGGGTGCCCAGTTTGAGATGGCCGCAGCTGCAGTTGAAACCGGCTCAAGGGTTATTGTACAGGTTTTTGAGGCGTCCGTACTCAATGACGTATTCCTTAGGGGACTCGACAAGCAACTGATAATCAACTACAACGCTCTGAGAAGAGAGATAACAGGTTTCCCCGGAATGAGGGTTGGCAACGTGAAGGAGCCTAATAACAACGCTGGTAACTGGGAAAACTAACATAATAGCCATGAAATGGCATTTAATGAGCTTTTTGACGAGACACTGGATATAAACTCCACGGCAAACTATAAACTATCCATCCAGGCTAACCTGGATGGATTTTATTTTGCAATTCTCGATACACTCAGGAATAAGTATGTACTGTTCAGGGCCTATGAACCTGACAATGAAGGTAAGTTTTCGCTTGACGAGATAGAGTCAGTCTGTCGTCGCGATGACTTCCTGAACCGCAAATATGCAGATGTCAGAATGGTAGTTCCGACAGCAAGGGCGACTGCTGTGCCTGCCCAGTTGTATGACCCAGCCGGACGTGATGACTATTTCCTTCTCAATAATCAGAAGGAAGATACCGACGAGATTCTGGTAAACAGGCTCAGGTACCCTGATGCTTTCCTTATCTTCTCCCTGAATTCCGATCTCAAAGCTCTTCTTGGCCAGCTCTTTCCTCATTCTGAACCTGTACATCATCTGAAACCACTTCTCTACAGCCTTAGTGCAGGCAAGCACTCACAGGCCCGGAACCTGCTCCACCTGCACGTGGAAAAGGATTTCATGAATGTGGTACTCCTTACAGGAGAGGACTTGAAACTTTGCAATACATTTGACCACAGGAACACATCAGACCTGATGTACTTCCTTCTGTATGTTGCGAAAAAATCTGATCTGCCTGCAGGAACACCACTGAGCGTGAGTGGAGCAACGGTAAGATTTGATGAGATATGGGCAGGATTGTCAGACTACATATCAACAATCAGGTATGCAAAACCGTCAGTTTCATCCCATTTCAGTTATGTCTTCAGCGAGGAGATACTCCACCGCCACCTGAACCTGTTCACTCTTTCCAGTTGCGAATAATAAGCGGGAAATACAGGGGTAAAGTGATAAAGCCTCCCCAGGGTTTCAGGGCAAGACCAACAACCGATTATGCCCGTGAGAGCCTCTTCAACATCCTCGCAAACAGGTACGAGTTTGACGAGATTGATGTGCTTGATCTCTTTGCCGGAACCGGCAGCATCACCTATGAATTCTGTTCCCGTGGAGTCAGATCGGTCGAGCTGGTGGAGCTTAACAGGTCAAACTACAGATTCATAACCTCTACGTTGCAAGAATTGAACATGGATAATGTTACATCCTTCAACACTGATGTCAGAATATACCTTCGAAAGGCAGTCAGGAGTTTTGACCTCATATTTGCAGATCCACCCTATGCCCTGCCCTGGCTGAAGGAAATCCCAGCCCTCGTAAAAGATGCAGGTATACTTAAACCCGAAGGGGTGCTAATAATGGAACATCCTGACAAGATATCGTTCGATAGTTCAGAGGGATTTCATGAGCACAGGTATTACGGCAGCGTTAACTTCAGCTTCTTCAGGTTTGGTTAGTGTACTGTCATGAATGATTTTTTTTTGCCAACCTGTTTGTGATATCAAAAAAACATCTATTTTTGCATCGCAATTTCACTCTGGTGCGGTAGTTCAGTTTGGTTAGAATACCGGCCTGTCACGCCGGGGGTCGCGGGTTCGAGTCCCGTCCGCACCGCCCCAATACCCTCAAAACCCCTTGATTATCAAGGGGTTTTGTCTTTTCTGCCACAAAATCCGCCACAAAATCCGCAAAATCTGCCACAAACTTTTATCACTATTAGTCTATAAATGAGATAATTATGTTTTTAGCATATTAATTCTCAAACTAACTGTATTTCAGTCTTCTATTTTTCTGGAAAAAATTTTCAAAAGTCATTTTTGGCCAATTAATTTCAATTTTTGAAATTTTTTTCTCAATGATTCTTGGATCAGATTTTAATATTCCTGGTATTTATATTAAACCAAGAATTACAAATACCGATAGATATTCTCCCCGCATCACCCCAGGCTCTATGACCAGGGGTGCCCCGGGGGGGTAGCTACCGGGGGATACAAAAAACCATCATATTATGAACACGTTAGATTTAAAGGTACAATTTTTCTTCCATCGTCTTAGAAGACGAACAAAATCCTTGCTCCTTCGTCTTGGATGCTACTTTATTTCATCCTGGTACTTCATTGACAGCGACTGCATTTGCACACCGGGCAAAGTATTGAAGTTAGATAGAATCTATACCTATAAGGAAGGAGATAATGTTGAAATTGTAAGACTTACCAATGTCCACACAGAAAGAAGATACCTGTACTGCAGTCTTTTTTTCTTTAACATGAATAAAATAATCACCGTCCGTCAGACAATGCTGAAAGATGCGCCTGTAATTTGGAGCATTTCTGAAAATGGAGAGTTTGATGAGATTATGTCCATCAGGCTTTGGAATGCAGTAAACAAGGAAGAAGAACTTCTGGAATTTGATTTCTGAATCCATTAAATATTTTCCAATATTGGTAGTCAGACTAACAATTTCACGACATTTTTAATGAAAAAGGGTTTGGTTTAATCACTTTGTAATGTTTTGCAAATCTCAAGTAACTTACCTGGTCGATTCATTACTTGCATTTCTCGAACTGCCTCAATTGCTTGTTAAAATCCCTCCAAACGTCTTTGAATTTTCGCAGATCCTTAATCTGATGGCTTAAATTTTCAGTCCAGGCTTTCTCGTAAATTTTCTCCTTTGCAGTTACCTTTTGAACAAATTCTTTTGAATCCTGACCTTTATGTTCAGCTTTTTGTTGAAATTCGATAAAAACATCCTGTAGTTCAATTCCTTCAGTGTTTGTTAAGTACTCGAAATCATATAAATCACGTGGAATTGTCCTCCCCATCAAGGCAGCCATTTTTTCAATTACTATTTCTTCCAGGCTATAACTAAAAATAGTTACCTCCCCTTCTTCCTCAAGATATGAGTAATCATTCAGCATCGTTCTTTTTACAACTTCAAATTCAAGCTTTTCACCTTTCCCGATATCGGTTTTAATATGGTCGCTCTTACCTCCGAGAGGGCCAATATAATCAATGAAGAATTTGAGGGATCCTGATTCATGAACTTCCTTTGAATCTTCAGGGATAGAAAGATCTATATTGGCTGCTTCTTTAATGCTTACAAATATTTCATTAAATGCTTTATAAATATCTTCATCTGATAGTGTCTTCTCCAATGATGGGTCAAGTGTAAAATCAATATCTTCAGAGTAGCGGTAGTCCTCAATGAAAATCTTTTTAATACCAGTTCCGCCTTTAAAGATTAATGCATCCTTTAGAATACCATGATTATATATTCCCCATAATACCCAGGAAATGATATAATCCTTCTCAATTTGCTGAGGTCTGACACCTTCTTTGCTTGCTTTTTTTGAAATTTCCTGAGGTTTTATCATGTGAAGATTGAGTTTTTAATAGTACTTACATCGATGTTTATTTTCAAACCAAATCTTGAATCCTTTCGTCCTTGATTTGGACCTGTGGTATCCAAAACAGGAAAACTTGGACCAATCACTTTTAACATTTCATCATAATGGGTTGTCCAGGTAAGACCAAGCAATTCTACAAGAAACAAGAATCTCTTCTTTGTGGCCTTGTTTTCATTGCGGCTTAGATATTCAAGTAACTTTTGATAATCGATTTTGTCCTTTGATTCATACAACGCTTTGCCAATCTCAACCAGTCCCCCACTTAAATGTGGACGAGTCAATGCATCAACAAATGTTTTCTCAAGATCACTTACCATTACTTTATTATACTTATCGATCCATGTGTTTTTAAACCCAAAAAATCTTGGTTCTATGTGATAGACAAACTGGAATTCAATTCCCCGGATTTTTTTTATCGCAGGTTTTACCTGAAGATTTGTTACGACAATCTCTTTCAGGCTTGGTTGTGTTATTAGACCATGTACTTGCATTGCCGAATAATAACCTATATAGTATTTTTTCCCTTTCATAAGATATTTGGCCACAAGGTGCCAATCCGGAATATATTTTTGGGGATCAGCACTTGAAGGGACAATATGATAAAGACTACGGTTTAATTTTATCAGCATCCCCTTTTCAACCATTCCGGAAAGAACCCTCGATAAGTAAATTCTGTTTGCATCGGGGTACTCCAATAACACATCCTGAAAAGTAAAGCAATCCTGATCAGCGCCAGAAAATCTTTTAATAATGTCCCAATTAACTATTTTTTTCATTTTACAGACATTTATTATCCTGTTATTATATTCTTTTTGGCAATACAAAGATAATAAATATCCAATTACAGACAATTATTATCTGGATATTATACATAAATTGATAATCCGAAGATAATGAATATCCGAGATATTCAGTTTTGAAATAATTATGAATATCACTTCCGGTCAAAAAAATGCGATAGTAAATATTTCACTAAATTATCATTAAGTGATAATTTGACGAAAAATCTACTATACTAAAATCTCTTTAAACTGCCTGATTTTACGGACAGTATTAACAGAATGGCCGGTAATTCAGGCAATCCTCCTCCCTGACAACTCGCTTTTATCAAGGCTGGCGGATCAATCCCGTCCAAACAATAAACCATTTGCTGCGCAGCAGCAATGGTTTTGAATCTCTTGCAGAATAACTCATGGAGGAGAGGGTCCGGACCACCTATTAAATGATCATCATAAAACACATCTCTTTAAAGAGTTTTTAAAGGAGTGGCAGTAACAAAGATCCGGATCTGAAATTAGTCTTTTCTATGCTAAGACCTAATTTCGCAGTCTCAGAAGAATACCTACATTTCTCGAATTATCATTTTATTTACCTACTTTTCATCTTTTATACCTATTTTTCATATATTTGTAAATACCTATATTTTAGATAAGTCAATGGAAAATACCCAATTTTCACAAGAAATACTCGTTTTTCATGGACGAACAACTCCAGAAACCGGTTTTTTAACTGGTTATGGTGCCGTTATCCAGTATTACAAATTGGAAGTACCGATCCCTGTTTCTCTGGCTTTGATAAGCAGGAAAAACAAGAACTATAATAAACCAGGGTGGATAGTGTTTGGGCCGAAATATCAACCTGCCGATACATTAACTGGACACTTAGTCTTTGCATTGAAATACGAAGGAGTTAACCTATTGTTTTTTAAGAAACTATTTGAAAGGATAGATCAATCAGAGTTTGTAACCATCATAATGTCCGAGTATTCCGGACAGTATATGAGAAAGATTTGGTTTTTATATGAATGGTTAATGCAAAAAAAGTTGCCGATTGCAGATCTTACATTTAAGAATTTCATTCCACTACTGGATGATAAGTTGCAATATGCAAGTACTTTAAGCATTAATTCATCAAGACATAGAATACGTAATAATCTGCCCGGAACAGTTAATTTTTGCCCACTAATACGACGAACTGAAAAATTGGAGGACTATATTTCCAGAAACCTGGCGAAAAAAACTGTCGAAGTAATTCATGGCATTCATAAAGATATTCTGTTACGTACCGCTGCTTTTCTTTTGTTGAAAGACTCAAAAGCTTCATTTACAATAGAGGGAGAAAAACCTACTCAGAATAGAGCGTTGAGATGGGGGAAGGCAATTGGTCAGGCTGGTAGTAAACCGTTGTCAAAGGAAGAATTGATTCGTCTTCAACAAATTGTTATAGAGAATAGTCGATTTGTAGATATGGGTCTTAGAAAGAAGGGGGGATTCGTTGGTGAACATGATCGAACTACCGGAGAACCAATTCCTGAACATATTTCTGCAAGATGGCAAGATCTAAATAATTTAATCGACGGATTAATTGAAACTGCCAAACTGTTGGAAAGTAATAACTTTCATCCTGTATTAAGTGCAACTATAATTGCTTTTGGATTTGTTTTTATTCACCCATTTGAGGATGGGAATGGGAGAATCCATAGATACTTAATCCACCATCTTCTCTCAGTTATGAAATTCACTCCTCAAGGAATAATATTCCCAGTGTCGTCAGCAATTTTGGACAGGATTGATGATTATCGAAAAGTCCTTGAAACTTATTCTCAACCAATGCTTGATTTCATAAAATGGAAGAGAACAGAAGATAATAATGTTGAAGTTTTAAATGAAACTATTGATTATTATAGGTATTTTGATGCTACAGTTCAGTCCGAGTTTCTTTTTGAATGTGTTGAATCAACAATTGATAGTATCATTCCACAGGAAGTTGCCTACCTTCAAAAGTACGATGCTATGAAAACTTGGTTGGATGACAATTTTGAGATGCCAGATAGAATGGTCGCATTGCTGATTAGATTTCTGGAACAGAATAAAGGATTGTTATCAAAAAGAGCGACAGAAAAAGAATTTGTGGCTTTGTCGGCCTCAGAAATAAAGAGAATTGAAAGTAAATATCAATCAATATTTTCATAGATACCGAATAACTTATGACAGTTAGTTGTAAGTGTTGAATAGGTTGTTTGCTATTCCTGAAAATGTTAGCAGTTGAAATCTTGTAAGGCTTCGCCAGTTATCTTTTATTCAGATCATTTAGAATCTTTTTTACAATTTTTTGTATCCAGACAGGTGCATAACGCAAGTTCATTTTAATTTGTGATACTTTGCCTGAAGAGACAACCACTTTTTTAATTTGGGAAATGTGACTTGCATCGACTTTCCCCTCACCTATGCTTTTTAATCCTTGAATTATTAGACCTGATAAATAGTGATTGACTGCCAGGTTTTTCGGACTTGTTCTTTTAAAAGAGACTTTCTGATTACCCACCTTTACTTTACGTGGTGAGCCATCTGTAAGATACACAACATTCATTGGAACTTGAGTTGTAATGCCTAACTTATGCAATGCGAATGATCCGGTTGGGATAATCCGTGCTTTATCCCTTTTAGCAATTGATTCAGCTATTTGATCAGCAGTAGGTTTTATAATACCCAAAAGAGCGTCCTTTTTTGGTACATAGTAAATCCCACGATTTAACCTCATTAATTTGCCATCATTAGTTAATCGTTGAAGTACTTTACGTGCTGTTTCATAATCATACTCTTCAATAAAATCATCAATCAACAATAGCGTACCCTTTGGTAAATCATTTATTTTCTGCTCGAGTCCCGTCCACACCGCAGTGAAAAACCTTCTTTCTTAATGTACGCTGTCCGGGCACCATCATCACGAACATTCATCAATAACCCTGACAATATCAAGGTAATCATTATCAATCTTGCAGCCATAAGCCAGAATAAGCAAACGTGCGCTCAAAATTTTCTCTACCTTCAGGGATTAATATTTTTCACATGATGAATTAATTTAACTAAATTGTAGCTTCAACCACTTAATAATCCATTCCATGAAAAGTACTACCCAGCTTAAGAGAGACACCCTGATATCTAACTATTCCGGAAAAGATCACTATGACATGATTATTGTTGGCGCCGGTCTTAGCGGATTGTCATCGGGATTGATGTGGATGAAGAATACCACAGGGATGAAAACCCTCATAGTTGAGAAAAACAGCTATCCGGGAGGTTACAGTACGGCTTATGAAAAAGGAGGCTATGTTTTTGAAACAACACAGTTATTTCCAGACATTATTGATATTCTTGAATATCTCGAAATCGATATCCCGCTGAAGAGGTATGAGAAGAACTTTATGCGAAGGCTGGTTGTAAAAGGCGACCACGTTGATGAGTACAAGATACCTGCAGGAGCAGAAAACTTCAAAAAATACCTTATCGAAACATTCCCGGCTGATGCAGACAAAATAACTGCTCTTATGGAGTACTCTGTAGATCTTTTCAGACAGGTTCGCAAGCTGAAGGTCAATGCAACCATGGCAGATAAACTATCGACTCCCTTCAAGGCCCCGAAGGTAATTACAAACCTTAACCGGACATACTCTGAACTGCTCGACAAGTTTAATATCACCGGTACTAAACTGAGGGAGGTAATGGAGACTTTCACCTCCTTCTCAGGTGTGCCCTCCGACCGTGCCTCTGCAATACTCGCAACCGGAGCGATGCTCTCATCAATGACCAGGTGCTACCGGCCTTATCGTTTCTTCGATGAGTTCCCTGCAAAACTTGCCGAGAAATTCCAGTATCTGGGAGGAGAGATAAGATTCAATGCCGAGGTGGAAAGGATTGAGGTTAAGGAGGGGGGTGTATCAGGTGTGAAAATAAAAGGCGACACTGCACCCATCACCGCCGGCAAGGTAATTACCACAGTCGACCCCATGCTGGCCATGCGAAAACTGGTTGGGGAGGAACACCTGCCTGAGAAATACATACAACGGCTAAACAACACCATAATGTCCCCGTCATCTGTCAATATTGCACTCGGACTTGATGACAAGATAGACCTGAAGGCTCTTGATCTCGATTATCCCTATAATGTGGTATCGACCGGTCTTGGCACAGCCGAGAAGCTGTTCGAAGCTTTCCTTGCAGGTAATCACGGATTTACTGAAGATTGCTTCCATGTGGCAGTAATCTGTCCATCACTGACCACAGGAGCCAAAAACACTATAACGATCAGAAGCACCCCGTGGGCTCTTGACGGATGGAAGGATCTGCGTGAAAAAGACTATGAAAAATACCGGGCCGAGAAGGAGAAGTGGGCTGACTTCCTGATTTCAATAGCCGAGAAATATTTTATACCCAACCTGAAAAAACATATAGTAGTTAAGGATATTGCGACACCCGCTACTTATGCCCGTTTCTCGGGTTCCCCCACAGGAAGCATCTACGATATTGCATCACTGGTTACGCAATTCGGGCCAAAGCGGCTGCCTATGAAAACACCTGTCAGGAATCTCTATCAGCCAAAATTTGCCCATGGTCTATATGGTACCATGATGAACGGAGTACAGGTGGTTGACTTGATTCTCGACAGGAAATTCAATGACGGCAACTCCCTGTTCATCCCCAAAACCAAAGGTTAAAAACCAAATGATCTGTTGAGCCTTTAAAAGGTCCCAGGTTACTGCGCTTATTCATATCTTTACCACAACAACGATGTAAAAACAATTTTTACCTATGAAAACAAAAGGCTCTATTATCATTATCTTCCTAATATTATGTGCTCTGACCTCATGCATTGCAATTAAGAAAGATCAGCAACGCTGGGTTTCATACTCAAATCCCGAAGCGGAAGGAATGATAACCGACAGCCTGAAGAACATTGAGAGACTTATCACCGTCATGCAGTTAGAAGGTAAGATTCCCGGTGCGGCCATTCTCGTGGCCCGGAATGGCAAAATTGTTTACCACAACGCAGAAGGCTTCCGCGATGTGGAAGGGGAAATGGCTCTCGATACAAATGCCATCTTCCGTATTGCCAGCATGACGAAGCCGGTCGTGGCTGTAGCCATAATGCAACTTTATGAAAAGGGGCTGATTAACCTCGGCGACCCTGTCTCAAAGTTTATTCCCTCATTCGCCGACCCGGAGGTAATGGTTGAACTGAACAGAACCGACACATCATGGACAGCAAGACCTGCAGAAGGAGAGATTACAATACATCACCTGCTGACCCATACTTCGGGAATTGGATACTCATTCTCATCAAGATCGATCAGTCCGGTCTACTCCAAATACAGGATACCCGACCTGGCAAACTCCAACGACATAACAATCAAGGAGGTGACCGACAGGCTGGGCGATTTACCACTTCTGTCCGATCCTGGCACAAGATATTCCTATGGTCTCAGCATTGACGTACTCGGGAGGGTTGTGGAGGTAGCGTCAGGCCTGACCCTGGGTGAATATATTGAGAAAAACATAACCGGTCCCCTGAAAATGAAAGACACGAAGTTCTTCTATGACGAAGACATCTCAGCAAGGCTGGCAACTGTTTACACTGTCAACCCGATGACGAGAAAGATAGTAAGCTCAGGATCGGCGGGAAGGCCTGGCAGCGCTGACTACCCGGTAAGCGGGGCAAAGAAATATTTCTCGGGCGGCAGCGGCCTCAGCAGCAGCACGCATGATTATTTCATCTTCAGCCAGGCGATTCTGAACGGCGGGGAATACAGGGGCGTGAGAATACTCGACGAAAAGACAGTCAGACTGATGCTCTCCGATAAGCTCGGTTCATTGCGCTGGTCACCAACCTCCACCATGGGTTACGGGTTCTCAATAAACAACGACCCGTTGGCTCATAATCCCGATATAATTATTGACACCTACGGCTGGGCCGGAGCATTCAACACATGGTTCACCATAAACGCTACTGACAATATCGTGGCAATAATCATGAGCCAGGTACTCTTCAATCCGTACGAACAGGAACTGGTGTCAGGCTTCAGAACAGCCGTCCTCAATTCCGTGAAAAGATAAACCAAAAGAGCTACATCCTCACATTCATAGCCCTGCCATCCCAGTAAACCCTTTTCGTTTGTCCTGATGGAACCAGAACCACCTCCAGCTCGCGGGGCACCGGCGCAAGAGAACCCTCCTTCAACGGGGTAATAGACAGTACCATCCTGCTCTGGTCCCAGACAAACCTTGTCAGGCTGTATCCACCCTCAAGGTAATCAAGCGAAATACCATCATCCTCATACATTACGAACTCACCGAATGCCCCGGTGAAGACTTTTATTGTCATTGGCT
Organism: uncultured Rikenellaceae bacterium; assembly: GCA_964446435.1. Classification (GTDB taxonomy): domain Bacteria; phylum Bacteroidota; class Bacteroidia; order Bacteroidales; family VadinHA17; genus SLNP01. The sequence goes on along the minus strand of CAYUOS010000030.1, from coordinate 15,811 downwards.
CAGAAACCTTCTCGCCGGTATACTGCCTTACAGGATCGAGAGGAATGATGGCACCTGCCCGCACATACAACGGCATAGTCATCAGATCAACCTCCCTGACAACATTTCTTCCACCCTGCACCTGCCTGCCGGTCCACCAGTCATACCATGAACCCTCAGGAAGGAAAAGTTCACGGTTCGTCGCGCCCTTCTCAAATACCGGAGCAACAAGAATGTCCCTTCCCCACATGTACTGGTCACCTATGCTACGCGTCCTGAGGTCATTGGAATAGTGAAGCCACATGGCCCGCATCATCGGCAAACCACTCTCCCTGGCCTCCCAGGCCAGGGTATATGTGTATGGCATCAGACGGTACCTCAGTTCGGCATATAACTTACACACAGGTTCGATATGCGGATTATTCAACTCTGACGGCAGCGGATTGGCACGGTTCTCCCTCGGCCCCATCTCGCTCAGACCCCATCCCCATGGCAACCTCGTCCACCATGTTCTGCCATGCGACCGGAACGACGGACAAAAGGCCCCAAACTGGAACCACCGTGCGTAAAGCTCGCCTGTAAGCTCCTCATTGGGATAAAATCCTCCTATATCAGAACCCCAATAGGGTGAGAGGCTTAGCGAGTGATTAATCCCTACGGCTATCTGACCCTCAAGAGTCTTCCACGATGAATCGGTGTCGCCTGACCATACCCACCCGCCCCACTGGGCTATGCCCGCATGACCGTTGCGGTGAAGACTCCAGGGTCGTACATCGGGAGTTGTATGCAGCGGACCAACATAGTAGAGCTTGTGCCTGTTAACACGCTCAAACAGGTTGAACCAGTCACCCTCATCGGGCCACCACGCGTCAACACCCGCCTTTACGAGATCAGTGTGCTGCAGCCAGTAATCAAGCATGTGCGACTTGTCAACAACCTCGCCCGGCGCCGGTGGAATATTGCCGTCAATCGTTGGCAACCTGTCACGCCTCCACGGAACGATATGGTTTATGACCTTTACATTCATGGCATGAAGGTCACCTATAACCTCTGAAGGCTCCCGCCTGAAAACCTCGGGATTGAAATCAAAGGAGGGCTGCGGAGTGTTCCATCCTCGCGGACAGAAACCTGTCCCCAGGTATATCACCGCATCAACCGGTATCCGCTTCTCCCTGAAAGTCCTGACAATCTTTAACAACTGATCCTCATCCTCAAGAGTACGGTGCGATTGCATGTACCCCAGCGACCATTTCGGCGGCATCACTGCACTGCCGGTCACCTCCGACCACTCCTTCATATAGGCAAGGGGATCACGTGCATTGAACACAAATACATCAAAATAACCGGGAATAATATCATCAATCGGAGGCCTGCCCTGTATGCTCCTGGTTACCGGGCCGTCGATGCTGTCACTCCTCTCTGCCGGCGGAACCCAGGGTATGAACCTGCCTTCCATCCCCCTTTGAAGATCGACCGCTACCCAGGGAGCAACAACATAAAGACCCCAGCCACCTGTACCCAGAAGTGAAGCAACCGGATTGCGCGAACCGTAGGCATTTGCCTGCCATCTTGGAACCATTTCGTGGTACCTGCCCATCCTGTTAAACTCAATCTCCTGCTCTCTCCAGTTACCAGACATCCGTGGTCCGCCTTCACCCATACCGAGAACCGGCTCACCATCAAGAATAAAAGAGACACTGCCATCATCATTGAACACAAGCCTCTGTATCAACCTGCCTGTACGTTCAAAAACCGAAATACTCAACGGAGAGGACTGAACCTCAAAACTGAGCCTTGCTGTTGAAACTGATTTTGGTGTGTCACCCTGTGCAAACCTCAGCAGGGGATCAGGGTACTCACGTCCTTCAGCCAGCAAAGGCGTTTCAGGCAGCACTCCGCCCAATGCCACTGGCATCAGGCTGATACGTAAAGAGTTGGCGCCGGCCTCTCTTACCTCAAGCATGGCAGAAGACAGACCATTATCCGATACTATTTCATTTTCAGCTGACCCGCCGGCATCACTACATGACCTGAGGGCAGGATCATCTGCCTTCACAGTAATAGTGCCTGCCGTCAAAGCCAAAACGACAACTGCTGACAATACAATTACTCCCCTTTTCATATCTGCGTCAGTTATTTAACTACCTATTTACGTGTATTTTTTACGTTTATTCACAAAGTAATGCAAATCTTTCAAAATTTACAATAAAATCATAGCTATCTTTCAGGCATGCATCATGACCATTTTAGCTTTGTTATGAATTACGAATGGTTCTGATGCATTGACAAAATGAATTACAGTACAAGTATTATTCTGATGCATTGACAAAATGAATTACAGTACAAATATTATTCTGATGCATTGACAAAATGAATTACAGTACAAATATTATTCTGATGCATTGACAAAATGTATTACAGTACAAATATTATTCTGATGCATTGACAAAATGTATTACAGTTACAAGTATTATTCTTATGCATCGACTAAATGTATTACAGTTACAAGTATAACAATATGAAGAAGCGACTATCAATCATTCCGGCACTACTGATTCTGGTATTTTTATTATCCATTTCCGGTAACCTGAGGGCACAAAAGCTCTACTTTCCCGGCACCGACTGGGAGACACGCACACCCGAGCAGATGAAGATGAACCGCATTTGGATAGACAGTGCAGTGAAATTTGCCGAGGCTAACGAGAGTAAAACAGAAAGGGATCTCCGCATCGCCATACTGAGAAGCTACGGACGTGAACCCTTCTTCGAGATAATCGGTCCGGTCAGGCCGCGTGGCGGACCGGCAGGCATGATAATCAAAGGCGGTTACATTGTTGCTCAATGGGGCGACATAAACCGGGTCGACATGACCTTCAGCGTCACCAAGAGCTTCCTCTCGACAATGGCAGGTCTGGCCATTGACGACGGTCTGATCAGGAATATCAACGACAGGGTCAACAAGTATGTCTGGGATGACAAGTTCGAGGGTGTGCACAACTCGAAAATCACCTGGCTGCACCTCCTGCAACAGACATCTGACTGGTCGGGCACACTCTGGGGTGTTAACGACTGGGCCGACAGACCGCCGGCACGCGGAGGTATCGACGACTGGAAAAACCGCACTCTCAATGAACCTGGAACAAGATATAAGTACAACGATGTAAGGGTTAACCTGCTTGCCTACTCACTGTTGCATGTCATGCGCCAGCCCTTGCCCGTGGTCCTGAAAAACAGAATAATGGATCCTATCGGCGCCTCTACAACATGGAGGTGGTATGGCTATGAAAACTCATGGGTAAATATTGACGGCGTCATGATGCAGTCTGTAAGCGGAGGTGCGCACTTCGGCGGTGGTCTTTTCATAAGCGCTGCCGACCAGGCGAGGTTCGGACTGCTGTTTCTTCGTGACGGAAACTGGAATGGCAAACAGCTGATCTCAAAAGAGTGGGTAAGCTCAGTGACCAATACCAGCGAGGCAAACAGAACCTATGGCTATATGTGGTGGACAAACACCGGAACGCCATGGAAGGGAGTATCAGAGAAAGTATACCATGCCGATGGCTTCGGTGGCAATTACATCATAATAGACAAGGAGAACGACCTTGTGGTTGTTGTAAGATGGATAGATACTCCCAGGATAGGTGAGTTGATGAGCCTCGTGGTTAAGGCTGCGACGACAAAATAGCAAGACTCAGAGTTCGGGCAAATCAGCCTTCATTAATTCTACTCATCAGCACCTCAGCGCTCTCTACAGGCAATCGACAACTGTTACCGATACAGGGGTACAGAAGAGTTTTGCCCTCTGAATGCCTGCCTTTAAACAGGGGAAGATCAGATGGCTCAGGCGAGGCTGCAACCACAGCCGCCGGCAGGTAATTTGACAGTATCTCCCTGAGTCTCAGTGAAGCCTCGGGGCCGGCAATAGCAATCTGATAGAAAGGGAACGACTTCCAGAGCATCAGTACTGCCCATCCGCTATAACCTGAAGGGTATTTCACAACACGTTCGGCAATACGGTCAAGCATCGCAAGCGCAAGATCACTTTTGGCATGGTCAGAGGTAAGTTGTCCCAGCCTGAATAGATTACGGGCCATGACCGAGTTTGATGACGGAATCACATTATCGTAAGTTTCGAAATGATTGGTGATAAGTATCTCCTCCCCTTTCGCCTTGTAAAGGAACATACCTGCATCATCGTCAAAAAACCTTTCCCTGGCCTCATCAGTAAATCGCTCAGCAAGATCAAGCCACTTCTCCCCCATCGTAACCTCATACAATGTGACCATTGCCTCAATCATAAAAGCATAGTCATCAAGAAAACCGCCTATACTGCTCTTCCCTTCAGAGAATACTCTCATCAGCGGTCCGCCTTCACGATACTGCAGTTCTATAATCCGTTCTGCGACCCTGACAGAAAGAGAGAGCAGATTGTCATCACCGGTTGCCCGCCAGGCTCCGGCCAATCCTGTTACAGCCATTGCATTCCATGCAGTTATCGCTTTATAGTCAGTAACGGGACGTTCTCTCAGGTTCCTGGAAACAATCAGGGCAGTTCGCCAGCGATCTTTCAGTTTCTGAAGTTCAGTGATATCAGTTCCATGCCGGCGACAAAATTCAGCTTCATCGTCAGGTGCAGAAAGTATATGATACCTGCCCTCCCAGAGTTCACCATCACCAATTCCATAATACTGTCTGAACAACTCCTTCTCAGCCACCTCCACTGATGAAATCTCTGAGGGTGTCCACACATAGAACCTGCCCTCCTCACCTTCACTATCGGCATCAATTGAAGCTGCGAACAATCCGTCGTCTGTCAGCATTTCGCGTTCGAGAAATGAGGCAGTCTGAACAACCACATCCCTGAACCGGTCATTTCGGGTAAGCAGGAAGGCATCAGAGTAGAGGCCGAGCAGTTGTCCATTGTCATACAGCATTTTCTCGAAATGAGGCACCATCCACTTTTCATCTACTGAGTACCGGGCGAATCCGCCTCCGGCCTGGTCATACATTCCACCGGCAGCCATTTTTCCAAGTGTGAATCCGATGTGCTTTAATATATCCTCATCGCGATTTGCATATCCGAAGTGCATCAGGAACTCGAGCATCACAGGCATTGGAAATTTCGGGGCACCCCTGGTTCCACCGAAAACCCTGTCAAATTCTTCCTTCTTCCTCTTCACCGAAGGCTTTAGGTCTGCTATAGTGAATCGACCGGGAGAAGGCTGCTGCATCAGCGATGAAGCAACAATACCACGGCTCAGGTCGATGGCGTATTTTTCAGTCTCCGCCCTGTTGTTGCGGTAATACCTTGCAATGCCGGTGATGATCTCGACCCATTTATCGGGACGGAAATATGTTCCTCCCCAGACAGGCCGGCCATCGGGAAGTGCAATGCAGTTCAGGGGCCAGCCCCCGGATCCTGAAATCAACTGTACGGCAGTCATATAAATATTGTCTATATCGGGTCTCTCTTCGCGATCGACCTTAATACAAACGAAATATTCATTCATTACTACAGCTACAGCCTCATTCTCAAAGCTTTCGCGTTCCATCACATGACACCAGTGACATGATGAATAACCGATGCTGACCAGTAGCAGCTTATTTCCGGCTACGGCCTGTGCCATTGCCTCTTCACCCCATGGATACCAGTCAACGGGATTCATCGAATGCTGCCTGAGGTAGAGGCTTGTCTCCGTCGCCAGCTTGTTTGGTTCTCGTTTGATTCTCATATTATATCATTACCTCAAACTATAACACTGCAGGGGTTAATTGGTTGAAGCCGGTAGAGCATAAACTCAAAAATAGAATATCTTTGTTGACAACCAAAAATATGAAAACTGAAATGATAAAACGTGAACTCCTGTTACTGGTGATGATAATCTCACTTAGCTCCTGTGATGCCCTTTTCAGAAGGGATTATCCGCCGGTTTGCACCATTGTAACACCAGTGAACGCAGAGGAGTATGATTTCGGTGCTCCGATTAGCATCACCATCTCTGCAAGTGACCCCAATAACGACTTGTCACATATCAACCTGTATCTTAACTCATTGCTACTGGAGACATTTTACCAGCCACCCTACTCCTACACAATCTCCGGCGGTGAAATCGAAACCGGTATCTTCATAATAAGGGCGGAGGCAATTGACAATAAGGGCAACTCCAGCACAAACACTGTAACAATAAGTGTCGTCGACAACTTCGTCATGGTCGCAGGCGGCTCATTTACGCAGGGAAAATACTATGATGAATCAACTTCATCAATGGTCGACAGGACTGTTACGCTCAGCTCATTCAAGATAAGCAGGTACGAGATTACCAACCAGCAGTTCTGCAGATTCCTCAACGACGCCAAATGCGGATTCGATGCAGAACTAAATGGCAAGAAGATGATCTACTATAAGGAGCTTACAAAATCAGGTGAATATCCCGTTACTGACAAGATTGTCTTCGCCGACGGAAGGTTCGTACCTGTGCCTGGCTACGAAAAGCACCCGGTAACTGCCGTCACATGGTACGGAGCAAATGAATACTGCAAGTTTTACGGAGGAACCCTGCCCACAGTAGCCCAGTGGCTCTTTGCAGCGAGCGGAGGGAATTTTTCGCAGGCATATATCTACGCGGGCAGCAGCACCATAGAGACTATCGGATGGTACTCAGGCAACTCTGCAACCCTAAAAGCCATAGGACAGAAACTGCCTAATGAACTCGGCCTGTTTGACATGACAGGGAATGCCTCCGAATGGGTGTTCGACTTCACAGGAACTTACACCCAGCCTGAAGCACATGATCCACAACAGCCCGACCTGTTTACCGGCGATTCCAACTCGATAGTCGGAGGGTCATTTACCAACGGGCCGGAGTTTATGATACTGTCAACCCACCCCAGGGAGGGAAGGGCCCCTGGGGTTCCGTCTTTAAGTACAGGATTCAGAATGGTTAAACCTGCAATTAAATAATATCATCCATTGCATACGACTGCGTTACTTCTGGCAATTCTCACAGTCTGGTTAGTCATCGAATCAATCGTCCATAACAGGAGATTGCGCAGATTGCCACTCAGGATAACTGTATCGGGAACCAGAGGTAAAAGCGGAACCACCAGGGATATTGCTTCGGTGCTACGGGCATCGGGAAAAAGGGTATTTGCAAAGACCACCGGTTCAGAACCGGCAATGATACTTCCTGACGGAACAGAAAGAGCGGTACCAAGGCGAGGCATAATTTCGGTGATAGAGCAGAAGCGTGTTGTGAAAGAAGCCGTGAAGGCCGGCGCTGACTGCCTTGTTGCCGAAATAATGAGCATCAATCCTGACAACCACAGGGCAGAATCAAGGATGATACTTAAACCTCATATTACAGTGCTTACAAATTTCCGGCCTGACCATCTTGATGTTTCAGGAAAGGATCGCGTCTCGGTTGAATCGGTCTTTCTTAATGACATCAGCAGGGGTTCAGCTGTATACGTCCATTCCGATCACATCTCAGAATTCCTGAAAGAGTCGATACGCAGGCTGGGTGCCACTCTCAGATTGGCTGGCTGCTGCAGCCGTTTTTCAACGGGCACATCCGTAAATGGCAAAACCTCTTTCAGGATCGGCCAGAATACCGATCTCGTTTTTGCAGTATGCCAAGATCTGGGTGCCACTGAAACAGACATTGAAAAGGGCCTTGCATCATCGCAGCATGACAGAGGGAGGACGGAGGTGTTTTGCCTCATGAAGGGTGAAAAAAGAGTATGGTTCGCATCAACTTTTGCTGCCAACGACCCGCTGTCAACCAGCCTGATCAGGAATAAGATAATCGATGAATCGGGTATCGGATTCAGTGGCATTGCCGGCTTGCTGTCGCTGCGAAGAGACAGGGGTGAAAGGACAACACAGTGGGCAGACTACCTCTTGTCAGGAGATACAATCGAATACAATCCTCTATTTGCTACCGGTAACCATAGCACTATACTCAGGCGCAGAATGCCAAATATAATTATAATACCTGATGGTTCCCCTGAAGCAATTACCGACTTCGTAATTGACAGGTGCCACGACGGAACCATTGTTTTTGGATTGGCAAATATTGCCGGTACAGGCATGGCCCTGACAGATTACTGGCGCAGGAGTAACATAGACGATAGAGAAATGAAAACAGAATAAAGCCTGAAATCATGGGTTACGAGATTATGTTTCTTGGACTTGTTCTTGCACTGGTTTTTATATCGGTAACAGGGTATTACCCGGGAGGAATAATCGTGCCCGGTTACCTCGTTCTTTTTGTGGCCCAGCCCGGAAGAATGGCCGGAACCCTTCTGGCAGCACTGATAACGCTTGGACTTTACACTCTCGCTTCGAGATATCTTATTCTGTTCGGAAGACGCAGATTCGTGTTCCTGATACTTGCAGGGGCGGTTTGCTCCCTTACTATCTCGCAGATTATTCCGGGGCTCTTTCCCTTTTCACTTGATTACAGGGTGATAGGACTGGTAATACCGGGGCTCATTGCCGGCAACTTTGAGAGGCAGGGTGTGGCAATAACCACAGCATCTATGGCAATTGTTGTCGCAGCAACATGGTTTACCGGTAATTTATGGTTTTACCTCACCTGATAATCAGTGAGATCAATCCGGCAAATATCAGCAAGGGACAAACTGATTCTGGGTGGTGGAATCATTTCAACGGTATTACTTATAATCAGTGTGTTAAATACACCCGGTTATGACAATTTACTTCTTTCAACGACGGAAGAGAGGGCCGCCTATGAAACCATGAAAGAGACCATTGCCGTGTTGTCGGCGGAATACCACCTTATAGGACCTGAAATATCTGATATAACCACCACCCTGGGTGACCCGGCTGCCAAGAGGACATCGTTGCATCCGGCATTCGCTTCATTAATCGTAAGATTGCTGAGGGATTCGGGAGTCAGGCCCGGTGACACGATAGCGCTGGGGTGTTCAGGGTCATTTCCCGGGCTGCTTATTGCAGCTCTGGCTGCCTGCAGGGCGATGAATCTCTACCCTGTTACAATTCTCTCCCTGGGATCATCATCGTTTGGAGCCTCTGATCCTGATTTCACAATCCTTGACCTGCATATGAAGATGATAGAGAAGGGACTCGGGAAGCATAGGCCTGTAGCGGTATCTCCGGGTGGCGATCGTGATGTGGGAAGGGATTTTGAGCCTGCAGTGCTTGAGATGCTTCTTTCTAAAGTTGAAGGCTATGAAATACCGCTGATTCTTGAACCTGAACTACCCGGCAACAGGCGTATCAGAGACTCTGTATATTTCGGAGACAACCCTGAAAGGATCAGGGCCTTCATAAACACCGGAGGCGGTTACGCCACAATGGGAACAAGTTCGCTGGCATTGCTTATAAGGCCAGGACTGGTTAGAAAGGTAAAGATGCCTCCTTCAGAGGCGCGTGGCGTTATTCATGATATGCTTGAAAAAGATATACCGGTCATCCACATGCTTTACATCAGGGGCCTGGCAACACGCTACCGTATTCCATACGACAGTCAGTAGGGTGGTTTCAGTATTCGGGTGAAGGGTATCGGGTACCGTTAACCGTTAACCGTTTACCGCTTACCGTTTACCGTTTACCGTTTACCGTTTACCGTTTACCGTTTACCGTTAACCGTTATTGTATTATACAACACATACCATCAGATCGGCTGTTTTGCCTTAAAATACTATCTTTGAAAACAGACAAATCCAATTCAGTATAATTAATTCAAACCGAAATGAGAACATTGATCAAAATCACCGCTGTGCTTCTTGCCCTGCTCATCTTCCCTGAGATGATGGCCCAGAAGGCTGGACAACCCATCATGCTTACATCATGCGGCCAGAGTCCGGGACCAGTAAGACTGAGGATATTCATGCAGAGACTAAAGCTCGACTTTGAATACAAGGAGATGGCAACAGCACAGGATCTTATCAACGCAAAGAACGCCGGGAAGCCCTTTAAGTCTGTTATTATTGTTACCGGAGCCAGCCTGAAAGGTATGGGTGCAGCAGGTGTATCAATCGATGACGAATTGAAACGTACCGCTGAACTGATTGCAGAGGCCCGCAAGCAGGGTATTACAGTCATTGGTTCCCATATAGAAGGTATGGCGAGGAGATCAGCCGGAGCCTCAGCGGGAGACAACTCCGACGAGCTTTCTATCGATGCGGTTTGTCCTAACTCTGACTTGCTTATTATCAAGAATGAAGGTGATGAGGATGGAAGGTTCACAACAATATCGAAAAACAAGAAAATACCGATGTTTGGCTTCGAGCTCAACAACGATATTGTAACCGTTCTCGAACAGATTTTCATAAATAAATAGTCCTGCCGTGAGCATGTTTACGAGTGCCTCACTGATCCTCGCGCTGATGGTGGCCATTTACATCATCGCACAGAGGTTCAGGCTCTCAACAGAATTGTCGATGTTTGCGGCTGCACTCGCCGGAGCCTTTGCTGCCGGTGAATGGTTGCCCGCACGCCATATCGCAGAGGGAGCAATTACTTACCTGGATATTAACCTTATTTTCATTACCGCGACTTTTTTCATGAACATCCTGAAAGAGTCTGGCGGTGTTGCGTTTGCCGTTCGCGGAATACTCAAGGGCTTTCATAAGAGCAGGGTTCTTCTGCTGGTGCTGCTTACATTTCTGCTTCTGATTCCGGGTGCCCTTACAGGTGCCGGCAGCGTTACCGTACTGATAACCGGGGGCATGGTAGCCATAGTACTTACCTATATGGGCATTCCACGAATAAAGGTAGCAGCAATCATCTTCCTGCTGGCAGGACTGAGTGCTGCAGCACCTCCGGTAAGTCTCTGGGCAATGATGACGGCAGCCGGAGTCAACATGCCTTATGTGGGTTTCTTCTGGCCGCTCCTGCTACCGTGCGTAATTGCCGCGCTGATAACAATCTTCATTCTCGGTTGGAAGGGCACCGCAATAGATATGGAAAAGGCATTCGTGGAGTTGCCTGTACCACCTGAGAAGATGAACTGGACACGCATCTCGGTACCATTCCTTATTTTTTTCGGCCTTATACTTATCGGTCGGAGGTGGCCTTTCGAGACCCCTGTGGTTGGTCTTCCGATGATGTTTCTGCTGGCAGCTCTGACAGCATGGCTCCTTAGTCCGGTAAAGCTTAAGATTGTACACATCTTCACCGACACCCTCAAACAACTTCTGCCCCTGATCGGAACACTTACCGCAGCCGGCATCCTGGTTCAGATAATGACACTGACCGGTGTAAGAGGCCTTCTGGCAATTACCTTTATCACCCTGCCGACTTTTCTTGTAATTGGAGGACTATTCATCCTGCTGCCGGTGACCGAGGCTGTACTTATGTACGGTGCCGCGGCTGTATTCGGAGTTCCACTCGTTCTTCTGTTCAATGCAATGGGTCTGAATCCGATTATTGCCCTGGCCGGAATGAGCCTGATATGGCCTCTCGGTGATGCCCTGCCCCCTACTGCAATCATAGGAAGGCTCTCGGTAAGTGTCACAGGGTTCAAGGAATCCTACGGGAAGTTCCTCAGGCAGTGTATTATTCCTGCAATAGTAATATGTATCATCGGTACACTGATGGTAATATACAGTAAACAACTCGGGTTCCTGACAGGATTATAAAGAGACAAACAATGGAAATACTGGGAAAAATTATTACCGTAACCTACTTCCTGCTGACAGGAGCGATTGCCGCAGGGCTTATTTATAACCTCATAAAATCGAAGGAATGGAAAGAGGAGATACTATATATACTGGTTATCATCCCATTCCTCCTCAGGTTCCTGTTAATGAAATAGCGATGCAGCCATGAAAAAAAACGACATAATCAGAAAATCGATATTGGGGGCTGCAGGAATGCTTATTCTTCTGGTTGCAGCAATTAGCTTTTACCGCCACCGGCATTACGAAGAGCCAGTGGTGGCAGGACCCGGAATCAAGAAAGTCCTGAAGCTGAGTGACTACTTCGATGGCATTAAGGGAACCATCAATGACTGTAATGTGTATCTCTTCGAAGGAGCCGAGCCAGGTGGCACAATGCTGATAATGGCAGGTTCACATCCGGAAGAACCTGCATGCCGGCTTGCAGCATTGATAATGGTCGAAAACGGATTCCTCGATAAAGGCAGACTTTTCGTGGTTCTATCAGCCAACAGGAGTGCAACAACGGTAACTCGGCCAAGCGGAGCATATCCGCAATTCTACAACATCGCCACCGATTGGGGAAAAAGAACATTCCGTATGGGTGACAGATGGACAAACCCACTCGACCAGTGGCCTGACCCTGAGGTATATATACACTACCCCAGCAGACAAAACCTGGCCTACGTCGACATCAGGAATCTTAACAGGGCATGGCCGGGCCGCGCCGGGGGAACCCTGACCGAGAAAACGACCTTCGCCTTTATGGAGCTTATAAAGAAGGAGAATGTCGATGTAGTTATTGACCTTCACGAAGCAGAACTTCAGTATCCTGTCATAAATACTATCGTGACTCACGAGAAGGGTACTGATCTGGCAACTCTCGTATCAATGATGATCTCAGATATGGAGGGGTTCAGTATAGGTACAGAATTCTCTCCGAAGACCCTTCATGGACTCTCCCACAGAGAGATAGGAGATCACTCAGACGCTATTTCTCTGCTATTTGAAGCCCCTGAACCTTTCCTTGACGCCACCAGGGGCAGAACTGACGAGAAACTCCTGCTCGAGGGTAAAGACGAGTTTGTGGTTAAGGCTGGGAAATTCGGACTACTCTATGCACCTATTGATTCAACAGGATGGCATATTGACACGAGGGTCGGCAGGCACACATCTGCAATACTGCAAACCTTCGAAAGCTGGAATGATGAAAATCCTGGAAAGGAAATAATATGTCATAATGTACCCCGATACCTCGATCTGAGGATGAACGGCACCGGGTTCTACCTTTCCAACCCGGCTGACCCCGGCATCAGGAGAATTTATTATGAATAATTGACAACTAAAACTCATACCATGAAGAACCAGAAAACCTTTGCACGATGGATGATGACAGCCCTCATGCTGCTCATACTTCCAGCATTTCTGAATGCACAGTTCATTGAACTTACAGACGAAGAAGCCTCATGTACCAGTATTATGGTTGGCAGGCTTGCATCGACCGATGGATCTGTAATTACTTCTCATAGTTGTGACGGCAACTACAGGACATGGCTGAACATAGTTCCAGCAGCAAAACATCCCGCCGGAACAATGAGAAAGGTTCAGTGGGGCCTCCTCCATAATGAAACCCCATGGGATCCAAGAAGGGTAACTGTAAAGGGAGAGATTCCACAGGTCGCAGAGACCTATGCTTTCCTGAATGTTGCCTATCCGACAATGAATGAGAAACAGCTGGCGATGGGAGAAACAACCATATCAGGACGTCGTGAGCTTATGAACGATGACGGTCTTTTTCTTATCGAGGAGCTTCAGGCAATAGCACTTGAAAGATGTACTACCGCCCGCGATGCAATAAAACTGATGGGCGATCTGGCGACAAAATATGGCTACGCTGATGCAGGAGAATGTCTTACAGTAGCTGACAAGAATGAAGTATGGCACTTTGAGATTTTCGGAGCAGGTATGCTTTACAACTCTGCAGTATGGGCTGCCGTTAGAATACCCGATGACCATGTTGGCGTTTCGGCTAATATTCCACGTATAAGCACACTCGATCTTAAGAAGCCTGACTTCTACATGGCCTCTGAGAATGTATTCTCTCTTGCCGAGGAATATGGATACTGGGATCCCAAAAGCGGAGAGCCCTTCAAATTCTGGAAAGCATACGGTGGCAGGGCAAAAGCATTTGCCATAAGGGAATTCTATATTCTCAGCACACTCGCTCCGTCACTCAAACTCTCAATGGAAGCAGAAGAGCTCCCATTCTCTGTCAAACCCGAAAAGAAGCTGAGCGTTCGCGATGTTATGGCATACTACAGGGAATACTATGAAGGTACACAGTGGGACAAGACAAAAAACCTCGTGGTAAGACAACCTGCTGGCAGAGGCGGTGCCACAACCCCTGCAGACAACACAATGATTAAAAGTCCGGTTGCTAATCCATTTATGGGCGGTGACATGGTCAACCTCCTCAATAACATTGCCCCCGGAACAGTTGACAATCAGAGGACTATAGCTGTCCCCCAGTGCTCATACTCACAGATAGTCCAACTCAGAAACTGGCTACCCGATGAAATTGGTGGCATTGCATGGTTCTCATTCGACAACCCGGCCGAGAGTCCCAGGATACCTATATTCGCCGGAGTACTTAACCTTCCGGCAAGTTTCGAATTATGCGGCCAGAAAAAGTACAGTGAAGATGCCGCTATATGGCATTTCAGGAGGACCAACCGTCTTGCTGAGATTAAATGGGGAGTAACCCGTCAGTATATTGAGGCAGGTGTCAGGGAGCTCGAAGATAAGGCTTTCGCAGAACTTCCTGCAATCGAGAAGATCGCCCTCGATATGTACAACGCTTCCAAGGGAAAACCTGCAACATTAGACCAGAGAGGAAATCCGGTGCCCGCAGCACACAGGGTTTTTCTTACCAACTACACCAATGACTTCGCAAGGCTTGCGATGCAGAGGTGGTGGGAAATGGGCAACCAGTTCTTCACTATTTTCGCCAGAGGCCTTTAAACCATAAGTGCAAAAATGGAATAACCCAACAACCAAGGCTATGGAAAAACCCGGACACAGGCTGTTTACAATCGTATTCACAGCCACATTGGTATTGCTCATTGCCAGTTTCGTCATACCTGCTCCCGAAAACGATCGGGAGCAGTTTTTCTTTGATTCTGAGAGCTGCACAAGCGTAATAGTGGGCAAAGCAGCTTCGGTTGACGGATCGACAATGACATCGCACTCATGCGACAGCAATACAGACCGCACATGGATAACCCTGGTACCCAGGCAGAAGCACAAGGCAGGGTCAATGACACCGGTATGGCTCGGGCCGAAGGAAACAACAGGTCCAAATGATCCTGAGGCAATTGAGGCAGGTTATATCAGGCAGGTGACAGAAACATATGCCTACATCAATACTGCTTATCCTGTAATGAATGAATATCAGCTTGCCATCGGTGAAACAACATTCGGCGGGAGACGTGAAATGAGATCAGATGAAGGAATTCTTGATTGTCCTGAGCTCTATCGCCTTGTACTCGAAAGGGCTAAGACAGCAAGGGAGGCAATAAGGATTATCGATGAACTCACGAAGGAATATGGCTATAACGATGTGGGAGAATGCTTTACTTTTGCCGACAAGAATGAAACCTGGCATTTCGAGATGGTAGGCCCGGGAAGGGGTAAGATTGGAGCAGTATGGGCCGCAGTCAGAATACCCGATGACCATGTTGGAGTCTCGGCGAACGCAAGCCGCATCAGACAGATTAACCTGAATGATCCTGAAAACTTTATGGCTTCAGACAATGTATTCTCCGTGGCGATAGAAATGGGATTATGGGACCCGAAAAGCGGAAAGCCATTTGAGTTTTGCTATGCCTATGCAGACAGAAACAGCATGGGATGCAGGAGAAGGGAGTGGCGGGCATTGAGTCTTGTGGCTCCTTCTTTGCGGCTCGACCCCAATGCTGAAAATTATCCCCTGTCGGTGAAGCCAGACAAGAAACTCTCTGTTAAGGATGTACTTGACATCTTCAGGGATTACTACGGGGGAACCCCTTTTGACATGACACAAACCATAACCGTCGCTGACCGAGAAGGAAAGGTAGTCAAGAGCCCGATAGCCAACCCGTTTATGAGCAATGAGCTCAGGACCTTCCTGAAGATTCCCTCAGAACGT
>CAYUOS010000029.1:0-26677 GCA_964446435.1 uncultured Rikenellaceae bacterium | reverse complement strand
CGATAACACAATCACCTGGGGGCAATACATATACAGGAACCGGTACCAGCACTACTATTTCTGGACTGGCATCAGGCACCTATACTTTCACGGTTACCAATGCCCTGGGATGTACATCGGCTTCGTCAGCCAACGTGGTAATCAATAACCAGCCACCGACACCAACACCACCGGTTGTGGGCGTAATAACACAGCCGACATGTACGGTTGCAACAGGAAGCGTTGCACTTAGCGGATTGCCATCGACAGGCACATGGACTGTAACAAGGTCACCGGGAGGAGCAACCACGACAGGAACAGGTACAACGACTACAATTACAGGAATCCTGCCCGGCACCTATACATTTACGGTGACAAACGCATCAGGATGTATCTCAGCTGCTTCGGCACAGGCAGTTGTAGACCCGCAGCCTGTTACTCCCACTGCACCCATTATCGGGACGGTTACCCAACCCTCATGTACTGAAGCTACCGGAAGTGTGGTACTGAGCGGTTTACCTGCAAACGGTCAATGGACACTGATACGTTATCCGGGAGGAGCTACAGAGACAGGAACAGGAACCACAACAACAGTGACTTCACTCAATCCGGGAAGTTATAATTTTGCGGTTACAAACAGCGACGGATGCACTTCGCTGGCATCGGCAGGAATCACCATAAACACGCAGCCACCAACACCCACAGCACCTGTTGTAGGCACGATTACCCACCCGACCCTTACTGTACTTACCGGAAGTGTCGTTTTGAGTGGCCTGCCTTCGAGTGGTACCTGGACACTCACAAGACAGCCTGACAACATAATTCTGACAGGTACAGGCACCTCACGTACAGTAACGGGTATCAATCCCGGTACCTACACCTTCACAGTGACAAATGCTGTGGGATGTACCTCATCGCCGTCGGCAAATGTGGTTATCAATGCTGTGCCGGGGGCTCCTGTACTGCTCATTACTAATCCAGCCCCGGTATGCTCGCCCTCAACGGTCGATCTTACGCTACCTGCAGTAACAGAGGGTTCTGACGCCGGACTTACATTTACCTACTGGACAGACCCCGATGCTACAGTACCCTATAATACACCTCAGACTGCCACAGCCGGTACATACTACATTATGGGCACTACCACGGCCGGTTTCTCAACTATCAAATCTGTTGAGGTGACTGTCGACCAGAGGCCTGTGGCAGATGCCGGACCTGACCAGGTGCTCGAGTTTGCTTTCCAGACGACTCTGAATGCCGTTCCGGTGCCTGGCGCTGCCGGGGTATGGTCTCTGGCAGGCGGAACCGGAACCTTCGGCAACAACACTGATCCGGCAACAGTTGTAACAGGATTGTCACTGGGCAGGAATGAGTTTACATGGACAATCACCTTCGGAGTATGTCCGCCGGTGAGCGACAACGTTGTGATCACAGTAAATGACCTTCTGCTGCCGACACTTATCACTCCAAACAACGACGGAAGAAATGACTTCTTCGTTGTCAGGGGTCTTGAGACGCTTGGCAGGACAGAGCTTATCATCTTCGACAGGAGGGGAGCCCAGGTCTATAGGAATGACGATTACGACAACAGCTGGGATGGGGTAGACAGGAGCGGCAAGCCACTTCCGGAGGATACCTACTTCTACGTTATGCGGAGTGCAAACGGCACATCATTAAATGGTTATATTGTAATTAGGCGGTAATATGAAAAGGATAACAAAAACTTTGTTCTGGTTGCTGATGCCAGTAGCCATGTCAGCGCAAATAACACCTGTCACAAGCCAGTATGTGCTTAATCCTCTTTCAATAAATGCCGCCTATGCGGGAAACAGGGGGGCCCTTAACGCTGCAGCCTTTTACAGGCGGCAGTGGATGGGTGTCCCCGGTTCCCCCGAAACAATGACACTGGCTATTGATGCACCTTTTGCTGATTCGAAGGTAGGACTCGGGCTGATTATTGCCAACGATAAAATCGGGGTTACAAAGCAGACGCACTTCAATTCGTACTATTCATACAAGATCAGTGCCGGTGCCGGCGATCTTTCGTTTGGTCTCGGAGCTGGGGTCGTCTCCACAAACACCACCTGGTCAGACCTGATTGTGCTTGATCCAGGGGATGAGATGTACCTGGTTGACTCGAAGGTTTTGTTCGTTCCCGACTTCAGTTTCGGGTTCTATTACAGTAGCGAGAGTTATTTTGCAGGTTTCTCAATACCGAGGTTGCTGGGGCACCAGTTCGACAGCGACAAGAACAAATACACCCTGAAATTCAAGCCGGCCGATTACATTTTCAACTTCAATACGGGTTACCTCATAATGATGGGCTCGAAATGGAAGTTTCTGCCCTCAACTCTGGTAAGCTTTTCAGCAGGAGAGAGCATACTTTTCGACATCAACGCTCACTTCAACTATTCAGAGAGGGTCTGGGCTGGAGTCTCATACCGGAATAACCGATCGGTAGTCAGTCTGCTGCAGGTACAGCTCAGCAACCAGCTGAAGATTGCATATTCGTATGACTATGATATCGGTAAACTTGGCAGGTACAGCAACGGCTCCCATGAGGTGATGCTGAGGTACGAATTCACCTATAGGGTTAATGTAACCAATCCGCTGATATTCTAAGTGTTATCATGGCAGCATAGCCATTATCTTCTGCCACATTTCATTATGAAATGACACCGGCACCAGGCTGGAACCTGGGGCTTCCCCCATCCTCACAACCACCATGTTGAGTGAGGGTATCACATTGATGAATTGTCCGTTCTTCCCGAGCGCTGCAAACATGTCAGCCGGTGCGGCCGGCGATAGCGAAAGACTGAAAGACAAGGCCAGGCCGGGATAGATTATAGAGCCTTTACCGTTCAGCCACCAGAGGTAACCGTATGAGAGATTCAATGACTGTGAAGTTGACACCATGGCATCAAAAAAGTCACTATCGGTCATGATCTCCTGGTCATCCCATTTGCCCCTGTTCATTATAAGAAGGCCAAATCTCGCTGCATCGCGCGCAGTACTGTAGTAGACGTTGTTAAACTCACCCGTCCGTATCCAGGTGCCGTTCATCCCGGTTTTTGCCTCGAGCCGGCTATCGGTATAGCTGTTGTATGTGGTTCCTGCTGCTGAGGAGATTACATCCTCAAGAAGGGTGTAGGGTGCATTATGATAAAACCACTGCGTTCCGGCATCGGCCTTATATTTGAGGCAAGCGGGCGAGGTGCAGTCAAGGTCAGGAACGTTGTGGTCGAGTCCGGTTGTCATCGTTAGCTGGTGCCTGATGGTTATCAGGTTCTCCTTTTCGGCAGGCAGGCTGGTCCATCCTGCTCCAAGATAGGTTGATGTCTTGTCGTTAATGCTCAGCAGCCTTTCCTGCTGGGCTATACCTGCAAGAAAAGCCGTGATGGTTTTGCCGGCAGAGGCCCAGTACCACGATGTTGAGGCGGTGAAGGGCGCGTTGTTGAGGAGATTGTTACCCCAGTATTGCTCTACAACTATCCGTCCGTCTTTAAGTATGATAATGGCTCTGGTGCCGTTCTGGGCGAGGAAGGACTTAAGCTCTGAGAGCATTGATTCGTTCCATCCCAATGTGGTGGGAGAGACTGTTTCCCATTCCTGGCTGTCAGTAGGAGGGAAGTAGAGTTTATCATCAGCAGGCGGATCCCCTGTCTTCTTACAGGCTGCGGCCAGCAGCAGCAGGATCAGTGAAATTGCAGTTAACCTTACCATACAATTCAAATTGCAAGTAAAGTTAATAATTCTATCAAGACTGACTGCCCGTGGTCAGGGGCCAGGCGATTATCACTTCCGGATATTATAGATTATCGTTCCTGTCTCGAACTTGCCGTAGCAGAGGTCACCGTCAGGATAATTATAAATCAGGTCAGCCCGTGAAGCCAGAAGGTAGCCGTTAACCTCGCGGTAATCGTATAGTGGGGTTTCCCATCTTACCTGTGACATTTTTCCTCCCTTTTCCAGGGCCCAGCGGTCGTCTGAGACAAAGTTTATCAGGGCACCTTCATCATTGAAATGCAACCAGGCTGAAATTCTTATTCCATTGCTGGTAAATGCGGCCTTAACCACGTTACCTTCGGTTTCAAGCCATTCGATGCGGTCGTCTGTGAGGCTGCCCGGTGCCAGGCAACACATATCATTGAAGAATGTTACCGTCTCTGAAATATCCATCAGTTCTCCGTCCTGGTACTCCACTTTGATTAGTGACAGCAGCCTGATATCCATGTATGCGGTCCCGTTTTTAAAGGCATGATATCCTGAAACAGAAAGCCCCTTCATCTTTGCCTCCATGAAGAAGAGCCTCCAGGCTGTGTCAATAAAGTTGAACTGTTCGGTCGTGAATTCCATCCATGGAGAATCTTGAGATGACCTGATCTTTCCGGCAAAAGTCAGCCCGAAGTTCTTTACGGGAGGTTTTCCGTATGCTCCGGTGTATCTGATGTACCTCTGCACCGGCTCGGGTAGTGAGGCAATAGATTCGTCAGTGATTACTTTATCTGGTAAAACTGTAGCAGGATTTTCCTTAATAACAGTGAATGCTGCTTCGACGTCAGATGTGTAGAGGTTTTTAAATTTCCAGGTACCGAAGCCTATGATGGCAGCTATCAGAATAATGACATTGCCAATAGTTCCGAATCTGGCATCACTCCATACTGATACTATCAGAATAGAAGATATTGCAACTGCTCCAATTGCGGTTATAAACCACCAGTCTGTTTTCATGTAATATCCGATTGCCGTAAGGATAAAAAGTGCAGCTGTTGCAAGCCATACTACGGCCACTCCTTTTGATATTGAGTGGGTTATCTGTGTAACGGCATCAGGGTTAACATATTTAACAAATCCGATAAGGTGGATTGCGCCATGAGCAAGCAGTAAGATTATCAGGAAGTATTTCATGTAAGTGTTTATTGATTTGGGTTGCTGATACAAATATCGTCAAATCTGAATCTTGTCATGGTGTTAAAAATAGATCCGGTACGTCACCATCGGCATAAAGCCCATCTGGTAAGATGTTGATACCTCACCTTTGTCACTGTTCCAGTTTTGTGTGAAGATGTTTTTGTGGCCGGTCATGTTCTGAAGGTCAAGAGCCCACTCATGGTCGGAACCGGGCATGTTTATGCGGAATGATAGCCTTCCGTTCACCCTGAAGTAGTCTGGATACCTTTTTGTGTAGGCGTTGTCCCAGTCGTACCTGGTTGTGTTATCGGCCACCGAACGTTCTTCATCAATAGGCAGATACCTGTTGCCGCCTGCATAGACTGTCTTGATATCTGCTGACAGAAGCGACCTTGAGCCGATCTTCCACTCATAGCCTGCCAGCAGGTTGAATACAAAATTATTGCTGAAGGCTGAATTACGCCAGACGCCGTCATATCCCCTGTAGCCTGCGTCGAATACCGAAGCCGTAAAGAGGTAGTAGAAACCTTTGTTGAGGAATTTCTCAAGTGTCAGTTCTATTCCTTTATTCTCACCGGTACCTAAGTTCTCCATGTAATCGAAAGCCATAAAAGAGAAGGCACCGCCCTGGCTGATTATTGAATACTCAGGCCTGTATTTTGCAACGGGAATGTCATAAAGTCTCTGATAATATACCTCTGCCTTTAACCTGTGTCCCTTACCGAGCAGGTGGTCATATGAGGCTGCAAGGTGAAGGCTTCTTGTGAGGTCGAGATTCTCGTTTGTTCTTTCATATCTCATTTCGGTGGAGTCGACAAGCCTTTGTGAGAAGTAAACACCCTTCATCTGGGTCTGACTATGCATGCCTGCGCCGAGGCTCACCGACCTTCCCTCTGCAAGCTCCCACCTGACACCCATTCGTGGCTCAAGGGCACCGGTATTATTCAGGAACAGCCATGATGAATGCAACCCTGTGCTTATGGTGACACCTCCCGGAATCTTGTGCTGCCATTCTGCAAATGCCCTGGTCAATGATGTTTTACCCCTTGAATCGAGGTAGTGAAAATCGCTGCCGCTGCTTTTCATATGCTGTAGTCCATAGTAGCTGACATCAAAGATATCGGCAACCACCCCTGTATTAAGGAAATTCCTTGAGTTGAAACGCCTGTTGAACTTACCCGAGAAGGTATATTTGATCTCATACATATCTTCATCGATTAACTGCGTTTTTTCGCCTTCGCCCAGTTCAAATATCTCTGCTGTTCCTCCGATACCCGAAACAGCCAGTGTGGCAGTAATACGTGAGTCGTCAGAGAAGTATCCCACCCAGTTGAGACCTGCCACACCCATCTGGTTCGTGTAGTACAGGTCGGTTCCGGAAAAACCATACTGTGCATCGTCGCCACGGCTGTCGAGCATGGCAATGTTATTGTTGCCACCAAGGGCAAAAAATGAGATTCTTCCCGTGCTGAGAGGTATATTGACTTTCAATGAGAGATCCTTGTATTTGGGTATTGCCGAACCTGTTCCGAAGCTCATGCCCAGGGCGTGTAAAACCTCAAGGGTACTGTATCTCACATTCAGAAGGTATGATGCCTGGCTTTCGCGCGAGAAAGGACCCTCGGCACCAAGTTCGAACCCGTTAAAGCCCATCTGCCCCATAAACTCTCTCTTCTGATTATTTCCGTTACGCAATCTCAGGTCGAATGCACCGGAAATTGCGTTTCCGAATTCTGCCGGGAAGGCAGAGGTGTAAAAGTCAGAGTTAGCCAGCTGGTTATTGTTCAGCATGCTGATCGGTCCCCCGGTAGATCCTATGGATCCAAAATGGTTCGGATTGGGTATCTCTATTCCCTCGAGCCTCCAGAGCAAGCCCAGGGGGGTGTTGCCCCTGATCACAATATCATTCCTCTGATCGGTTACGGCCGATACACCTGCGAAATTGGTTGCCATTCTTGACGGATCGCCAAGGCTTCCGGCATACCGCTCAGTCTCATCGATTGTAAATGACCTTGCGCTGACAAGTGCCATCTCATTTGACGACAGGTCTTTGCGGGGGTCGGGTCTTACGACTACCTCATCGATGGAAACGGGCTGTTCCTCGAGCCGGATTTCAACGACCAGTTCGCGTCCTGACGATAGCAAAAGATTATTTAGTACTGCCGACTTGTATCCGATAAAGCTTGCCTGCAGATCGATCCTGCCAAGAGGAAGGTTTTCAAACCTGAAATTACCATCGGTATCTGTTGCGGTACCCCTGAGCGGATCGGTCCCGGGTAGTATCACTGTGACTCCGGGAAGAGGTAATTCGGTGTAGGCATCGGTTACCCTTCCACGCAATGTCTGGGTCATATTCTGGGCCTGCGAAGGATTGTTTTGCAGGGCCAGTAGTATCGTAATCAGAATAACAATAATACAGGATCTCATGACTTTGTTTGTTTTATTCAATCTATGGAACTTATTTTCGATCCAAAGCTATGTGGTAGCACATTATGGATGAAATAATTCGTGATGAATGACGGAACAGGGTGTATGAGTGCTTCTAACTGAGAGATGAAAGCAATTGAGATTTTGCTTTAACAGATGCCTCCTGTCAGTATTAAACTAACTTAAGGCTGATGATTATCTGTCAAGCCACTTCTTAAAGCTGGTCACTCTGTCGAGACTTACAAAGACCTCCTCATGGTATTTCGGCCTGAGGTCGAGCTTAAGCCGGCTCTTGGGATAGACGTGTATGTCTGCTATTCCATTGATGCCAAGCATAATCTTCCGGTTAATGCGAAAGAACCTGCCCGGATCGACCTCATCAGCCAGTTTGTCGAGGCTTATGTCGATGGGGTAGGAGCCCTTTTCAGTCAGGTAGGCAAATGTAATACCCTCCTCACTTGCAAAGTAGGCAATCTGATCGATGCTGATAGTCTTGATCTTGGCCCCGTAGCTTACAGAAAACCGCTCACGGTATTCGGGCGTCTTATTCAACAGCAGCTGGTAGAGTGATTCGAGGTTATTGTCTTGCTTAACTGCTGCTGTCATCTCCTTGTATTTCTTGAGTGCTGCAGCGAGCTCCTCCTGAACAATCGGTTTAAGCAGATAATCTATGCTCTTAAGCTTGAATGCCTTAATGGCGTATTCGTCGAATGCTGTTGTGAAAATTATCGGACAGGATATCTGTACCTTGTCGAAAATGGCAAAGCTAAGGTCATCCTCCAGGTGAATATCCAGGAAAATAAGATCAGGCTCTTTGTTTGCACTGAACCAGGCTACTGATCCGGCTACTGATTCGAGCTCGGCAATTACTTCTATATCAGGATCATATTCATTGATCATTTTCTTCAGCCTCAAAGCTGCAAATGATTCATCTTCAATAATTACTACTTTCATATCTTTTGAATGTTTTATCTCCCGGCTGTTGGCTTTCCGGGCACTGAATTTACATAGAGGCAACTATCAACGGTATTCTGGCAATATATTCCGATTCTGTAAGTATGAACTCGGGTTCCTTATCTGACACCAGCCTGTATCTGTTTCTGATATTTTCCTGACCCACCCCGGTGGAGTGCAACCTTGTTTCCCTGAGGCTGATGTTGTTCTTTACGACCAGAAAGTCATTGCTGTCGACATAGATCGAGATCTTCAGGGGGTTATTTTTTGATAGAGTGTTGTGCTTAATTGCATTCTCGATGAGCAACTGCAACGCCATCGGTACGATCAGCATTCCGTCGTGCCTGTTGTCAATGGCTGTTTCAACCATCAGCTTACCTGTGAATCTTATATTGAGAAGAAAAATATATGAGTTTACGAAATCAATCTCTTTACTGAGAGTAACCATGTCCTTTTCCTTGTTCTCGAGTACGTACCTGTATACCTTTGAGAGCCTCTCTGTAAATGTTTCTGCCAGATCGGGATCTACCTTAATAATCGATGAGAGAACGTTGAGGCTGTTGAAAAGAAAATGCGGATTAACCTGTTGTTTGAGAACCTCAAATTGCGACTGGAGGTTTTCTTTCTGCAACTCCACCACCCTGGTCCTGGCCTCTGTAAGTTCTTTCTCCGTGCCTACCTGCCTGTCGATAAATTCAAATGTAAAGCTCTGCATATGTACGCATAGCAGCCCGGCGAAGAAAAGATAGGCTGACTTGAAGATTTGTGATGTGGGAGAGGTTGAAAGACTTAGCATGTAGAAATCCTGATTGCCGGCGAAATTGATGAAGTAAACAATATTGAAACCTATAAGAGCAACTATAATCAGGAAGAACATCAGTCTCCGATCGAGTCTGAATGTATAAAGCAGAAATATTATTGGAATCAGGAAGAGTGTTGCAGCTGATGTAATGCCCAGTGGGTCATTGCCTGAAGTCATAATATAAAGGTGCGAGGAAATCACCGCAATGTCGAGTACGGCACTCAGATAACCCAGCCACCATGGATTGTAGCGTTTGATTGAGGCATACCATAGTGCAGTATTTGAAAGGAAATAGATTGCCACCAGAATGAACGCATGCATTGACTCCTGCCTGAAGCCCAGAAATAGTTGTGCCAGAAGCAGAACCGTTACAAGGAATATGAATGCCCAACGGAACCATACAGACATTATGGCTCCTTTCAGCTGTTCTTCAGAGAGCTCACCCTGAAGTATTCTTTTTTGCCATTTCTTCATTCCCTTGTCAGTTGCATATACATCACCCATAGCTATCCCTGCAAATATAACTTTTACACCAATTATCAGAAACCTGAATTACAATTAATGGAGCAAGTCCTTTTTTGGATTCAGGGACTCTTCCTCAAAGCAGGAAAATAGATGCAATAATCAGTATCAGTCCCAGGAGGCTTACCAGCATATCTATCATTATTATTTCTCTACCCTTATCGCGATTGATCATTACTGCAACCCAATTCTGGAAACGGGTGTAGTCAAAAATAAACATGATTGCCTTGATGGCTGAGAGGGAGAATAACAAGGTAATTACCAATGAATACCTGATGTCAGTAGTTAACTCCATATACCAGGTAAAAGCTACCAGGACCAGACCAACCAATGCCACTGCGACAATCCATGACGGCCTCTTCTCACTGTAAGTTTTGCTTATAAATCGATTTTCGTCCCATGGAATAAGATGAAGGTAAACAGGCTTCAGAAAAGCCATCAGGCCGAAGATTATCCCAAGAGTCTTAAAGTAGTTCATCTCAATGTTTTGTTACTGTTGGTTAATGACTATTTCTGTTTACCCGATACTTCGAGGAAATCGATCAATACGCTGTTGAACTCTTCAGGATTATCCTGATTAAGAATATGATTGGCGTTTCCTATCATTATGCATTTGCTGCCGGGGGTACTCTCGTGCCATTTTGTTGAAGCTTTCCTGATGTAGGAGAGTTCTTTTTCTCCGTATGTTATCAGGAGAGGCCTGTTTTCAGGTACCTGAGATTTGTCAATCAGGTCGTAAACCATATCCCCGGTGATTTTCAAAGCGAGTCTTTTACCGGTATGACGCATTGTTTCAGTCAGATAATCCTGAACTTCTTTCCTCTCTGCCCTGTGGCGACCGAATAGCCTATAGAATGCATTCTCCGGAAATAGATGATAGAGTCCTATCATCAACGGGACAAATATTTTTGTCCATGAGCCTATATGCCTTCTGAGCTCAATTCCCGGAACATGTACGGAAGCAATAACCCTTGAGGGGTAATTAAGCAGAAAGTACTGGACTATTATGCTCCCAAGTGACTGTCCGGTCAACACAGCCTTTTGTATACCGAGTTCATCCATCAGGCCGTTCATACAACATGCAGCCATTTTGGTAAATCTTTCCTTATTTGGTTTGATCGTAGAACGACCATGACCCGGTAAGTCCCATACCAATACGCTATAGTCTGATTTCAAAGCTTCGACCTGCGATGCGAAGGTTCTATGATCCATGCCCACACCGTGTGTGAGAATGATTACCGGTTTGTTCTCTGATACTGAGAACTGATAGTAAATATCTCCAAAGTCACTTCTGTAAATCCCCGTCTTCATATCGATCTCTGTTTTTGGTTACTACTTTTATTCAGCCCATCAGTAATGATTCTCTTACCTATGTCTTCTGATGCAGTCCGAAATATTACAGCTTTGCCGGGCCAGCCTCTTCAACCCTGAAGAATCTCCAGATTATCAGGTTCAGCACTATCAGTACAGCCAGGCCTGCTAATCCTGTTACACCGGTAAGCAGGTCATTGCCACCCTTGAGCAACATTACAGATGTGGCTCCAACTGCATTGAATGTGCCGTGAAGGATAGCTGCCGCGATGACGCTCCGGCTTTTTATGGCCACAAGTGAAAAGAATGGTGAGAAGAGCATGCAGAAGGCTATCATCATGCCCACGCCGATTGCAGGGTGATCGGGATAATTGTGACCCATCAGGATGATCGGAGCATGCCAGACTCCCCAGACCAGACCGATTACCCATGACATCTTCCAGAAGCCAAGGTTCTTAAGTTCCCGAAGCATGAGTCCGCGCCAGCCAAGCTCTTCACCGAAACCTGCAACTGCATTGATTGTAAGTCCGGCCACAAGACCCTGCAGTATTGTAATGAAGAAAGGATGCACCGGCAGAGTGGTGTTTCTCATCTGGTCAAGCTGCTCATCTGTAAGTATGGCGGCGAATTTCTCGAACATACCCTCCATTTCAGGGGTAAAGCTTACACCCGGCAACATCAGGCCGACCCCAAAAGCAGCCACTGCAATTGCCACAGGTGATAGCCATGCAATCCACCACCAACGGTTCCACCGAAATTTCAGGTCGTAGGTTTGCCTGAGGCTGTTACGCAGCAGAAGCTTTTCTGTAATTATTACGCTAAGCATCGGGGTAAACATAAAGGCAATGGCCATAATCATGTACGATGCCGACATTGTGTTGGTGTTACCCCCGGCAATCCAGTAGATTATTGCCATCGACCAGCTTATGCCGAAGGTGAGAATCAGAAACAGACTTAGTTTATGTGAAATTTTCATGGCAAATGTTTTAATCACTGCAAAACTAAGGGTCTCTTCATGCAGGGACAAATTTCTAAGAATGGATGACTTCTTCAGTACCATGAACGGGCAGTTTGTTATGATGAGCGGGCTAATTACACATGACACGCCTGCCGTTCCCGCTCTACCGGTGCAGAAAAAAACGCCTGTCTGGCTGCATAGCTGTGCAGATCCAGACAGGCAGAATAAACTAAATGTACTTTTTATTCTAGAAAATATACCTTATCGAGAAGGCGCCTCCGTCAGGCCAGAATTTACTGTAACCTATCAGGTTAATTGCGGGCTTCCAGTCGATGCTGAGGTTGATGGGTATCTCACTGAAATTGTATTCAAGTCCAAGGATTCCATCGATGCCAATAACGGTATAGCTGGTACCCGGGGTGCCCCACGTTGTGTTGCTTCCACTCCAGAAACCGATATGGGCTCCCAGTCCGTAATACCAGTTAAGGCGGTCAACATCAAATGCCCTGGCATGGAACTCACCCAGCCCGGTAATTTCAAAACCACTCCATCTGGTCATTAGCAGTCCTTCTACGGCAAGCTTATCTCCCAAAAAGTGCTTAACGGTAATACCATTTGACAAACCACCACGCAGACCTATACCTGTTGAATAGTCTTGTGCATGGATAATCGGTAATAATCCGATACATAGAACAATTACAAGAATACCTTTTTTCATAATAGTTGGTTTTTGTTTGTACTAATCCACTAAGATAGTATTAATCAATAATAATGACAAAACCAAGCCATCATTGTTCATTATAGAGGTTATCAGAATGCTCTAAGACAGTATCACAAACGATTTCAGGTATCAGAGATTCGTCGCGGCCTTCTTGTAAGAGGCAATTACCCTGTAGATAAAGTAGATTGCAAGTCCGGTTCCGATTGTAATCACTACGGCCACTATCTCCGAAAGTTTTGTACCCAGAAGTAACCAAAGACAGGCGATGATGCTTATGGCCGCAAGGATTTTTCCATGGCGCACTCTGAAGTAGGTGGGTGCACCCTTGTCAGTGTACCTGAACCTTATAAGTGCAGCCGCGACGGCAAGGAATATGAGTATCTTGCTTATTACGCTTATGGTCACGGCATATATGAAGGTTCCGGTGAGCGATACAAACAGTGCTACAGCGGTAAATGTCAGCAGCGACCAAACGGGTGTTTTGAATCTTGGATGCAGAAAAGAGAAGAGTTTTGGCAATTGGTTCTCCTCACTAAATGCGAATGGCACCCTTGATCCTACAAGCATAACGGTGTTGAGGGCACCGCCGACCGAGAGTATGGCCCCAATGCTGATAAGCAGTGCTCCGGCCGGTCCCATGAAGATGCTGGCCGCAGCTGATAGTGGGTATTGCGAGCCCGCAAGATCAGGAAGCGTTCCCATGCAGACTATTTGTATCATGCCATAGAAAACAGCGACAAAAAGCAGTGCTGTCATGAGTGCAAATGGAATGTTTCTTTCGGGATTCTGCATCTCTCCTGTGTTTACCAGGATGGCTTCAAAACCTGTAAATGCGAATATCAGCACGAACACCGATCCTGAAAATTCCGGAAGCGCAGGCAGCGCTTGTGAGGTGTCAAACAGCGAAGGGTTTATGAAGAAGGCACCGACGATTATAAACAATAGAAGGGGAAGCAGTTTCGCGATGGCCAGCAGGTTGTTGGTAAAGGTAGAGGTTCTAACACCTCTGTAAGTTATGTAGGTGAGACCAAGGGTGATAATCGTTATGGCTGCCTGTTTTGCAACCGGAAGCGCCAGTACAGGATGGAAAAATCCAAGATATGAAACCATCAGGTTTATCTGTGCCGCATAGGTGGCAAGCCTTGTGATAAGAAGTATCCATCCGATGGTTACGGCCGGAATCTTGCCGAAAGCATTCAGGGTGTAGAGGTAGGGTCCTCCTGTGCGGGTAAAGCGACTGGCCACCTCGGCAAAGCAGAGGGCAATGATGAATACGACAAGACCACAGGCAAAGATTGCAGGAATGCTGTATATCCCCGATTGACCGGCAATTGTTGCAGGCAGTCCGAAAATACCAGCCCCGATGATGCTGTTGATCATCAGCAGTACCAGGTCCCAGCGCCGGATTTCCCTTTTAAGCATTTCCTGACGGTTTCTCTCTTTTTCGAAGCCGTAAGGTAATATTTATTATTAATGAGGCGGCAAGGGCCAGCAGAAAACCCCAGAGAGTAAGTGAGTCGACAAGCGTGGCATCGAATGAGAGTCCGGTCAGCCTGTCAGCCAGGTACTTGATGTATGAGTAGGGGAGATTGGTGTGGCCAAGCCTTTCCAGAATCGTGAAATGCCAGTCTGTTAACGGACAGTAACCCATGGTGCCGGTTATCCAGCCCAGTATCACCCACGAGCCACCTGTAAGCATCAGTGTTATGAGGTTTGCTAAACGGGTTTTACTCCATATCCAGCCGAACAGGTTGAAGATAATGAGTGAGGAGTGGAATACCACAAAGAATATGTCAAGCAGATGAAGCATCTCACTGATCAAACACCTTTCCCTCCTTTTCCAGGGCAACCCTTGTCCTTGGCAGGCATACGGGATAATTCTTCTGAATGAATTCGATCATCTTTTCCCTTATGTAAACTCTTAAATCCCATGTTGTGGGTGAATTTCTTGCACTGACGAGTATCCTGATTTCCAAAGTAGATTCTTTGCAATCTGTTACCTGAAGTACATTTACATTTTTGTCCCACAAATCAGTTTCATTAAGCAATCTGGAGAGTTCATCTCTCAATGCCTGGAATGGGATTGTATAGTCAGTGTAGATAAAAACAGAACCAATTATATCTGCTGATGTTCTTGTCCAGTTTTGGAACGGCTTTTCCAGGAAGTATGTTGTCGGCAAAACCAATCGTCGTTTGTCCCATATCCTTACTACAACATAAGTTAGATTTATCTCCTCAATCCAGCCCCATTCATTTTCAACAACCACGGCATCATCAATCCTGAATGGCTGGGTAATTGCTATTTGAATTCCGGCTAATAAAGTTCCCACTACTTTTTGTGCCGATAAACCAATAATGATACCAGCCAGACCGGCAGTGGCAAACAGGCCCATACCAACATTCCTGATACTTTCAAATGATAATAGAATCAATCCAGTTGCCACAAGTACAATGAGAAAAATAATTGCCTTTTCCAGAAGATTAACCTGTGTATGCACCTTTCTGGAAGCAAGATTATCCTCCTGAGAAATATCAAATCTGGTCAGAAAAATCTCTTTCAGTCTCCTTGTGAGTTCTATAAGAAGCCATGTAATGCCAATAGTAACAAGAATATGGCTATAATCATAAAGTACAGACAGTACTTCCCCCGGCTCATCAGCAAAAAGAGAGATTACCGGTTTTACAGATAAGGATAGAATCGTAAATACTATACTCAGAATAAGTTTAAGGTTCTTTTTCATCTGTTCATTATTTAATCTTCAACTACAGATCCACTCGCAGGGTCACATCCTGTTTTATACAAAGATATGTCTAAGTTATGGTTATACCTTCATCCACTCCGGCGAAGGTTTTGTCTTTGGTTTCCTGCCATATATCCAATCATCAGCATAAAATGCGAGACGTGCAAAGAGACGCGAGTGCCTTATCATGAATCGTATGCTATTATGGAAAAAGTTATTGCGGTGACTGAAAGGACAAACCGCCATGCAGCGCCCGCAGTCGGTGCCGCTTGTGCACCAGTAGCGGTAGCAACTGTCTGAATCAATTTTCCATCGTTTTACCCCATCAATATCATGCATATCACCTTCGGGAATCGAGTTGCCCGGACAGCAATCGGCACATTTTCTGCATACACGGCAGAATTCAATCATATTCTGATCGGACCGGTATTTGCCGGGAACCAGGGGCGCATTGGTAGTGATGACTGCTATTCGGACACGCGGACCCAGACGTGGTGTCATCAGCAGCCCCATTCGTCCGATTTCTCCGAGACCGGCATCGCGTGCAACAAGCGGACATACAACCTCGTAGTCGCCGTCGATATGTGCCCTGCTGTCGTGACCCAGGCTTTTCAGAAATGTGGCAATTTGCAACGCGATGGTTGCACTATGAAGATACTGCTGTGATGACTCAAAGATTGCAGGAGACAAGGGGGCAGCCTGTACATTTTCGTAGTTCATCTCAACGGTGAAAGCAATGGCGTACTTATGCCTTTTAATCACTGGCTTACCCTTATCTGCGCCTCGACCCCTTCTGGTATAGAGGTGATAATCATGCAACTCTGTGATTCCTGTTGAGTGCGCTCCAAGGTAACGGGTCCATCCCATGATATACTTCGTCAGTGCCGCAGCCGTCAGTTCACTCTTATTTTCCGACACCGGGTGGTTCACTGCCTTCTGCAGATACTCAATAAGTTCAAAGTTGGCATTGGCAGCCGGAAAGTTGAGCGGATGAAAATTTGTCCCATCTTCTGACAGCAGTCCGGGCAACGCTCTCGCCTTAGAGTCACTTGCGGCCTGTTCCGGATGGGTTGAGTAATACTCATCCCACTCCGGGGTGCCGGGCTTAAGCTTCATCCGTGCAAATATCACATCATGCTCATCGACATTGCGAGGCGGTGCTGGAGGTTTCTTGCCGGAGGCACTATTCATGCTACAATAATAGGAAAAAAATGCCGGCATGCAAGGAATCAGAGCCCAGGGTGTGCTCCCGTTCGGTCGCGAGCTCGCTGCGCCCGGTTCTGGGCAAGGGGCAGAGGGAGACAGGAGCAAGGTTGCATTAATCATTAAAATTTGCATTTGCCGTTAGTATTACATAGCATTGAGGGAATAAAAAACTCAAGAGATGGGACGAAAAATCTTATTCAGCTGTACAATAATTATTCTGCTTGCAACAGGTACGGTTGCCAGGGCTCAGGGGAACTCACCTGCAGTCGATTCCGACAAGCTGGTTATGTTGTGGATCAGCGACGACATTGATGCTGCCGAGAAGATGGCATTCATGTATGCACATACGGCAAAGAGGTCTGGCTGGTTCAAAGAGGTTACCGTTGTAATCTGGGGTCCGTCGGCAAAACTTATTTCTGAAAACGAGAAGCTTCAGGAGAAGTTGAAGGCCATGCAGGCCGACGGGGTAAAGATTGAGGCGTGTGTGGCCTGTGCCCGCCAGTATGGAGTTGACGGGATACTTCGTGAGCTTGGCTACGACGTGAAAGGCATGGGAACCCACCTTACAAACTATCTTAAAAGCGATGCGAAAATAATTTCTTTTTAGTACCGGCTTGTCAGGTTTGACATCTTTCTCCGACTAATAATTGAATGGTGAAAAAATTACCGGAAAAAGGAGAATAATTATGGCAATAACCGGAATTGAAGTGTTCAGCGATACACAGGCAGCAACCAGGAATTGATTCTCTGAGGCAGGAGTTCAGCAGGGATTATAGAAGGGGATTAACATAAATACACAATTTTATATGATCAAAAGTTCAGACAGACCTGATTATGAAATACTCCGTAGTCGGTGTCAACAGACAAGCAGCATTATAGGAAATGTGGTCGATGATTTTCTGATATCATTTGCCGCCCGGCACCATGGTCTGGAAAAGAGGATAGACCGTTCTTTTGCACGGTACAGCAGGTTGCTGGGGAGTTTCGACAGATCAGGGGTTTTAAAGTATAAGGCTCAGCTTATAAGCCATAGTATATTCAGGAGAGGAGGGCTGATAGGAAAATTCATGAATCACCCGGCTCTTGGCAGGTTCACGGATGAGGAGAGGACATATCTTAAACAACAGGAGAATGTCCCCTGGAGGTTCAGTTTCTCAGAGATAACAGGCGAACCGGCAGAGAATTTTTTTACTATGAGAGATGTATTTACGGAGGAGGAGTTTCTTCTGTTCTCTCCTACAATCGGTGAAATGAAGAAAGAAGGTACTAAACTGTTATGGTTTAATCTCATCGGATATAATGGATTGTGCTGGCAGAGCTATGGTCCCATCGGAGCCTTTCAGTCCTTCAGCGCCGATGATATCTGGTTTTTTGCAACGGAGAAAAACCCCGTTCTAGGTGAAAGGCCAGAGGTTGCAGATGATATCGACAATGATCCTCTTCCATATATGATGTTAATGGCAGGTTCCAATAATCCGCGGACATTTAACAAGAACGAAGAGATCATCATTCTGATGGCAGAACACGATGCTGAGGAGGTTGATACATCAGCTCTGAGAGAACACTTTATTTCAGAGTACAATGAAGGTGTTTACCAGTTTACCCATAAGCAACTCGGTAGTCCCCCACACTTTGCCCGGGCTTACTACGATGAGAATGAAAAGGTTCTGTTGTTTCATGCGCTAACCGAGACCGGGTTTAAAGGAATGATTAAGGATTTTAATGCGTATGGTTACGGCTTTACCGAAATACCGTTTCTGAAGGTCAGGCCTGCCATGCTGTCTACTGCCGGGGATATTCTGAATAAAGAAATCGAACTGAACGAGTATGAAGAATTATTCGATAAGGATACTGACGCTGAAACCGATAAAGAGGTTGAAAGACTGAATGACTTTCTAGGCCTTGTTATTCCGGCCTTTAATGAAGGAAGGGAACCGGATATTGATGAAGCAGTAAGAATTACAGGTATAGATCGTGAGAATGCCAGAGAACTGGTAAAAATGTTTCGTGATAAACAGGGTGAAAAAAGTATTAAGGAAGAGCCTGCCCAGGGTGATAGGAAAAAACGGGTCAAAAAGAGCACAATAGGTATGTCCGGCAAGAGACCGGAGCTGTTCAGCACCCTCTATGGAACTGCAAAGGAGATATACAGTCTAAAACCCTGGGAAACGCTTTATGAGACTGATATTTTCGGAGTGAAGATGCCCGGCAGCGGTACAACATGGTTTATTTCCGTAATGGGAGGGCTTGGAGAGTACTTTGCAATCGCCGCTTATAAAGACTATGAGGGCCTTTTCGGTTTTTACGGCATAAAAGAACAGGAATCGTCAGCATACGCCACAAATTTATTTACCGTTCCTCATCTTCTGATATCGTTTACTGACAGGGATGAACTCAGCAAGAAAGATATTGATGCAATTACAAAATCAGGAATAAGCTTCAGAGGGGAAGGCCAGTGGCCTAAATTAGAGGAGGTTGTTCCGGGGTTTTTACCGGAATTCCCCGATCAGGAGACGCTGGACGAGTTGCCTTTACTGCTGGAAGAGGTGGCCACGGTTCTGAATATGATAAAAGACAACCCCGGCATTCTTCAAGGGAAGCAACCAGACGATGATAAGATTCTTATAAGGGTGCCGACCGTTGTTGATGATAAAGTAATCTGGGTGAATCACTATAAGTTGCCAGACCCTGAAAATCACGGGGTTAAATATAATTTGAAATTCTCAGTCATCAGCAGGGAAAAGGTATCAGGATTACGATCATCGAAGAAGAGCCTGCAGGTAGACCTTCTACTCCTTCCCGCTCCGGTAAGGAACCCGGGTAAAAGAGATTTCTTTCCGTTTATCCTGTTGCTGATGGACAAGGAAAGCGGCATGATTGCCGGAATGGAGACTCTTGGTCCTGACCCGGATATTAAGTCAATGTATGAATCGGTTCCGCAGAAAGTACTTGACAGTATTATAAAATTGGGTTACAGACCCGGGAAGACAGAGTTCAGGTCAGAATTACTGTTTGGACTGACAAAGCAGGCTCTGGCACAATCAGGGTGTTCTCCCGTACAGGTTAAGTCCATGCCTCTGATGGATGAAGCTTTTGAGTCACTTCTTGACCGTTTTGCGAGGTAACAATTGGGAATTAGGGAGGCAGGAAGCTAATTTATTGAAAATACATTTTTTGTGTATTGATTTCTACGGTTAACCAAAACCGGGACTGTGTTGCATATTATAAAAATAACTATTTTGGCCGGTGGGCGAACATAACGTTATTATACAGATGATATTCACAACAAAAATTAGCAGGCGAGATAAAAAGTTACTAAACAGCAAATACTTTTAAAAATGATAAATATGACCAGACTGACTTTGATAGTATCCATCGCAGTGATGCAGATGGCTTTGACCTTAAATGCGCAGAACTGGCCTCAGTGGCACGGACCGGAAGCCAATGGCATAGCCCCACAGGGTAATTATCCGGTTAACTTTTCTGAAACAGAGGGTATAATATGGAAAGCCGAACTGCCCGGAAAGGGAGGATCAACCCCGATCGTATGGGGTGACCGAATAATTCTTACATCGGCTATCGGTGAGGGTCGTGAAGGTGAAGATGGTGTGCTCTGCTACGACTGGAATGGAAAACTGCTCTGGCAGGTTAAGCTTGGAACCCAGAGTCCGGGCAGGCATGCAAGGGGTACAGGAAGCAATCCGTCAGCCATTACAGACGGCAAAAGAATATTTGTAAAGTTTAAAAGCGGCACAATGGCCGCCCTCGATTTTGACGGCAAGGTTTTGTGGAAGATGAATCTGCAGGAGAAGTATGTGCCGTACGAATACTTCTGGGATTTCGGTACCAGTCCGGTGCTGGTTAACGATAAGGTCGTCATTGCGGTTATGCACGAAGGACATTCATACCTGTTGGCACTTGACCAGACTACCGGCGAGGTTGTGTGGAAGACAGACAGAAACTACACAAGCGGCAGGGAAACCCCGCAAAGCTATACCACACCACTGGTTATACAGGAGGGAAACCGTACAACTATTGTTGTATGGGGTGCCGATCGCCTTACTGCCCACGATGCTGCCACCGGAAAGCTAATCTGGTCGTATGACGGATTCAATCCTGAAAGGAGATCTGCATGGCGTACCATAGCCTCTCCGGCATACTACCAGGGGATTTTCATGGTTCCCTACGGAAGAGGCCGGTTCATGGCAGCCATGAAGAACGTCAGCGGCGGCGAGTTGGATGGAAAAGATTTCCTGTGGCAGAAGACTGATATCGGCAGTGATGTTGCAACCCCGGTTGCCAGTGACGGTGTTATCTATATTCTCGGATTCAACAGCGTTATATGGTGTCTTGATATTAAGACCGGCAATGAACTCTGGAAAACCACATTGCCAGGCGACGGAGGTGTGTTCTACAGTTCACCGACTCTCGCCGGCAATAAGCTTTACGTATGCAACGACAGAGGATCGGTATATGTGTGCGAGGTGTCTCCTGAAGGAATTGAGATCGTTAATCATACTACGTTCGATGATAATTTTGTAGCTACACCTGTCCTTCTGAGGGACAGACTCCTGCTGCGCGGCACAAAATATCTGTACAGCATTGGAAGATAAAGAACAGAAGCATTTCAGGACGGCATTTGCCCTGAGCCTCTTCACAATCGGGTACAACCTTGTTGAAGGTGTTGTGTCGATGTTGCTGGGTTTTCAGGATGAGACAATAGCCCTATTTGGTTTTGGTGTTGACAGTTTCATTGAGGTGATGTCAGGGATTGGTATTGCGGTAATGATAGCCAGGATCAGGAACAACCCGGGCAGCGACAGGTCGCAATTTGAGATAAAGGCGCTGAAAATAACAGGTACGGCATTTTATATACTTTCAGCTGGCCTGGTGGCAGGGGTGGTTCTGGCACTTTTTACCGCACATGAGCCTGAAACGACATTCTGGGGAATTGTTATCTCATCTCTTTCGATTGTGGTTATGCTATGGCTTATGAATGCCAAGAAGAGCGTCGGCAAGAGGCTTAACTCAGAGCCGATAGTAGCGGATGCCAATTGTACAAGGGTTTGCCTTTATATGTCTGTTGTATTGCTGGTCTCGAGTCTTATCTATGAACTGACAGGTTTTGCCTACGCTGATGTTATAGGGGCGGCCGGACTGGCATGGTTCTCTGTTTCAGAAGGGAGGGAGGCATTTGAAAAGGCTAAGGGAAAAACCTGCACTTGCTCCGATAGTGACTGTAAAGAGTGATTTCAATTCAAGTACAAACCAGTATCTTTAAGGCAAATCATTCAAAAAGATAAATGAGATATGGGATATTACATCAGCAAGACAATAAAGGCTGACTTCGCGAGCACTGAACAGCTTGTCAGGGATGCCCTGAAGCACGAGGGTTTCGGGGTTATAATGGAGATAGATGTAAAAAAGACCCTCAAGGATAAGATAGATGTCGATTTCCGTGCCTACAAAATCCTCGGCGCCTGTAATCCGGGCTTTGCTCACAAAGCATTGCTTGCTGAGGACAAGCTTGGCGTTTTGTTGCCCTGTAACGTTATTCTGCAGGATATTGGAAACATGGAAACAGAGATAGCTGCCATGGACCCTGTTGCAGCAATGGGCGTGGTGGAGAATGATTCACTCAAAGAATTTGCCATTGAGATCAGGGAGGGAATTTCCAGGGCCATAGGTTCATTAAGGTAACAATAGACAAGAGCCTGTTATTTCAAACTCAATCCTTTTCCGCAGATGAATAATGTTTCATTGCTAATATTCTTCCTTCTGATTCCAGGGGTGATGTATGCGCAACAGCCAATTGGTAAAGCCCCCGTTGGGGTAAATGTTCTGTATGGCGGGCTGAGTTTCGGCGGACTACTGGGGGGCATATCAATTAACTATGAACGCAGGGTAGCTGATTTCACAATGGGCTCAATAAACCTCCGCGGCGGGTTGGGTAAGGTTGCGGGCTGGGATCTGAGAGGTAACAGTGTGGGTGTTAACTGGGTTTACCTTTTTGGCAAACGGAATCACCATATAGAACTGAATTTGGGTGTGTTGGGCATAAAGGATAAGTACAACGATGCTGAGATGACACCATCAGAACGCTTTTTTGCCCAGTGGGATTTCTTCCCATTGCTTAATGCAGGCTATCGGTTCCAGAAGCCAGGAGGAGGTTTTATGCTCCGCACCGGAGGAGGTATGGAGCTACTTTACCTGGGAATCGGCTACTCATTTTAATTTGCCAGACAATGAAAAGGATTGCATCATATCAACTAATAATCGGCATAGTCTTGTTTTTATCGGGCAGCACACTTTTAGCCCAGGAGCAGGCATCAAGCCAAAACAGACTGATATTCTCACTGAGGGCAAAGATTCTTTCACCGGGCCCTGAAATCAGCTTTGAGCATGCACTTTCTGAGAGGTTCAGCATCAGAACGGCCATAGGCTTTGACAGGCGGGAAAAGGATGAACGCATCTACCGCAATAACGAGTTGGTTGTGTCGATGCTCAGCAACAGCAGGGCATACCCTTACGGATTCACTGTCGGCCCGTACCTGAAGCTCAAGTACTCGAATTATGATTACTACCACCCCGAAACAGAGGCAATGCTCGATTCCTACACAAGACTTTATTTCTTTGGAGCCGGAGTTTCAGCCGAGTACCGCCAGAAGATAGGTCAGAGGTTTATGGTTTCCCCCTTTGCCAGGTTTGGTGTCAACAAGGTATTGTTAAGAGACGATTACGGCCCCGGCGAACCATTCTTCACCGACAGCTTTGAAACAGACCCTTGCCTCGGATTAGCTGTAAGCTTTATTTTCTGACAGCTACGAAGGTAAACCTGAACCGAGACCGGCTTGCCGGGCGAGCTCGCGACCAGCGGGAGCATACCTCACACCCCTAACTATACAAAAACCTCTTGATCTTCATGGTCGGGGTCTTCTGGAACGGTTCAGGGTGAAGAACCACCATTGCAACCCGTTTCCCCTTGCCAACCTGTGAGTTTACATACTCCTGCAACTCAGCAAGGATTTCATTGATGAAGTCCTCCTTTCGGCGAACCATCTCATCCTTCATGGCCTGGTACTTTCCTTCAAGCTCCTCCATGTTGAGGTGGACCATAGCAACCAACTTGCCCTTCTGCTCTATTACAAGCGACTCGACAACATGTCTGAAGTTGTTTATAACCGACTCTATCTCTTCAGGATATATATTCTCACCTGTAGAGCTGAGTATCATATTCTTGAGGCGTCCCTTTATAAAAAGGTTGCCTCTGGTGTCGAGTACTGCCAGGTCGCCTGTTCTGAACCAACCATCCTCTGTAAGCACCTCACGGGTCATCTCGGGCTCCTTGTAGTAACCCTGCATAATATTATCGCCCTTTGCCCATACCTCGCCTTCGCCGGTTTTGGGGTCAGGATTGTGTATCTTCAATGTAACCCCGTTCATGGCCGGACCGGTAGACTCCCAGGTGCCGCGGTAGGGGCCGAAGCCCGCCAGCAGGGGCGAGGTCTCGGTAAGTCCGTACCCGATCGCATAAGGAAATCTGCCCTCGATCAGGAACCGCTCAACCACCCTGTTGACCTTGGCACCGCCTATGCCGAAGAACTTGAGCTCCCCGCCAAAGGTCCTGTACAACTTCTTGCCGGCCACTTTATTGAGTAGCTTGCGGGTAGGTGCGAACTTGTAAAGGACTCTTGTAATCGCCTTCTCGTTCATCGTCGGCACTATCTTGTTGAAGTAGATTTTTTCAATTATCAGCGGCACCGATAGCATCACCGTGGGCTTTACTTCCTGCAGCGCCGGCAGCAGCACAGGGGCTGTTGGTGGCTTGCGCAGGTACCACACCGCCGAACCATGCATAACCGGCAGTATCAGTCCAAGCGTATTCTCGTAGGTATGCGACAGTGGCAAAACCGACAGAAAACGGTCGTTCTCGTTAATGGGCTGAATCAGCGACCCGCCATACGCCGTGAAGCATATATTGCGGTGCGTCAGCATCACCCCCTTCGAGCGCCCCGTGGTTCCTGAAGTATATATAATGGCCGCCAGGTCATTTTCTGCAACTTCATATCTTTTTGTTGGAACCGAGGAGTCGCGGAACGAGAAGCCGTCTTCCGCGGTAATAATTGAAAAATCATCGAGCATCACCTTGCTTACGCCCGGCTTTATTGCCGAGGTCTTTGGCATCAGCGCCTCAGAGGTGAATATCAGCTTCGTTTCAGAGTGATCTATTATATTGGCCACTTCGGCAGGGGAAAAATCTGGCAGAATAGGTACCGCAATGGCACCCATCGAAGTAATGGCAAAGTAGGCCACACCCCAGTTGGGCATATTTGTACTGAAAATGGCAACCTTGTCGCCCTTTCCGATGCCGGCATTTTCAAGCATCGCCATTACCGATGAGACATTCACGGCTACATCACCGTATGTCATTGGCTGCTCACCTACGAATCCAAAGGCAACCGCTGTGGGATACCTGTCAACCGTTGAGGCCAGCATTGCAGGGAATGTCATTGTCATAGTCTTCTCCATATTAAACCTCCTGAATATTAGTAAGGTTGGCGGCAAAAATAGTCTTTTAATCAATTCCGAAATCGAAAAATGATTTATTTCACGCCATTTTAACACCTTATTAACTTTTTAAACAATTGAGAGGTAGAATGGTTAACTTTATGGCGCAAATATTCTCATACCATGGCAATGATTAGGGTAACAAAGGAGTTCGGCTTTGAAATGGCACACGTGCTGAACAACTATGACGGTCCGTGCCGCAATGTACACGGCCACTCATACAGGCTTTTCGTAACAGTTGCCGGAACCCCGGTCGATGATCGCAGCAATCCGAAGCTCGGAATGGTGATCGATTTTGGCGATCTGAAGAGGATAGTCTTGAAGGAGATCGTCAATATTTTCGACCATTCAGTCGTGGTGAGTAAATTCGAGCCCGAGGAGAAAATTTTGTCATTCAGCAAGCTGTTCGGAAACACTGTTGTACTCGACTACCAGCCCACATGTGAGAACATGGTTGCCGACTTTGCCGTAAGAATCGCCAGGCAATTGCCGCCAGGGGTTATCCTGCATAGCCTGAAGCTTTATGAAACCGCCACCTCGTACGCCGAATGGCACGCCGGCGACAACCGGTGAAAAATTATGATATGACATCACAGCCTGAAAAAAAACTATTCCTGCTTGATGCATATGCCCTTATTTTCAGGGCATACTATGCATTCATCAAAAATCCGAGAATCAACTCGAAAGGACAGAACACCTCGGCAGTATTCGGATTCCTGCTGGCCCTTGAGGATATACTGCAGAACCAGAAACCCGGCCATATAGCCGTCGTATTCGATCCGCCCACCCCGACATTCAGGCATGAGATATATCCCGAATACAAGGCAAATCGCGATGAGACACCCGAGGATATCAAGTTGTCGGTTCCTTATGTCAAGAGGCTTATTGAGGGACTCGGAATACCGGTGATTGAGGTGCCCGGATATGAAGCCGACGATGTAATCGGCACACTGGCACGACAGGCTTCCGAAAGGGGCTATACGACATTTATGATGACCCCTGACAAGGACTTCGCACAACTTGTTACTGAAAGGGTAATGATGTACAAGCCTGCCCGCAGCGGCGATGCTGCAAAGGTGTGGGGTGTAGACGATGTAAGGCGTGAGTTTGCCGTAAAGGAGCCATCACAGGTTATTGACCTGCTTGCCCTTATGGGTGACAGCTCCGACAATATTCCCGGAGCACCCGGAATAGGACCAAAAACTGCCCAGAAACTGCTTGCAGAGTTCGGGTCGGTTGAGGAACTTATTGCCTCAGGCAGCAGTCTTACCGGAAAGGTAAAGGAGATTGTCGAGAACCATGCTGACCAGATTATGCTCTCAAAACGGCTTGCTACCATCGAACAGAATGTGCCGATCGGATTCGATGAGGATGCAATAATGTATGGCGGGGCAAATGTCGAAGCCCTGAGGGAGCTTTTCTCGGAACTGGAGTTCCGCACCGCTTCATCAAGGCTGCTTGCCTCACTGATTACCGCCCCAGGAACAACCTTATATGCCACCACACTGCCAGCCGGTGGGAACCAGCACCCAGCACCCAGCACCCACCACCCGACCCCCGCCACCCACATCGAAGAA
>CAYUOS010000028.1:0-27200 GCA_964446435.1 uncultured Rikenellaceae bacterium | reverse complement strand
GCAGTGCACCCCGGAGTGTCATCCTTTGGATAAAAGTAGAGTACAACCTTCTTTCCACGATAATCGGAGAGGGAAACCTTTTTGCCGTCTTGCGATAGTCCTTCGAATAGCGGAGCTTTCTGGCCTTCAGTTAATTTGATCATTGTATTGCACGGTTTTATGTCAGACGTAAATTTAAGAAGTTTGAGCTTTTAATTACAATCATAAATGATTTTGTTATTAACAACAGTTGAAAATCAAATCGGTTGTACTAATTTTGTAACATTCAGTAAAACAATTATGTAATCTGAACGGGGTAGTGGGCAAATAATGGTGAGGGTTATGGTATACAGGTTTCTTTTTTTGGCCCTGATTATAATGTTCCCTGGTATGGGAATTGTGACAGGACAGAGGGTTACCGGACAGTCAGCAAGCGAAGCGTTTTCAAGGGGGGAGTATCAGAAGGCCTATGATCAGTACATGATTCTGCTGGAGAGTTTTCCCCGTGATCCTCTCTATCTTTACGGTGCCGGAGCAAGCCTTGTGAACATGAAAAGGTTACCTTCCGAGGCTGCTGACCTAATTGAAAGGGCTCTGGGTAGTACCTCGGCAATCAGGAGTATTCCTACTGACGCACATTATTATCACGGCCGGGCCCTGCATCTCTCAGGGAGATTTGATGATGCTTTAAAGGCATATGAGCAGTTCACCGCCGCGGCCGGCAGAAGGGAGGCCCGAGCACTTGGGGTTCCCGATCTGATAAGAGAGGTCAGGGATAGGCGTGGTGCATTGACCGGGTCAGAAATTGCATCGCAGGTTGAAAGGACTGATGTCAGGGCTGTTGAAAAGGCCGACTCGCTTCCAGTCAGGGAAGTAAGACCTCCGGAGATGCTGCCCGTTAAATATGATACACTGTTGGGAGCTGCATTAAGACAAAGGCAGATTGCTGATTCTCTGCAGAGAGATACCAGACCCGATACCGGTTCTTTGAGGCAGTCATCAACAGCCTTGCTGAAATCAGACAGTCTGATGGCGACAGCCGGCTTGCCTGTCAGGATTCCGGACACTTCAGTTGTTGAACAAGCCAGAGAGGTAGTTGAAATAAAGGCAGATACAGTGAAGGTGACTGCTGCGGCAGATCAGACAGCGAAGGATGATCTGCGGGCTGCCACACTC
This sequence comes from uncultured Rikenellaceae bacterium, assembly GCA_964446435.1. Taxonomy (GTDB): domain Bacteria; phylum Bacteroidota; class Bacteroidia; order Bacteroidales; family VadinHA17; genus SLNP01. Next base: position 26,045 of record CAYUOS010000028.1, on the reverse strand, counting down.
ATATCGCTGGTAGCAGAGAAGCCGCTTACTTCTCTCTTTGAGGTAAAGAAAGAGCCATACTACACTTCCGCTAATCCTATTACGGTTTCATCTTCCTTTCCGCCGGGATTGTACTATTCGATACAGATGGCAGTTTTCCGCAATCCTGTTGCACCTGGTCACTTCAAGGGTCTCTACCCGGTTTTTGGCATAAAGGCAGCAGGAAGTGACCTTACATATTATTATTCAGGATTATTCAGAAGTGCTGCCGCCGCTTCGAAAGCCCTGCCCGAGGTGAGAAACCAGGGCTTCCGTGACGCCTTTGTCGTTATCTTCATGGATGGGAAGTCTGTATCGGCCGAGAGGGGCGCATTGCTCGAAAAGGACTGGGGAACCAGGGGTTTCGCAGAATGGAAGGGCGTTGTACCTGAGACAACAGTAAGGCCAGCCCTTCCTGTTGATACTGTGCCGCCAACACTGCTGTTCAGGGTTGAGGTAATGAGGTCAAACAAAAGGATAGATCAACGACAATTAAATGACCTGGAAAGAATAGCGGCAGACAAGGGATTGGAAATATTGAACCCTTCATCATCAGTATTTGTCTATATAGTCGGAAAATTTCTTACTTTTGAATCTGCTTCCGCGTACGCTGATCTTCTGGTCAGAAACGGATACAAGGAGGCGAGGGTGGCCGCTTATCTTGGCCCCAGGGAAATACCTGTGGAAACGGCACTTAAGTTTTTTGACCGCTGAAATTATGGTAAAGGAAAGAACATCACCGGGAGAGAAGTCGCACGAAGATATCGGCAGTGAAAGACTGCTTATATTGTACAATGATGACCATAACAGTTTCGAACATGTAATTCAGTCGCTGATTGAGGTGTGTGATCATGATGAGATTCAGGCTGAACAATGTGCCGTAATAGCGCATTTCAGGGGTAAGTGCGACATCAGGCGCGGTAACATGGGATTGCTTTCAGAGATGCAGGCATCACTGCAAAGGAGAGATTTAACTGTTGAAATAGTTTAGGAGGAGCATATGTCACTGGGAGTAATCATCTTTTTTATTTTGCTGGGAATTCTTCTGTTTATTGTTGAATTCATGCTGATACCCGGAATAACCATTGCCGGTATCGGGGGTGCAATATTCGTTATCGGAGGGATAATCCTCTCTTTTATGGACCACGGAACTGCTACCGGTTTCGGGGTTCTTATCGGAACCACCGTGGTGCTGGCAGTAGTGGTCACTTTAATGCTAAGGGCAGGAACCTGGAAGAAACTGATGCTCTCAACCACTATCGACGGCACAGTAGACACGGTTCACAAGGAGGAGGGAAAGGTCAGGCCGGGAGACACCGGTGAGGCAGTAACACGTCTGAATCCGATGGGCAAGGTGATGGTAAACGGCGAATTTTACGAGGCCAAGGCATTGGATATACTGATCGATCAGAGGACCGGGATTGAGGTAGTAGAGGTGGAAAACAACAAACTGATTGTAAAACCAATTAAATAATTATAGTTATGGGAGACATTGGAGTATATGTATTTATTATAGTGGGATCAATCATCCTGCTCTGGATCTTATTGTACCTGATACCTATCGGGTTGTGGTTCCAGGCACTTGTTTCGGGAGTGAGAATATCGCTGCTGCAACTTATTTTCATGAGGTGGAGGAAGGTTCCCCCATCGATTATCGTCGGTGCCATGATTGAGGCAGATAAGGCGGGCATTAAGCTCAACCGCGATGACCTCGAAGCTCACTACCTTGCCGGCGGAAGGGTTGCTCAGGTAGTCCACGCCCTTGTATCAGCATCAAAAGCCAACATCGACCTGCCATTCAAAATGGCAACAGCCATCGACCTGGCGGGAAGGGATGTCTTTGAGGCTGTTCAGATGTCAGTAAATCCAAAAGTCATTGACACACCTCCTGTTACTGCGGTAGCCAAGGATGGTATCCAGCTGATTGCCAAGGCAAGGGTTACCGTTAGGGCCAATATCAAGCAGCTGGTCGGTGGAGCGGGTGAAGATACTGTCCTTGCCAGGGTAGGTGAGGGTATAGTATCATCGATCGGCTCAAATACGAGTCACAAGTCGGTGCTTGAGAACCCTGACTACATTTCAAGGGTTGTTCTCGACAAGGGTCTTGATGCGGGTACTGCTTTCGAGATTCTGTCGATTGATATTGCCGACATCGACATTGGAAAGAACATTGGAGCAGTACTTCAGATGGATCAGGCAAATGCTGACAAGAACATTGCACAGGCCAAGGCGGAGGAGAGAAGGGCTATGGCCGTTGCTCTCGAGCAGGAGATGAAGGCTAAGGCACAGGAAGCCCGCGCCAAGGTTATAGAGGCGGAAGTTCAGATTCCGCTTGCAATGGCAGAGGCATTCAAATCAGGCAACCTTGGTATTATGGATTACTACAAGTTCAAGAATATTGAGGCTGATACCCAGATGAGAGACAGTATCTCAAAATCGGGTAGCGGAGGCAAGAAACAGAATACCTGATAGCCCTATTTTTCGAGATAGAATTCTATCATAGCACTAATGGCCCTGCGGCAGACTTCACAAAAGCCGTCAGGGCCATTGCTTTTCATACGGCAGTCGAAAGCAGGTCGGTATATGCCCTTTGCCATATATCCGCCGCCCTCGAAGAGACCGGTAATGCCCCTGTAGCTCTTGTCGTTGGGGGTGGGAACCTGGGTTCCCTCAGCAATAAGATCCTTCCATTTGATATCGAAGTTTACCAGGGTGGTTATGTTAGGCTCCCATGGTTCTACATTCAGAGGGTAAAACTCCTCGTAGGCCACCTCTGATGAGTAGTACTCATCACCCAGTCCGGCAAAACCATGGCCAAGCTCATGTACGAAGACCTTTGGAGTGAGGGCGTGATCGGCTGTAGTAGCGCTGTAGTAATTGTACATTCCGCCTCCGCCGTACCTGTTGCTGTTGATCAGTACAATTATGTTATCATACGGGGCAACTCCTGCGTAGTCATAAACTGTTCTGAGATCCTGTGTTGTAAGGTACCTGTCAAGATCGAAGGTGTAGAAACTCGAGTTAAGGGCTGTGTTTACATATATTCCTTCACCCGGAACGTCGGTTCCTGATTCAAGCGATATGGCCTCTACTGCCCAAATATTGATTCGATCCTTGTAGAGGTTGAATGGTGGCTCTGCAAAGAGAACATCAGCCATTCTTTTCACGTCACCCCTGAACTTCTCCATTTCGCCGGCCGTGTAACCCTCAGCAATGAATGCAAAGTCAACGTTCCTTCGATAGTCGCCGTTACCGTGAATCAGTGTAACTGTCACCTCTGCCGGCTTCTCCCTTACTATGAAATAGTCTGAGGGATCGATGATTGTTTCGTAAATGGCGGCAAACTTGCCGTCACGCTCTCTCTTTGAGAGAACGAATCTCACCTTCTGCTTCGGGAACGGAAAGCGTGCCGATTCAAAGAATGCCTTCTCAGTAATCTTTGCTTCTGCTGTTGTCTGCCACTCCTGGAAAAGGGTTCCGTAGCCCCTCGAGAAGAGAAGGGCGCCCGATTGAGGGTCGAAAAGCTCATATTTCAGGTTGCCATATCCAAACGGATCGACAAGTTTTGTTAAGGTGCCGGGCCAGTATGGCTCCTCTTTCATGCCGGCGGGGTAAACCTTCGTATCTTCATGATTGCCTGCAAGGTAGTAATCCACCCTCAGTGACTTCTCAAGAAACCATTCATGGAAATCTGCCTGCCCGCTTGCCTGGATTGTCAGAACGATAAACAGTAGGAGAAATATCTTTTTCATTTTGAAAGTATTTTATGTGCCTGGCTGTAAAGCTATAAAATTTGGCTGGCAGAAAGTCATAAATTGACTATTTTTGCGGCGTAAAAATCAAAAAGAACAATGGTGGAATTTGTCACGAACCCAACAGACTGGATTAAGGATATGCTCATGAACGTGGGTGTGGGGAAGGGTCTCGCAGCATTCCTCTCAGCCCTTGTACTTGCAACGGTAGTCCTGATACTTAGTTACGTAGTCAACTATCTCGTGAAATTTTTTATCAGGAGGGTTGTTCACAGAATCATCAGGAGTTCACGCGCAACCTGGGATGATATCTTCGTCGAAAACAAGGTCTTCACCAGGCTTTCACATCTTGCCCCTGCTCTTGTAATATGGGCGATGGCTGAATGGGCGTTGGCTGATTACCCGAAATGGATGGACGCAGTACAGAGGCTATCATACATCTATGCCCTGGCAATTTGTGCGATAGTAATCAATTCAGTAATTGAGTCACTTCATCAGCTCTATATAAGAAAACCCGGTTCAGGACGGAAGCACATCAAGGGATATATCCAGCTGGCAAAGATACTTGTGTATATAATAATGATGCTGGTGGTCATCTCCTTTGTCTTTAAACAGGAAGTCAGTTCTCTTGTGCTGGGACTGGGTGGCATGGCAGCAGTGCTGATACTTATTTTTCAGGACACCATACTGGGCTTCGTGGCCAGTGTTCAGATTTCAGGCAACCAGATGGTTAATCTGGGTGACTGGATTACGATGCCCTCAAGAGGTGTTGACGGAGATGTTATTGACATGACACTGTATACAGTCAAGGTTCAGAACTTTGATCGTACCATAGTCACGGTTCCGACACATGCCCTGATGAAGGAGTCCTTTCAGAACTGGGCAGGTATGGCACAATCGGGAGGAAGGAGGATAAAGAGATCGATTCGCATAGACATGAAGAGTATCAAGTTCCTTGACGAGGAACTTAAGCAGAGATTGTACAGGATTCAGATACTCCGACCATATATGGATGCCAAGGAGGCCGAGATAAAGAAATACAATGCCGAACACGATATTGATGACAACTGCCTTGTCAACGGAAGGAGGATGACCAATATCGGCACCTTCAGGGCATACGCACAGGCATATCTTAGTATGCATCCCAATGTAAATACTGACATGACCTTCATGGTTCGTCAGTTGCCACCCGATGAAAAGGGATTACCGATAGAAATATATGTCTTCTGCAAGCAGAAGGAGTGGGTTATTTACGAATCAGTGCAGGCTGATATATTCGATCACCTTCTCGCGGTTGTAAGGGAGTTTGACCTGAGGATATTTGAGTATCCAACAGGTGAGGACATGAAGTACGTGACACATGAATAGAAGCTTATAATCAATTAATTAAATTCAGGATGGAAATTAACAGGAGAGTAAAGGAGTTTGTTTATGCTGATCTCAATGAGGAGGCAATAACAGGGAGAGAGGATAAGTTCTGGCAGTCGCTGAAGAAGGCAGGAACCACATTGTGGCTTGATACCGGCGATATTCATGAGGCAGAGGCAAACTGGACAGCCGAGATGAGTGCCCTAACAACAAACAATACCTTGTTGAATAATGAAATACAGAAGGGAATCTACGACAGTTTTATTGATAAGGCAAGGCTGATTGTGGCAGACCTTCCTGAGGAGGAGAGGGTAAAGGAGATTGCATTCATTCTTAACGCACATCACGGATTAAGGCTTGCCCGCAGATTCGGAGGCCTTGTGAGTGTTGAGCTTCATACCGACACGGCAAACGATTTTGATGCAATCCTCAGCTACGGAAAGCGTTACTTCGAGATATGCCCTGAGAATTTTATTGTTAAGGTACCACTGACCGCCACAGGCATTCTGGGTGCCCGTAAGCTGAGAGAGAACGGTATCAGGATTAATTTCACACTCGATTTCAGTGCACGCCAGAACGTCCTTATTACCTTGATTACCAGGCCTGACTACCTTAATGTATTCCTTGGCAGGATAGGTGCCTATATTGCCGATAACGGGCTGGGTGACGGAACCGGGGCAGGAGAAATGGCAGTACTGTCGAGCCAGGGATGGGTAACCAGGCTGTCGGCGAAGAATCCGTGGCCCACACGACTTATTGCGGCAAGCCTGCGCAACTACCAGCAGCTTGAACTACTGGCGGGCACCGACGTTTATACCATGCCGCCCAAGGTGGCAGCAGCAGGAAGAAAGCAGCTGAGTGGTAATTTCCTTTCGAAGCTTGGGGTTGTATACCCTGTAAACATGAGTGGTACAGGAAAGGGTACAGGCCTGGAGAAATTCTGGGATGTCGAAAATGAGCTTGTTGACCTTGGTCGGGCATTGGCGTCTGACCTGCCTGCTTCAGGAGCAGAACTCGAAGAGAGGGTTCGCAGGGCCGGTTTCGGAGACATGTTCCCGGAACTGACAGATGCCGAAAAGGATGTGATAGCACGGGATGGAAAGATACCTGTCTTTAAACATTGGGAGTCAAAACTCAGGGATGGAATTCTTGCCCCTGATACGCTGCTTACCCTTGCAGGGCTGGCGTCATTTACTGCCGATCAGAAAGCCCTTGACGACAGGATCAGCAATATAATCTTCTAGCTAAGCCCCCGTTGCCGTGACACTTCATACAGGATAATGCCGGCCGCTACCGATACATTAAGTGATCCGGTATTTCCTGTAATTGGTATTCTGGCCAATCGGTCACACAGTGACTCCAGTTCACGGCTTATTCCTCTGTCCTCAGAGCCAAGCACAATGGCGAGAGGTCCTGTCAGTTCAGTTTCATAAAGAGTCTTTCCTGCCCTTTCTGAGGCTCCGACAACCACCAGTCCGGAACTGCCAAGATACTCTACCGTTCTAGTGAGGCTCTTTTCCCTGCATACCGGGAAGTTCAGCAACGCTCCGGCTGATGTTTTGACAGCATCGGCGCCGGCTCTTACCGACCCCCTTTCGGGTATGATAACTGCGTGAACACCCATGCAATCGGCAGATCTAATTATGGCACCAAAATTCCTTACATCGGAAATGCCGTCAAGAACAAGCAGAAGCGGGTCCTCTCCCTTTTCAAATATTGAGGGCAGAATATTTGATATGCTCTGATACTCAATTGCTGACAACCAGGCTATTACCCCCTGGTGGTTCTTCCTTGTGACACTGTCAATCTTTTCTGCCGGTACGTACTGAACTGGTATGTTATAGTTCTTTGCCTCACCAAGCAGTTCATGATATAGGGCACCCCTTCCTTCCCTCTTGACGAGAAGCCTGTCGATAAGCTTGCCACTTTTAATGGCTTCAATTACCGATCTGATTCCGAAAATATACTCCTGGCTGCTGCGCTCCATTTCAAATGTCATCAGGGTTATCAAGTCTGTAAACAATACCTCTTCTCCAGCTTGAGACTGCCTGGTCCCAGAATGTCGGAGCATCGCTTCTCACAAAATAGTAGTCGTTGGTGGTGAACCTGCCTGGGTTGTACCTGAAGCCAAACCATATGTATTCCTCCCTGACCCTGACGCGGGTGCCCCACGCAGACTTTACAACCGGTTTCTTATACCCCCACTGCTCCGCTGACGGTCCCTTGTAGACCTTGTCAGGCGGTCCGTACATTATGTAGAACATTCCCCTGTCGGTCCTCCACCCCTCCTTATATGAGGTGAAATAGAGGTTGGCGTAAAGCACCCTGTTGTAATAGATCCTAAGCAATTCCCTCGATCTTTCAATGCTGGTACTTCGGCTGAGCCAGAACTCATCGAGTGCCATCTTCTTCTTTTCTGAGGAACGCATGGCATCCATCTCCTCCTGGGTGGCAATATACGCAAGAGACTCTATCATTGTCTCTGGCTTCGTCATGAAAGGATACTCTTCCCCGAAATTGAAAAAAGTGATGCCTTCAGGCAGTGTGCTGTCAACTGTAACCAGGTAAATACCTTTCAATGGAAACATCACCGGTACAGTGTCAGAAACTGCCACCGGAATGACCCTCTCTGGCTCCCTGGGTACTGTTCTCTCAGGAAGCATCAGGGGAGGCGGGTGTGGTATGAAATCAAAATACCTGTAGTAGAGCACATAAAGGGTGTCGATAGGTTCCCTCAGATACCTCAGGTTCAGGTATTCATTTTCAAATACTACATTGGAAAAGAGTTCGTTGCCGTATGCAGCGTTGAACACCCTGAAATTGTTTGCTGTATTGGGTGATGACCTGCTGAACTTCACAAATGATTGTGTCATTCTGCGGGTAAGGTTGTCCATTATCCTGACCTCAGCCGTATATTCGAATCCGTCAAAGGTTGTAAGTGGTATCTCGATAATTACTTCAGGGCCTGTCTTCTTGCTGTTGATTTCAAGGTCAAGCCTTGCAGTGTCAGACATAATACCTCCCTGGGTATCGTTGTATAGCCGTGCGGTAAACATCATTGAGGCCAGTGGTTCACCTGTGGGATTGGCTTCGCTGAAGAAAAGTTCACGAGACTGCAGAAGTATTGACAGTACCGATCTGTTGCCACTATCGTTGTAAACCCTGAACCGTGGATTATAGGGGTTGTTGGCTGGATTGTAAATGTAAGAAACGTCCTTGGGGTCGTTTGCGGCCGGCCGGCTAACGCTGCAGGTGCAGGCTATCACTACCGTCAAAGCTGCCAGTGCCGCTATTCCGAGTTTGTAAAACCTTCGTGAGAGTCTCATGCGATAAAGTTATGAAACTTTTTCAGTTGCCGGCAGATTCCATCCCAATCATTATCCTGCACAGCTCTCTGCCATCGCTGCTCTTGATAACGGAACAGCGGAGGGAATTATTTTCTTCCCGCTGAACTTCCTTCCTTATTCTTATCTCATCGCCCTCGATACCTTCTGCCAGGTAATTTGCCTCGAGAGAGACTATCCTTCCTGACGAGAGATATGCAACAGACATAGTGTCCATTATCCACTGGATGTATTTCACGTTATTTACATGGAGATTAAGGTCGAGATCGCTGGGCTTAACCTGAAATGGCAGTGATTCTTCAGTATCACCCGACGGTGGTGCAACCTTCGAGGCATTCCTGTTTAGGGCTGACGATTCAGGGAAATCGAGGTTCCTGAGGCTGGGTTCAGCATCTGGTCTGCACGGTCTTCGTGTATCTGCATCGACAATGACCCATGATGTAGATGCCGCCGCAATTATTTTTCCAGCTTCGTCAGTAACCTCTATATCTCTCAACGCGAGCAGTCCTTCAGTACCCCTGGGCCATGTCCTGAGATTAATGGTCTCACCCCAGGCGGGTAGCCGGTAAAACTCCACCAGAAGACGCGAAAGTATCCAGAACCTGTTTGAGGCCATAAGATCTTCTCGGCCGAACCCCAGAATACCTGCATGTTCTGATGCTATATCCTGCATGTAATTCAGCATTGAGTGCAAATACACCTTCCCGTCGAAGCCAGTCTCATATACATGTATTCTGTATTTCTTGTCGAATACTACCATCAATCTGAGTATTTCCGGTTTTCTTCCATAAACCTGCCCAGATCGTCATGGGCTCTTTCCCATGCAGCCAATCCGGCAGATATCGCCTCGCTTATTTGTCTGTATTTGTCGTAGAACTCTTCGCCATGCGCAGGATCAGGATTGTCAAGCAACCTGTCCATCTCTTTCAGCTCCGACTCAAGCTTGCTGATCTTCTCTTCATGCATGGCAACTTCCTTCTCAAGCCTCTTCAATTGCCTGAGGAATTCCTTCCTTTCATGATGACGGTTCCTGGCATTCGATTCTGGTTCCTTAAGACTGCTGACTTGTGACTGAGCCACCGAAACGGGACTTATCTTGCCGGTTGCCTCTTCCTTATCCCGTTTTCTCAGCCAGTCATAGATACCTCCTATATGCTGCCTTATACGGTGATTCCTGAATTCATATACTTTGGTTACCAGTCCGTCAAGAAAATCTCGGTCATGTGATATGATTACCAGGGTTCCGTCAAATTTAAGGAGGGCTCTTTTCAGTATCTCCTTAGATCTCATGTCAAGATGATTTGTAGGCTCATCAAGCAGAAGAAGGTTGTAGGGTTCGAGGAGCAGTTTTACCAGTGCCAGTCTCGATCGCTCACCACCTGAGAGTACCTTGATTTTCTTATCGATATCGTCACCTGAAAAGAGGAATGCTCCCAGCAGGTCTCGTATTTTGGTACGTATGTCACCAACAGCCACATCATCAATTGTACTGAAGACACTCTTCTCCTCATCCAGCAGTTCATCCTGATTCTGGGCGAAATATCCGGTCCTGACGTTATGCCCCAGCTTGAAAAGGCCGTTATGGCTGGTTTCACCGTTTATTATCTTTGCGAACGTCGTCTTTCCTTCACCATTCTTGCCTACAAAGGCCACCTTCTCTCCTCTTTCGATCACAATTCCGCATTTGTCGAGCACCAGTTTGCTGCCGTAGGCTTTCGAGAGATTCTCGGCTTCTATTACAACCGTGCCTGATCGCGGGGCAGGAGCAAACTTGATATCCATTGCCGACATATCTTGCTCTTCTATCTCTATGCGTTCAAGTTTTTCGAGCTGCTTTATTCGTGACTGCACCTGTACAGCCTTCGTTGCCTTATACCTGAACCTTTCGATGAATCGTTCGGTATCGGATATCAGTTTCTGCTGGTTCCGCCATGATGCCTCCACTTGAGCCCTCCTCTCTTTTCTGAGCTCCTCATACTTTGTATATGGCACCCTGTAATCATTCAGTTTTCCCATTGACAACTCGAGGGTACGCGAAGTTATATTGTCAAGGAACGCCCTGTCGTGAGATACAAGAATTACTGCTCCCTTAAAATCTTTAAGGTACTGCTCAAGCCATCTGATAGACTCTATATCGAGGTGGTTGGTCGGCTCATCGAGAAGCAACACGTCTGGTTTCGAGAGCAGTACCTTGGCCAGTTCGATCCTCATTCTCCACCCACCACTCAACTGGTTCGTCGGTCGCCCGAACTCCTCCCTGGCGAACCCCAGCCCTGTGAGTGTCTGTTCCGCCTCAGCCAGGTAACTGTTGCCTCCCATGATAATAAATCTCTCTTCGATAGTTGAAAGGCTGTCACAAAGCCTGAGGTATTCATCTGAGTGATAATCGTCACGCTGTGCAATCTGTTCGTGGTAAAACCCGATTCTTTCCTTCATGTCAAGGATTTCGGCAAACGCGGAAAGGGTCTCGTCCATTACGGTTGTGGTATCGGAGACCCTCATCTGCTGAGGCAGATAACCTATCCTCACCTCTCCGGGATACTCAACAAAGCCCCTTGTGGGTTGCTGCTCGCCGGCTATTATCCTTAGCAGGGTTGTCTTTCCTGCCCCATTCCTTCCTGCCAGGCCAATTCTTTCCTGACGGTTTATCAGGAACGAGACCTCCTTCATCAGTGTAAAGCTGCCGAAAGTTACATCTATGTCACGAACTGCTATCATCTTGCCCTTTCAGGGGCACAAAGATAAGAAACGAAGAGCTATCTTTGCATTGAAAACAAACAAACCAGGCAATATGGCAATTCTCCGTTGCAGAATCTGTTACCCGGCGCTGGCTGTCGCAATTATCATCGTGGTTGCTTCCTGCAAGCGCGATGACGATCCTTTCAGGGATTTTACCTACCTCCGTTCATCCGAGAAGATATTTACAACCACAGCGGCTTCGGTAACTGCCCTTATTAACCTGATGGCAATTTCTGAACCTGAAATATCGGGTTTGACTCCTGCCGTGAAACATGACGTGGATGTTTACCGGATTACCTATTCAACAATGCTGTATGAAGAAAAGATTACAGCATCGGGCCTTGTTTGTGTCCCGGTTACTCAGGGTACCTACCCCGTACTCTCCTTTCAGAATGGAACCAATACCCTGCATGCAAATGCCCCCAGCATGAATCCGTCGAACTTTTCATACCAGCTTGTCGAAAACCTTGCCTCAATGGGCTTTGTTGTCCTTATACCCGACTACCCGGGCTTCGGGAGTTCAGAGCATAAGGCCCACCCTTACCTGTTAAAGGAACCGACTGTGAGGTCTGTTACCGATATGCTTGGAGCAATAAAAGAATTTGCAGGTAATGTGGCTGTTAAGACGGCGATAACGGGAGACCTCTTTCTGTTTGGATATTCACAGGGTGGATGGGCAACCCTCGCTCTTCACAGAGAGATTGAAGAGCGGGGTGCGCACGGGTTTAGCCTGGTTGCATCGTCAGCCGGTGCAGGCCCTGCTGACCTGAAGGCTATGCTTGAAGGATTTGTTACATCCACTGAGTATCCGGTTCCTGCATATTTCGGGTATATTGCACATGCCTACCGGACTTATGAGCAGATTCTGCTTTCATACAACTCAATTTTCAATGAGCCGTATGCCACCAGGATCCCTGGTCTTTTCAATGGAATGATGTCAATCGGCAGCATAAATTCAATGCTTACCACAGATATTACAGCCCTCCTTACCTCTGACTTCAGAACCGGCTTTTCATCAGGATCAACATTCGCCCCGATAAGGAATGCCCTGGCCGAAAATTCTGTAACTGCCTGGAAAACATCCATACCGCTGATGCTGATTCACGGAGAGGCCGACACACAGGTGCCTGCTTCGGGCACTGTCACGCTTTACAATCAGATGATTTCACAGGGGAGCTCACCGCAGACCATTAAGCTCGAATTGATTCCGGATGCCGATCATGGAGACGGGCTAATACCCGCCTCAGTGAAGTCACTATTATTCATGTTCGAATTCTTAAGATAGTATAGATGGGAAAGAGGAAGCCGCTGCCACTGCTTGAGAATGTGCTTTTTACAGCCATTGGGGCCGAAGGTAAGTGCATAGCACGTGTAGGAGAGATGGTATTGTTCGTTCCGATGCTGATTCCTGGCGATGTGGCTGACATTAGGGTGAAACGCAAGAAAAAGAGATACATGGAGGGTGAGCTTAAGAGACTCAGACAGCCTTCTGCTGATCGTATCGAGCCTCTCTGCAGCCATTTCGGAACTTGCGGAGGTTGCAAATGGCAGCACCTGCCATATAAACTTCAACTCAGGTGGAAGGCACAACAGGTGTTTGATAACCTCACCAGGATAGGAGGGGTGGAGATGGACAGCCTGCCCCCGATTTCCGGTTCATCAGAGATTTACCATTACCGCAACAAACTGGAGTTCGCCTTCTCTTCAAGAAGGTGGCTTACGATTGAAGAGATCAATTCAGGTATTGATTTTTCAGGATCGGGAGCTCTGGGCTTTCACTTGCCAGGCTATTTTGACAAGGTGCTTGATATAACTGAGTGCCACCTGCAACCTGAACCTTCAAACAGTATCAGGAATGCTGTAAGGGATTTTGCCAGGAGTGAGGGAATACCTTTCTTCGATCCGGTTACTCATGAGGGGTTTCTCAGGAATCTTACCGTAAGAACATCAACCACAGGCGAACTGATGGTGATAATGGTATTCAGTCATGAAGACAAGGTACTGACAGAGTTGGTTATGGATTTCCTTCAGAGTCGGTTTCCGGTGATAACATCCCTTTTTTATATAATCAACGACAAGAGAAATGATTCAATCTTCGACAGGGAGGCCATTCTCTACAGTGGCAATGACCATATAACAGAAAAAATTGAGGGACTCAGGTTCAGGGTGGGCCCTAAATCATTCTGGCAGACAAATCCGGTACAGGCACACGAGCTATATGAAGTCGTACGCCGGTTTGCCGGTCTGACCGGCACGGAAACCGTCTTTGACCTCTACAGCGGAACCGGATCAATAGCCTGTTTCCTGTCAGGGACGGCCAAAAAAGTAACGGGCATTGAATACATAGATGAGGCTGTCGCAGATGCAAGGCTTAATGCTGAACTAAACAACATTGAAAATATCAGTTTCCATGCCGGCGATATCAAGGATCTTTTAACCACTGAGTTCTTTGCTGAAAACGGAATCCCTGATGTAATTGTCACCGATCCTCCACGTGCAGGTATGCATGGCGACGTTGTTAAGGCCATATCTGATGCATCGCCACGTATCATAGTATATGTGAGTTGTAATCCTGCCACACAGGCCCGTGATATTCAGTTGCTTATGGACAAATACAAGGTCGACTCGGTACATGCTGTCGATATGTTTCCTCAGACTCACCATGTTGAAAATGTGGTAAAACTGATTCGCAGTGACATTGTTTGATGTATGTTGTTGAATACAAAGTGCATCGCAAATAGATTTTTATGTATATTTAAAATTCCATTTTCAGGCACAGCATAATGGGGGAGAATCTGACAGAAGACCTGACCGATACAGTTGCAGAAGATACTCTTATTACAATGAAGGAGTACCTGGCCAGCCTCAGGTATGCCGGTATGATACAGAAATCGATGCTGCCCCTGCCGTCGTTGATGACCTCACTATTAAGAGATTATTTTGTGAGTTACATGCCACGTGATTTTGTGAGCGGTGACTTCTATTACATATACAGAGGCAGGGACTATTTCTGCGTTGCAGCGGGAGACTGCACAGGCCACGGGGTTCCAGGATCACTGCTGAGTATAATGGGTGTCTCTTTTCTGAATGAGATAATGCAATGTCAACAGGCTCCACGTGCAAACCGGGTACTTAACCTGATGCGGGAGAAAGTTATGAGTGCTCTTCATCAGACAGGTGTTCCTGGTGAGCAGATGGACAGCATAGATATGTCATTGTGTATCTTTTCTCCCGGAAGTTATGAAATGCAGTTCAGTGGGGCAAACAGACCTCTCTTTATTGTAAGAAACGGGCAATTAAGAGAGATCAAGGCCGACAGGATGCCTATAGGACCAGCCCCCATGGTTGAGGAGCCATTCTCGAACAGTATTGTCAGTTTTAGCGATGATGATATGTTTTTCCTCTTCTCAGACGGGTTTCCTGATCAGTTTGGAGGACCATTGAATAAAAAGTTCAAATACAGGCAATTCAGAGCCCTTCTTTCAGAAGTTGCGGCATATAAGGCGACAAGGCAGAAGCGAATTGTCGAGTTGACTTTTGCTGACTGGAAAGGGAGCAACCGACAGGTTGATGATGTAACTGTTTTTGGTTTTAAACCCAGAATCAAAATATGAGACTTACTTCATTCAGGATACAGAATTTCAGGTCGATAGTCGACACGGGCTGGCAGAATGTATCACCAGATAATATTACCTGTCTTATCGGACAGAACGAATCGGGCAAGACTTCCGTGCTTGAGGGCCTTCATGTGTTTCACACCGGCATAATCACTGAGGATGTCCTGAGAAGTGACCTCTCTCTACCGGAAGTATCATGTCGTTTCTCTGTCAGGAAGGGGTGGCTTGTAGAAATGGCAGTGAATGCCGGGCCGGAGCTTAAGGAGTTGCTTGCAGAAACACAAACCCTTGAACTCACAAGGTACTGGCTGGCTGACTTTACTTCATCGGTGAGGGTAAGCGGGGAAGTAAGTGAATATCTCGATTCACTTGAGAAGGCCTGGCGGTTATATCTTGATGAGATCAGGACAAAGATAGTTGATGAAAGCAGCCTGATATGTGAAGAAGAGCTGCTGGTGAAAGATTTGTCGGACAGGAGGCGTTCCATTGAGTCGGCACTTAAGGACAGGGGTGCCAACGGAAAGCGCAGGGGTCTCTTTGGTCCGAGGGGCAAGGATAGCCCTGAGATTGAATCAAAGATGCAGCACCTCAGGGCCGAATTGAAGGAGGTTAATGGACAGCTTGAGCATTTAGGCAAAAGAATGGACGGCAGAGCTGATCTGATCACCGCAGTTGCGTCATGGAACAGTCTGACTACCATGTATGAGGAGGTTGAGAAACAACTGAATGAGGTCTCATTCAAGCTGGAAGAGAGACATCAGATGATGACACTGCTTCTTAAGCCGGATGATTATGATGATAAGATTTGGGTGAACATAATTGATGAGTTTCACCGGCTGAGGTCGGAAAGGGAGCGTCTGATGTCGGAGATAGACAGGCAAACGGCACTGTGTGGCTTTCTGATGGAAGGTAACTCAGGTGAGGAGGCGATGCTGAAGGTTCAGGAAGTAACCGGGAAATACAGGTCAAAATACACCGGAGAGATTCTAGGCAATGCATGCTTCGAACACGCTCCGATATTTACGATTTTTGAGGATTTCGGCAGCCTTCTGCCTAACCGTATCGACCTTGAGGATATTATTACATCAGACAGTGATATAGAGGGACACAAGGCGGCACGTAATTTCATGAAGCTTGCCAGACTTGATTACTCTTTCTTTCTGCAACCATCAAGTCGCATACTTAAGCAGACAATTGAGAACCTGAATCAGAAGCTTACCCATAACTTTCACGATTTCTGGCAACAGTCAGTCGGTGGAAAGAATAAAATCAGGATTCAGTTTGAGCTCGAGCATTACAGTGCTTCTCACGGCGAGAAGTCTGGTAAGCCATACCTTGAATTCTGGATAAAGGATGAAGGGGAGAGGCTTTACCCTAAGCAGCGCAGCAGGGGAGTGCGATGGTTTCTATCATTCTATCTCGAGTTGCAGGCCTCGGCGCTTGGAGGAGAGAAACCTATCGTTCTGCTGGTTGACGAACCAGGAGTGAGTCTTCATGCCAGGGCACAGGAGGATGTTCTGAAGGTGTTTGAGGATATCAGCGACAAGATCCAGATCATCTATACGACACATTCACCTCACCTTGTCGATATAAACAAACTGCACAGGGTGCTGGCTGTACAACGTGATGACTTTGAGAATTACAGGAGCGCCACTAAGATAATTGATCCCGTCCTCCTTGCAGCAGCCACACCAGACACCCTGTCTCCGATTCACAGCGTGATGGGTAATCCCTTCGGGGCAGGCTTTTCTGATCGCGCCCCCAACCTGATAGTAAGTGATACGGGTTCTTATTATTTCCTGAGTTCAATTCTAATGCTTTCAGGTACGAAACTGCCGCTCAACATAGTGCCTGCTACAAGCGCTGAAGCGATACCCTCACTATGCAATATCATGATAGGCTGGGGTTTGCAGTTCTATGTACTGGTGTTCGATAATTATAACGATGCAGCTGCCACAACATTCATCAGCTCAGCTATATTCAGGGAAGATTCAGGTGTGGCAATCAGGTATCAGGCTCCGTACCATGCCGTCGAGGATCTCTTTTCTACTCTCGATTTCAAGAAACATATTGTCAAGACCCGTTAAGGAATTACCGTGCCCAACTCGGTTTACCTTGAAGACAAGAAGCTGCCCAGGGCTTTTCTTGCAAGCAGGATGCTGTCAGAGATAAAGAACGGATTACTTGCAGCGAAAGACTTTGATGAGGAGTCGCATGAGAATTTCAGGATACTGAGAGAGAGACTGAAGGAGTTGGGTAAGGGGTTGTAAGGATTACTCCTCACTTTGTTCGTAGTGATCCCTGTGTGAGAACCCTGCAACAGCAAAACATTAACCTTCTGTTAATTGATTTGCAGCTTAAAAAAGAGGTAAAAGCAAGCTTTTGCTCTTAAAGCTGCAAATAAATAGAGCCCCTGCTTTGCGGGGCTCATGTTTTGCTGTTGCGGAGAGAGGGGGATTCGAACCCCCGGTACAGTTTCCCGTACGGCAGTTTAGCAAACTGCTGGTTTAAGCCACTCACCCATCTCTCCGGGTTTTGGGTGGCACAAAAATAGAAAAAGCGAATCAATTGACAAATTAATTTGGCTTTTTTGTGTGGGTCCTAAAGCTTTGTCAGTTTGATAACCGTGCCGAGTGAATCGAGGTTCATATTGTACCTGATAAGTTCAGAGTCGCGCACCACCAGCTCATATGTAAGTTTGTCAGCGGCATAGATTGCGATACAGTTCATTATTTCAAACTCAGATGAGGCTGCTTCACGTATTGGTGATGGTATTTCGTCTGGAGATATGTTTACACGATATTCTGTCAGTGGGCCATCGGAATCGAAGCGTGCAATCTTCTCTGAACCATCATGAATGAAGACAGCTTCATACCGGGTGTTTTCAAGTCTGCTCCACTCAACGCCGGTTGCTCCTGTAAAATGGCTTTCCAGACTCTCCTTTACCTCATTTGGGACGGGTTTAGGGCTTCCTGCAAATATTTTCCTGAACAGATCCAATTTTCTATACTGTAATATTGACGGTCAAATAGATAAAAGTAACATTTTCCGATTGCCTGTTTTGTCGCTATGTCTCGTAAAGCTTCCTGTAAAAATAAATAAGTCTTGCCTTGGCCCTCTTGAGCCTCATCTTGACGGCACCCTCGGTGAGTCTCATTGACTCAGCTATCTGCCTTACAGAGAGGTCGTCCTGGTATTTCGCCAGCAGCATTGCCTTTTCTTCGGGGTGCAATATGTCAAGAATCTTCATCATTCTCGAATAATGCAGTTCTGTAAGATCCTCATCGATGTCGTCTACTATCTCAGGTATTTCGTTCTGCCTGTTCCAGTCGGGATAATGCAGTCTTTTCTTTTCGCGCAGGTAGTCGATGCAATGGTTGTAGGTAATTGAGTACAGCCATGAGCTGAATGATGAATTACCCCTGAATCCCGGAAGCTTCTCATATGCCTTTGACAAAATGTCCTCGGTAAACTCTTCTGCTAGGTCCCTGTTTCTAAGGAGGCTGTAGCATTTGTCGAGTACCCTGGGATAGAATCGGTCATACAGAACTGAATAGAGAAAACCTTTTCCCTCGCGAGCAATGAGCCTGACAAGATCCTCGTCAGTCAGGTTGTTGTATTTGCCCTTTTCAGTCATATCTGTGCTGCTAAATTAAAGAAGAAAAATTATTTTTTGCTCCATGGTTACTTTTTTTCGGCGATGCGTCATAATGACAGAATTCAGGGAAAAATGCCCCGGAGAATAAATCAATTAACAAATTAAACCTAAAAAAATGAAGACAAGATTTATTATGCCAGCCATGGCTGTAATTATCATGGTGGCTATGGTTGGTTGCGGCAAGATGCCGCAGGCTGAGATTGATGCAGCAAAAGCTGCAGTAGAGTCGGTAAAAGGATTACAGGCTGACATCTATTTGCCGGCAGAGTTCGGTCAGCTTCAGGATAGCCTGAATGTTGCCATTGCAGGGATTGAAGCACAGCAGTCAAAAATGTTTAAAAGCTTTGGAGATGCGAAGGTTAAACTTGAGGCTGTTGTCTCAGCAGCTGATGAGGTAAGCCGGAAAACTGCGATTCGCAAGGATGAGGTAAAGGCTGAAGCAGAGAGCCTGCTGGCCACACTAACAGCTACAATAACAGAGAACAAGGAGCTGATTGCCAAAGCACCAAGAGGTAAGGATGGTGCAGCGGTGCTTGAGGTAATCAAGACTGAGATGACCGTTATTGAGACTTCTGTTGCCGAAGCAACCACACTTCACCTCGGAGGAGAATACATGACAGCACTGGACAAGTTTAAGGCTGCCAACGATAAAGCCACCAGGATAAATACAGAACTGAAGGAGGCAATTGCCAAAGTCAGAAGATAATTTCCGGAAGCTTATTAATAGCCCGGCCCGTGCCGGGTTTTTTTATTACAAACCACGGTTATCTCTATTTTAATGAAGAGGCTATCACAAAGAATTATTCTGGTCGTCATTGTTTTGCTGGTTATATGCTCCTGCATATTGCTGATTGTGAGGCTTGCACCCGATTCACCCGAAGCAGAAGTAATGAATGCACTTGCTTCGCTTGCCAGGGCCCGTGACAATGGTGCGGTGGTCTATTCCTCTGATGATTACGGCAATGCAGAGAGTTATTATGACTCTGCCCTCACTTACTGGAAGACCCAGAATATGAGATTTTTTCTGTTAAGGGATTATGATGAGGTTACCAGATTATCAGGCTTGTCGGCAGCTTATTCTGAGATAGCAATAGAGAGAGCCAGTCAGAACTCTTCAGCGTTACAGCTTAAGTTGGGTATAAAAATCAGTGAACTGAATGAGATGGTTGGCACCATGTCCCTGCTTTTCTCACGTTTTCCCCTTGAAAACGATTTGAGAAGAACGATATCTCAGGGCAACCTTCTTCTTTCAGAGGGAGAGAAGGCCTTCGCCCGCGGAGAGTATATCCAGGCTGAAGAAAGAATATCTGAAGCAGAACCAATTTTGACGAGTTCTTTTAGAAAAGCAGGCATTGAACTTGAAGAATACTTTGAATCATATTTTACATGGAAAAAATGGGTTAACAATACTATTTCAGAATCGAAGAGATCAGGAACCCCTGCGGTAATCGTCGATAAATTTGCCGGCAAATGCTATCTCTTCTCGGGAGGGGTTGTTATCAGATCTTACGATGCTGAACTCGGAAGACGCTGGGTCGGATATAAACTCTTTCAGGGAGACAATGCCACACCTGAGGGTATTTACAAGGTAACAAGGAAACTTGACCGGGCGGCAACAAAATACCATAAGGCACTCCTGATAGACTATCCGAATGAAGATGACAAAAAGAGATTTGCCATGGCCAGGGAAAATGGAATTATTCCGGCTAACTCAAGGATCGGAGGTTTGATAGAGATTCACGGGCATGGTGGCAAGGGTTTTGACTGGACAGAGGGATGCGTTGCCCTTGAAAACCGGGATATGGATGAGCTATTTAGCCTTGTGAAAATTGGAACACCCGTAACCATAGTGGGTTCAACCAGGGATCTTGAAACAATCAAAGGATTACATTAGCGGATGAGAGGCACAGTCGCAGGAAATATCGTTGATCGGATACGGAGAATCCTGGTGCGGGGATGGATTGTCATAGGTGTCTTGTATACGAAATTGAATGGCAGTTCCACCGTCAGAAGAACAATTAGTGTCGGATCAGCTGCAATGAAGTCCCTTCTGTTGTTAACAGCTGTATTTCTCTTCATGGTTATCGGGGTGCCTTTAATCAGAGAACAACTGATTCCCAAGGCAGATATCCGGACGAGCACCGAAGAATTGGCCATTGATCAGGATTATAAAAAGGCCATCGACAATCTTAAGAAGGATTTGCTGGTTGCAGAGAAGAGGTACAATGCACTGACGCCCGGTCAGAACTATCTGGTGATAAATACAACAGGGAACCGCTTTTACCTTTATCGGAACCGCAGAATGGTCCGTGAGGGATTCTGCAGTTCGGGCAGCTATATTCAGCTTTTATCACATGACAGCAGGGAGTGGATCTTCAGGACTCCCAGGGGGATGTTCAGGATACAAGGCAAGACATCATTCCCCGTATGGAAAAAGCCTGACTGGGCTTTTGTTGAAGAGGGTCTTCCAGTGCCGTCACCCGACCATCATTCAAGGTTCGAGAGGGGAGTCCTTGGTGACTATGCATTGAGCCTCGGAGACGGCTACCTGATCCACGGGACTCCCTACAAGAGATTTCTTGGAATGCCGGTTACGCATGGATGCGTAAGGCTGGGTGATGACGATCTGGAATTCGTATTCAATAGCCTCAGTATCGGTTCGAAAGTCTTCATCTATTAATTAGCAGGGTTATGAACAGACCAGAGGAAGGCATAAAAGGAGATAAAGCCGGGCTGGTAACAGGCTATTTATTGAGTTTTGCCGGATATCTGGTTGCGGGAGTGGCAATTTTGTACTTCATTATGTCTTCTCTGGCACCGGTGAGATATATTAGAAATCTAAACCACACTTATGGATATGATACACTGGGAGCATCTCCTTCCGGAATCAGGATGGCGTCAGACTCCCTTTTCCTGGCGATCTCATCAGGAGTCTCTTTCCTGAATGCAAGAACCAGGATGGCTGCCTCAGATTCTGTCGGGTTCTCGGTGAACCTTCCTGACAGCTTACTGTCTCTCGAAATCAAGGGTGTGACAGTAAGGGAGGTGCCTGTTATCTCCTACAAAACAGCTCCGGCTCTGAAAGGAATAACCGGATACGCATTGACACAGCTCCTTTCTGAACCACTAACAATAGTGTCGTCGAAGAGCACTATCTTAAAAGAGCCGATTGTGATGGTAAGGGCTCCACGCGATGCTGCAGAAGCATCGTTAATACCTGCTGCCATTCCTGACACCACAGCCATCGAGCCGGTATGCTTTTTGCTCACTCTTGAAAACGGCTTAAGGTTGCTTATTTTACAGGAAACCACCGGCAACGATGATGACCATCGAAGAATCAGGCGGTTTCTCATTGGTCTGAAAGTCTCGGAAACATGGAGGGACTTAAAGAGAGCCATCCTCTTTGGGGTTCCTGATTTTGAGCCCCGGATAACAATCGTTGTTTCAAAGGTTGATGCAAGGGTGGTTTACCGTTCAATTCCTATGGGTGGCGAAGTAACTTTACGGGTCAGATAATACCGGAACCAAGGGCGATGGCCAGCATGAACAGCATTATACCAACAATTACCTGAATATGTCTCATGGTAATCTTTTTTACGAGCCTCGTTCCGATGAATGATCCTGTAAAAGCAGCCAGTATACCCCAGATAAGTATTCCTTTCATCCCCGGTTCTGACATCAATGCTGTTTTGCTGCTGAAGAAGGTGACACCGTAGATGATCAGGCGTGCTATATCAACCATTATTGCAGTCATAACAGATGTGCCTATGAATCCGTCGCGGGTTAGCCCTGCCTTGGTCAGGAATGCTGCCCTCAGGGCACCCTGGTGACCCGAAATACCACCGAAGAATCCTGAAAGGACTCCTCCCCAGGGAAGCCACTTCTTTCTGATCGTAAGTTTCTCGAAATATGGAAGGAGCTCGACGAAGGCGAATAAAACCATCAGTATGGCTATTATGAAGTTCACCGGGAGAATCACATATTCCCGTCCTGAAGCTGACCACACCCACCATGGGCTCATTCCCGACAGGGCTGTCAGTAATAGTGCCCCCGGGAATGCAGCAATTACAGCGGGAACAGCAAATCGAATAAGTACTTTGATATTTGCATATTTCCCTACCAGTATGGCCTTGAAAATATTGTTTGCCAGATGGACAATGGCTGTTGCAGCAACAGCAACCTCAACCGGGAAGAAAATTGCCATCACCGGCATCAGGAGAGTTCCCAGTCCAAATCCCGAGAAGAGTGTCAGCGCTGCTACTATAAGAGCCGCCAGTGCTACGATTGCATATTCCATATCAGATAGTGTTACAAGAGATGTTATCTGCAAAGAAAGAGATTTTTCAGAGATTCATTTAATAGAAAAACCCCCGGAAGATTTCGGGGGTTCAATTGAAGAAACAGCTGCCGGGATTAATCCGGGATCCTATAGGCCTGCCAGATGAATTTGAACCTTGGTATAACGTAATAACTGGTGCCATGTCCCAATGCATACTGTTTCAGCTCATCAAGGGTATCGTATGTGCCTGAGTTTATAGCCCCGGCAAGCAGAAACTTCTCAATCGGATAGTTGTGGAAGACCCTGAGAAAGCTAAAATCACTATCCTCCCAGATATTTACACAGAGCCTTATTGTGTCTCTCTCAGCCAGGCCTTTCTTGGTGCTCATGGTAGTAGAGTTTGAGCCGAAAAGACTCTCTCCATACTGAGGCATATTGATTGCAAAGAAGTGGTTGTGACTTGTAGCCACGCTGTCTTTTCTGATATAGGAATGAATGTATCCCCTCCATTCGGCATCAGTGCCCCAGTCATCGACGTAGGACTTTAGTGCATAGTAGTAGACATCAACATCATAGCGAATATTGTCTCTTCTCGGTATTGCCGTTCTTATAGGATAGCTTGCTGCAAATACTATCTTGCCTATGGTGTTGTCACTTATGTACCTCAGTTTATATGATATGGGCGCTCCGGGAGATTGCCGTGAAAAGTTCCCACCTGCCTTGATATAGTTCTTGAAAGCATCAAACCCGTCAACGGTTGCTCCTGCATCAGCTCCTGACCCTCCCAGAACATACACTTTCATCGTTGAGGAGGCTTTCAGCGACTCAAAGTCTGTCGACACAGACGCCTCGACTGAAGCATAAGAGCCCTGAAGGAAAGCCCTTACCTGGGTCTCCTCCAGTTCCGATTCGATAGTGAACAGGGCCATCCGTCCGTAAGTTACTGATGAGACATACATGGGCATGAAGGTGCCGAAAAGTGCTGAACTGACGTTTCCTTCAAAAAGATCTGCCGGTGCAGCAGGCAGATCCATGTCGAGAGTGTAATAGCTCTGTATGAACTTAGCCACGAGTCGTGTTTTTATCTTCTTGTTACTGTAGTCAAATCCGGCTGATACATCAACTATCCCCGAGTAACTTGCCCTGAGAGAAAGCTTCAGCTGTGAATGAGAGTATGCCTGTTCAATAGTAAACCCCATGTTTGCCGGGGGTACATGGTACTCCTGGTTCATCAGTGAGTTTACAGCTTCCCTTATTGTCGAGAGTTTTGGATCGGGTACCTCAACAGAGACCTTTCCAGAACCTGTAAGTGAAGTAGATATTGTAACAGGTCTTCTTTTGGCCGATATGGGTACATAGGAACCGTCAAGAATACTCTCTCCCTTAATCAGAGCACCGGGATATATCACATCAGTCTGGGGATTTAGAACAATCTGTTCGTTGTAACCAGCAGCAACAGAATAGTAGTCAATTTTATAAATATACTCAGTGTCCTTTTCTGTAGCCGTTGAATCGAGAGCAGCGTCTTTCTCTGCCGGCAATGCGGTTGATATCGGAATCATTGATCCGAGCATGTCATTTACCTGTTCGCGATAGTCGTCTTTTCTACACCCGCTTGTTAAAACCAGGATGCAAATGGAGGCAATCCCACAGAAGCGTAATAAACCGCCTGATTTATCCGGGTGAAATAGTCTGGGAATTTTCATGACTCATCTTTTAGGTTTGAGGTTGTATTATCTGGTAGCTCCTGCCAGCAAGCAATCTGTCCTGCATAGGAAATGCTATATTACGAAATCGGCGAAAAAAGGCCCCTGAAGGCACCTTAATAAAACCTTAACAATCTAATATGATTTGGCAGAAAGAATTCTACAATGACTGCAGGAAATTTGTCAGGCCCGTATCAGCGGTCAGGTTGAGTCTGGCACGCAGCCTTGAACGGGCTACCTCAACACTCTGGGTGGAGATGGATGTAATGCTTCCTATTTGCTTTGAGGAGAGGCCAAGCTTTATCAGGGCTGCCAGTTTGCGCTGCATTGGAGACAGGTCGGGGCAAACCTTGCTCAGGTTTCTGTAGAAATCGGGATTTACCTCCAGGAAGCTTGTCTCAAAATCTTTCCAGTGTTTGCTGAAATGTTCGCTTCGGTGGTCATCGATGATACCCTGGAGCACCACCCGATCTGAATCATTGAGTTTTTCTTTGAGGAAACTTAGTTTGTCAATGAAGTCGTTATTATTCTGAACATGTTCAAGCAGAAACATACTGTTGAGTACAATCTCCCTCTTCCTGGCCTCCAGCTGGCAGTTCAACCACTCATTCTGTTTTTCGACCAGCAAACTGTTGTTCTCATTGACAGCCTTTTGAAGCTCCATCTCCTTTTTGTGTGATTTATCAAGAAGGTAGATAAGCATCGATACCGCAAAGGCATATACGACTATCAGAAACGGGATAGTTAGTATGTTTTTCCGCAGGAACTCATCGCCCGATATAAAAACCAGAGGTATGTAAGCAGTTATATATATTCCTGCCACTATATAGATATGCCTCCTCCCGATACAGAAGCCTGCCAATACCAGGTATATAGAGAATATGAAAGTATGAAGCAGAAAGTTGCCGCTAAGAAAGATATTGTTGTAATGATAGTACCAGACCGAACAGGATAGGTTAATGACGGTTCCGTAAACAAAGACTATCGCGCAATTTCTGAATGGAAGCTTTTTTTTCAGATAGAGGAGGAGCGATAGGTAGATAACTGCAAGGGTCAGTGCGTCAATGATCACCAGGTTCCACCTGTCATTTGCAAAGTAGTCTGGCTGATTCGCAAGCAGCGATACAGAAAATGCAACCAGTGCCACGTAGTAGAGAACTACTGCTGCGCGCTGCTGTTTGCCGGGTCCGGTGGATGCCTTTCCCGTGCCATTTTCTCCCTTGGTCATTCAGAAGGTCGGATTACCTGCTATTTATGACAGGATTTAGAGGACCATTAGCCCTTCCAAATTTAAGCTTTTTTGTCAATCCCGTGGAGATTATTCCATCAGGGATTTATTTACTTTTTACCACCTCGAATCTGTCGAAAGGGATTTCTTTTCCATCATCGGCCACTTCGTAAGTTGAGACAATGATCTTTTTGTCAGTGACTGAAATGTGACTGAATGTGGGCAGACCGGTCTGACCGAGTCGACCTGTACAGAGACTCCAGTAATCAGGGACTTCAAGCCTTTCGGTATCACTATCCATCTCTTCGCTTTACCGTGGGTTGTATTTCTTCTTTC
>CAYUOS010000027.1:0-27220 GCA_964446435.1 uncultured Rikenellaceae bacterium | reverse complement strand
TGCGCTGACTCTCTCGGGAATCATTCGCCCGGTTCCTGCAGATATGTCACAGGAAAGAACAGGTATGAACGCCCTTGAGTTCCAGATTGGTTACCGGGCCGGTATATATACCACCTACCTGTGGGACAGCGGCGATGAGAGAGGTGCGGAAGCCATTACCGGGGCAGGAGTCTATGACATCAGGATTTCATACGGGAGACGGAGGGTTGATTTGCCTTTTGCGCTGAGACTTAAGGAATTTACTCTCGAGAGGTATCCGGGTTCAAATAGTCCGTCGGGTTACCTTAGTGACGTGATGGTAGTTGACAGGGAGAGAGGAGTTGAGAAACCCTACCTTATTTATATGAATAACATCCTTAAATACAGGGGGGTAAGGTTTTTTCAGTCTTCGTACGACAGTGATGAAAGGGGTACAGTACTCTCAGTAAACCTTGACAGGGCAGGCATGCTGGTGACCTACACAGGGTACGGGTTAATGATCATCTTCATCGTTGTCTCAATTTTTAATCCATCTTCCCATTTCCGAAGGGTAAGGGGATCTTACTGGAATTCGCCATTCAGGAAGCTTACTGCGATGGTTATCGTGCTGATCGCTGCTTCTTCGGTACAGGCTAGTGCCCAGCGGCTTGTCGCAGACAGAAAAACCGCAGATCAATTCGGAAGGGTTCTGGTACAGGATCAGAAGGGACGCACAAAGCCACTCTACACACTCAGCAGCGACATACTCCGTAAGGTGTCAAGAGAAAACAGACTTGATGGCTACACCCCGATGCAGGTTTTCCTGGGGCTTTATTTTGACTTCGACAACTGGAGCAACTACCCTATGATAAGTGTCAATGAGGCAAGCCTTAGGAAGACATTGGGTGTCAGAAGTGACTTTGCCGCTTTCAGTGATATTGTAAACATGTCGGTTTCACCACCGACCTACAGGCTCTCAGGCTTTGTCGACAACGCCTACTCTAAACCTCCTGGTGCACGTACCAGAACCGACAAGGAGGTAATAAAGCTCGATGAGCGGGTCAATATATGTTACATGATCTACCGCGGTGACTTTATGAAGATCTTCCCGCTTAGGGACGGAACGACACACTGGGGTGATACACATGAGGCACTCGAATATGCCACAACAAGGGAAGACAGTCTCTTCATCGGCAACATAATGCAGATGTTTGGCGATGCCCTCAGAACAAACAACCTGACTGCCGCTGAACAGATAACAGATGCTGTCATTGCATACCAGGAGAGATTCTCATCGTATGACCTTCCACAGCAGAGAAAGGTTGGTGCTGAGGTTCTCTATTACCGCCTGAAGATTTTTGAGAGGCTCTTCCCGGTAAACGCAACAGTCGGTTTACTGATGCTCATTATTCTCATATTCCTGGTAATCAAGGGCAGAAATCATTCGAATGTACTGCTAAAAATACTTGCCGCGATACTTTCTGCCAGCTTCCTTCTGCATACATTCGGCCTTGGCCTCAGGTGGTATGTTTCGGGCCACTCACCAATGAGCAATGGTTATGAGTCAATGATATTCATATCGTGGGTAACCCTGCTTGCCGGATTCATCTTTGGCAGGAAATCGTGGTTTGCACTTTCGGCAACCGCTGTTCTTGCCGGCCTGACCCTCCTTGTTGCCCATATGAGTTTCATGGATCCCGAAATCACCGCCCTGGTACCTGTCCTCCAGTCCTACTGGCTGACACTTCATGTCTCAGTAATCACTGCCAGCTATGCCTTCTTCGGACTGGGCGCACTGCTGGGCTTAATCTCTCTTCTGCTTATTCTTTTTTCAACCGAACTGAACCTCGGGCCGATAGGCAAGACCCTCGACGAACTTGCTGAGATCAACTATAAGTCCCTTACCCTCGGACTCTATTTCCTCACTATAGGAACATTTCTGGGTGCCATCTGGGCCAATGAATCCTGGGGCCGCTACTGGGGCTGGGATCCAAAGGAGACATGGTCGCTGATAACTATAATAGTCTATGTTTTTGTGACCCATTCACGTAATATTCCCGGAATGAAAGACATCTATACCTTCAATACCATGTCGCTGTTCGCGATAGCATCGGTGCTGATGACATACTTCGGTGTAAACTACTATCTGTCAGGCCTGCATTCATATGCCGGAGGAGACGCTGTACCTGTTCCTTCGATGGTATATGTTTCAGTTGCGGCAGTCCTTCTTCTCGCCGTAGCCTCATACAGAAAATACCTGAAGATTGAGAAAGCTTCAGCCGGTAAGATGAACCCCATTGTTTGATACAGACCGGGTCAGCGATAGTGAAAATGAAAAGAGGCTGTCTTAAAAGGGGCAGCCTCTTCTTTTGGGTGGAAGACCGGACTCGAACCGGCGACCTTCGGAACCACAATCCGACATTCTAACCAGCTGAACTACATCCACCGTTTTCAGGAGTGCAAAGTAATACCAAAAAAATTACTTCTCAAAATCTGACCCCTATTTTAAGCTTCATAGGCCTGATGTGCTATCTTTGACGAGGTTTTGAGAACCTTATTGCAAAAACATGCAATTTTTGGGTTTATCTTTTGTTATATCTGTCACTATAGACACTTGGTTTGTTTAGGTTAAAATTGATAGACAACATATCAGGACTACAGCTCTTCCAGTTGTTGCGGTTTGGTGTTTTCCTCATTATAAGCATTGTTTTTACAAAAATCCCACTCTCTCAGAGAGAGATTGGTGCCTGGGAGATGTTCCTGTTTGTCGCAAGCCTTCTGAGTTTCTTCTGGGTAACGGGTATAATACAGTCGCTGCTTCCTCTTTATCACCGCAACCTGACCTACAGGAAGGTAGGGGAAAATGGCCACGGCAAGTCACCCGAGATATTCAACGCCTTCATCCTTCTGTCGATGATGAGCCTGCTGATGTTCATCTTCGGTCATACCCTGAAGGGTTCGGTCGATATTTATGGAAACCGGGGCAACGTACCATATCTGAACCTCCTGCTTCTCTACATACTTCTTAGCAATCCGGTATGTCTCATTGAGTACATCTATCTTCTTAACAACCGTTCTTTCAGGATACTACAGTATGGTGTATATACCTTCGGGGCACAGCTTGCACTGGTCCTCGTCCCGGTTTTTACCGGAAAGGATATCATCTGGGCAATCTACGGATTGCTCCTTATAACAGGTGTAAGATGGATATGGCTGATAATACTTCTGAGAAGATATACTGAAATGAAGATCTCGGTAAAATTTATGAGGGAACACCTTCATTTCGGGGCTCCGCTGATTTTGTCATCATTGATCAGCGGCTCAGGTCAGTATATTGACGGATTGATAATCACCGGCTTCTATGAAGACCCCGCGCTGTTTGCAATATTCAGGTATGGAGCAAAGGAGTTTCCCCTGGTTCTTATGCTGGCTAACGGCCTCAGCAATGCCATGCTGCCGGAGTTCTCCACACGCCCACGCATGGCAGAGTCGCTTAAAATAATCAGAAAAAAGTCAGAGAGGCTTATGCACTTCCTGTTTCCGGCTGCCATGGTGATGATGCTTACCACCCGCTGGATCTTTCCCAGGATGTTTACCCCGGAATTTACACGCAGCGGAGATATATTCATGATATACCTGCTGCTTACAATTCCCCGGCTTGTATTCCCTCAGACAATCCTTATCGGGAGAAAGAAGACCAGGGTTACAATGGTTGCAGCTATTTTCGAGCAGGCAATCAATATTCCCCTGAGTCTCTTCCTTGTAAGGCCCTATGGCGTTGTTGGCGTGGCACTTGCTACCTTTATTGTCTATACTTTGGAGAAGGCATTTCTGGCCTGGTATCTCTGGTACAAAATGAAGATCAGGCCCGGAGAGTATATCCCCCTTTTGGTATTCACAATATATTCAATTCTTCTCTGCCTTCTCTTCGTTCTTATCGACCACAGGATCATCGACCTGCACTGATTATTATCACCTGGGTTACAGTGCAGCCTCTTCAAAAAAGTGATTATCTTTGCACACCCTATTCGACAAGAAAGATATTCATAGTTAGACTATTAGCGATGAAGCACAGCAACGGCACCGAGGAGTATTTTCGTAAATTCAGAAATGGTATAGTAGGCATCGATGCAACATATACCACTCCATTTGGTGAGAAGAAAATTGTCTACTGCGACTGGATAGCCAGCGGAAGGCTCTATATGCCACTGGAAAAGAGGATGCTCGAAGTAATAGGACCCTTTGTGGCAAATACCCATACGGAAACAAGCGAATCAGGTTCGCGCATGACATGGGCATATCACCAGGCTCAGAAACTGATCAAGGAGCACGTTAACGCCGGTGCTGATGATGTGATCATTACTGCAGGACCCGGAATGACGACCGTCATCAACAAACTCCAGAGAATTCTGGGTCTCAAGGGATGCAACAGCAGCAGCCGCAACAGATGTGCAAAGGAAGACGATAAGCCTGTGGTCTTCATTACTCATATGGAACACCACTCTAACCAGACGTCGTGGTACGAGACACTGGCCGATGTTGTTGTCCTTGAACCTGACCGGAACCTGCTCGTCGATCCTGCAAGCCTGAGAAAGGAACTTGAGAAATACTCTGACCGCAAATACAAGATTGGCTCATTCACCGCCTGCTCAAATGTAACAGGCGTTACCACACCTTATCATACTCTGGCTCGTATAATGCACGAATACGGGGGGGTCTGCTTTGTCGATTTTGCCGCGTCGGCACCATATCACGACATAGATATGCATCCCGCCGATCCGATGGAAAAACTCGATGGCATATTCTTCTCGCCCCACAAGTTCCTGGGAGGCCCCGGTTCGTCAGGAGTACTGATCTTCGACTCTTCTCTCTACAGAAGCGAGGTGCCTGACCAGCCAGGAGGAGGAACGGTTGACTGGACAAACCCATGGGGAGAGTACAAGTACGTTGATGACATTGAAGCTCGTGAAGATGGGGGAACCCCGGGTTTTCTGCAGGCAATCAGGGCCGCTCTCGCAATTGAGGTTAAGAACAGTATGGGTACCGGCATGATGAAACAGAGGGAAGATCAGTTGCTTGAAAAGACATTTGCCGGGTTACGTGCCATTGACAGAGTGCACATCCTCGCCGATAATGTAACTGACAGGCTTGGCGTTGTCTCATTTTACCTCGAAGACATACATTATAACCTTGTGGTACGGCTGCTAAGCGACAAATATGGCATTCAGGTAAGGGGAGGGTGCGCATGCGCCGGAACCTACGGGCATTTTCTTCTTGAAGTGAGTCACGAGCAGAGCTCAAAGATTACACGCAAAATCAGTGAGGGCGACCTGTCTGAAAAACCAGGATGGGTGAGACTGTCTCTCCACCCGACAATGACAGATGATGAACTTGACCTCTTTCTTGAGGCAATTACTGAAATTTCAGCAAATGCCCGATTGTGGGAAAAGGAGTACCTTTATAATTCCCGCCTGAATGAATATGTTCACAAAAATGATAAGGGTGCTTCGAAGGATATTGTCAGATCATGGTTCAAACTTTAAAATAGCCTGATGAAGATAATTGAGCTAAACTCACCCGCAACCGAGAGGAAATTCATCGATTTTCCAAAATGGTTGTACAGGAATGATCCTACCTGGGTATGCCCGATTGACGCAGAAGTCAGATCGATCTTTAATCCTGACAGTAACAGAACATTCGCCCATGGTGAAGCAACAAGATGGATTCTTGTTGACGAAAATGGGTCGACAATCGGCAGGGTGGCAGCTTTTGTTGACTATACGCGATCATCGAAACAGAATCAGCCAACAGGCGGAATGGGATTTTTTGAGGTCATTGAAAGCAGGGAGGCAGCTTTCATGCTTTTCGATACAGCAGTAAAATGGCTGTCTGCGAAAGGCATGGAGGCCACCGATGGACCAATCAATTTCGGCGAGAACTTAACCAACTGGGGACTGCTGGTCGATGGGTTTACCCACCCCGCTGTTGGAATGCCTTATAATATGAGGTACTATCAGGGTCTCTTTGAGGAGTATGGATTCAGAAACTATTTTGAGCAATACTCTTACCATCGTGACCTGACATCGGTTGAGGTTTTTCCGGAAAGATTCATGAAAATCGCCGAATGGATAGCCAAAAGACCGGGCTACACTTTCAGCCATTTTACATATAACCAGACCAGCAAGTATGTCAATGACCTGATTGAAATCTACAATATTACCTGGGCTGCATATAAGGGTGACTTTACACCGATAGCCACTGAAACCCTCACTTCAATACTTTCGAGCTCAAGGGCTTTCATTGATGAAGAACTTATATGGTATGCTTACCATAACTACAAGCCCGTTGCATTCTTTGTAATATTCCCTGATGTCAACATGATACTGAGACATTTCAGGGGACGCCTCCACCCCTGGAATATCCTAAGGTTCCTCTGGTATAAGAATACCCATGAGATGACCAGAATGAGAGCCCTCGTGGCAGGCGTGATCCCCTCATACCAGAACAGCGGTATTGAATCGGCAATCTTCTACCATCTTTATAAGGTCTTCAGGAAAAAGAGATTTTATAAGGAACTCGAATTGTCGTGGGTAGGTGATTATAATCCGAAAATGATATCAATGTATGAAGCTATCGGTGCTCAGAAGGCAAAAACACATATCACCTACCGATATATGATCAATAAAGCGATTCCTTTCAGAAGGTTCGTTGAGGAGGAGGCTATGCATAAATCATCAGATCACATTGAAACTGAAACTAAATGAATATTTTCAGAACGGTTTTGTATTTTTCAAATATGTTGGTTATCTTTGCAAGCCTTTTTAAAGATTATATTTAACAAGAAATTATTAAAGAAATGAAAGCAGATATTCATCCCGCAAATTACAGGTTCGTGGTTTTTCAGGATATGTCAAACGGACATGCCTTCCTTGGCAGATCAACCGCTCCGACCCGTGATACCATTAAGTGGGAAGATGGTAACGAGTATCCTCTTATCAAGCTTGAGATATCAAATACCAGTCACCCTTTTTATACCGGCAAGATGAAGCTTGTTGACACCGCCGGAAGGGTTGATAAGTTTATGAACCGCTACAAGGATCATGTAGGAAAAAAGAAGTAAAAGGCATATCCCAATATGTGCAATCCCGGGCTGATGGTCCGGGATTTTTTTCGGCACATTAATTGTCAGCCATAACGCCGGGGAATATTGAAGTATTCTTCTTTATAATATGTATTTTTGACAGCCTGTTGAGGATTCTGATGGACAAAAAAATCAATATCAATATAGAACAACTGCTCTATCCCGATGATGATGAGGGATCTGCTGAGCTGATGCCAATTATTTCAGATGGTGATGACAGCGATCTCGATAATGTAGAGATTCCTGAGATATTGCCTCTGCTGCCTCTTCGCAACAACGTTCTCTTTCCGGGAGTGGTACTGCCGATCTCTATCGGCAGGTCAAAATCTGTACAACTTATAAGAGATGCCTACAGGGCAGATAAACAGATAGTTACCTTTGCCCAGAAAGACCCTGACGTCGATGAGCCCGTGGCCGCAGACCTTCATGTTACCGGAACGCTGGGTCAGATAGTCAAGCTTCTCGAGATGCCGGATGGGTCGACTACGGCCATTATCCAGGGCAGAATGAGAGTTGGCCTGGTTGAGATCACATCTGTTGACCCCTATTTCATGGCTAAGGTCGAAGGCCGCCCTGAGATACGGCCAGAAGCTCACAATAAGGAATTTGATGCCATAGTCGGGTCTCTTAAAGACTTGTCGCTGAGAATCATTAAGCTGAACCCCACAGTTAATCCCGAAGCCTCATTTGCTGTAAAGAATATCGAGAACAGCACATATCTCATCAACTTTATCTGCTCGAATACTGACATTAAAGTAGCTGAAAAGCAAAAGTTGCTTGAATCAAACAGCCTGCGCGACAGGGGTTTCCTGCTACTCGAGTACCTGGTAAAAGAGGTTCAGCTGCTTGAGCTTAAGAATGAACTCCAGTCCAAGGTCAAGATCGATATCGACCAGCAGCAGAGAGAATATCTCCTCCATCAGCAGATGAAAACAATCCAGAACGAACTGGGGGGCAATCCGGTCGAAAAGGAGATAGAGGAATACAAGAAGAAG
Organism: uncultured Rikenellaceae bacterium; assembly: GCA_964446435.1. GTDB lineage: Bacteria > Bacteroidota > Bacteroidia > Bacteroidales > VadinHA17 > SLNP01. The sequence continues at coordinate 19,126 of CAYUOS010000027.1, read as the reverse complement.
GCACTGGAAAAGAAATGGCCGGAAGAGACCGGAGCAATTTTCGCAAAGGAGCTCGATAAGCTCTACAGACTTAATCCGGCAGCAGCAGAGTATTCCGTGCAGGTCAACTACATACAGACCCTGCTCGACCTGCCTTGGAACGAATTTACAGAAGACAACCTCGATCTTGCAAACGCCCGTGTAATTCTCGATGAAGATCACTTCGGACTCGATGAGGTTAAGGAGAGAATTATTGAGCACCTCGCGGTTCTGAAACTTAAGGGTGATCTGAAATCTCCCATTCTCTGCCTTTACGGCCCTCCAGGCGTCGGAAAGACTTCCCTGGGCCGGTCTGTGGCAAGGGCTCTTGGCAGAAAATATGTCAGAATGTCACTGGGTGGGCTTCACGATGAGGCTGAAATACGCGGGCACAGGAAGACATATATCGGGGCCATGCCCGGAAGAATCATCCAAAGCCTTAAGAGAGGAGGGTCGTCAAACCCGGTATTCATTCTCGACGAAATCGATAAGGTAGGCAACGATTTTCGGGGTGATCCATCCTCCGCCCTGCTCGAGGTTCTCGACCCCGAGCAGAACAGTGCCTTCTACGACAACTTCCTTGAAATGGAATATGACCTGTCAAAGGTTATGTTTATTGCAACCGCAAACACCCTCTCAACCATTAATCCGGCTCTGCGGGACAGGATGGAACTGATTGAGATTACCGGTTACCTTGTGGAAGAAAAGGTAGAGATTGCCAGAAGACACCTGGTACCAAAGCAGTCGGAAGCACATGGTATTCCCATTGATAAAATGAGCATGGGCCCTGTAATGATCGAGGAGATAATCGAGAAATATACCAGGGAGTCAGGTGTAAGGGAACTCGACAAGAGACTCGCAAAGACAGCCAGATACCTTGCAAAGGAGATAGCCTCAGGAAAGAATGATGTAAGGGAGCTGAGGGCAGAGGACCTGGGAAAAATACTCGGGACCCCGAAATATACACGCGATTTATACGATGGTAACGATCAGGCTGGGGTTGTCACCGGTCTGGCAGTGACGCCGGCAGGAGGTGATATACTTTTCATTGAGACATCACTCAGCAGGGGTGATGGCAAACTGACACTTACCGGTAATCTGGGGGATGTTATGAAGGAGTCGGCCGTTATAGCCCTCGAATACCTGAAAGCCAACGCAGAAATGCTCGATCTGCCTGATAACTTCTCGTCAAAATGGAATATTCATATCCATGTTCCTGAAGGTGCAATTCCTAAGGACGGACCATCAGCCGGCATCACAATGGCTGCCTCAGTAGCTTCTGCGTTTACACAGAGGAAGGTGAAGAAGTACCTTGCCATGACAGGAGAAATTACCCTAAGGGGAAAAGTCCTGCCTGTAGGTGGAATTAAGGAGAAGATACTTGCAGCAAAGAGGTCCAGGATCAGGGAGATTGTTCTCTCGTCGGAAAACCGGAAGGATGTTGAGGAGATCAGGGAGAAGTATATCAGGGGACTCAGGTTCCACTACGTTGACACAATAATGGAGGTGGTGAATATTGCTCTTCTGAAACAGAAGGTAAGCAATCCAAAGAATATACAATTTGACTGAACTTTTAGTAAATTGCCTCAGGTTAACCCTTACTGATTCTTGAAAGCATTATGAAGAAGATAGCACTGTTCCCCGGATCATTCGACCCCTTAACAGTAGGCCATGAGGCAATTGTAAAGAGGGCTCTCAGAATTTTTGACGAGGTAATTATTGCTGTAGGAGCAAACGAATCAAAAAAGGGAGGCTTCTTCCCGCTCGAAAAGAGAATGGAGATGATCAGAACGGTATTCCGTGATGAGCCCAGAGTGAAGATCGACCATTATGACGGCCTGACAGTTGATTTTTGCCGTCAGAAGAATGCCGGATTCCTGCTGCGGGGCCTGCGTACCTCTGCCGATTTTGAGTATGAGAGGGCAATTGCACAGGTAAACAAGGCAATGGCACCCGACATAGAGTCAGTATTCCTACTGACTGCACCCGAACATACCCCCATAAACTCAACAATCGTAAAGGACATACTCCGACATGGCGGCGATGCCTCCAGGTTCGTTCCAACGGCAATAAATCTTAAGGATTATCTCTGATAATATATCCTGCTGCCAGCCACTCCTGCCTCCGGCATGCTTCAGGTGCTCAGAATAACACTATTAATAAGCTCAGTGAGTGAGTGCCATGCACTCTCCCTGATTATGCAAACCCTGTCGGGTTTCATCCATTTTGCATCAGTAATGCCCTCCTCGGCCTGTGGAGTCTCAAGCATCTCTCCTTCATAATGCATCATGAACCAATGGGTCTGCTTCAGGTATGAAACACCTTCGTAAACCCATGTGTGATAGGTAGGCTCCAGAGATCTGACTATCCTGTGCCCCTTAATTCCACACTCCTCGCTGACCTCTCGAATAGCACACTCCTCAGGTGCCTCATTTTCCTCCATGTGACCCTTCGGAAGATCCCATCTTCCGTTACGTACAATAAAAAGGTAGTTTCCTGTCGTATGCTTAACAAGTCCTCCTGCTGCTTCAGCAAATGTAAAGTAGCCCTTGAATTCCGACCAGAGATGCTCAATGTCATAACCAAATATGTTCATCGAAAATGCGTCACCGTTCTGGAACGAGGAAATGGCATTATTAAGTTCCCTTGAATTGTGATATCTGTGGAATAAGGTATATTTTTGCATCCGGTCGGGCTCAGGACTGATAACAATGAACCTGTTCTCAAAATATACCTTATACAATCTCATATGGAAGATTTTTCTAAGAAAACTGCCGGTTACCTTCTGCAAATTAAAGCAATTAAATTGCAACCTGCAAAACCTTTTACATGGGCCTCAGGATGGAAATCGCCTATCTACTGCGATAATCGCAAGACTCTCTCCTTCCCCGAGGTCAGGTCATTTATCGCCGACTGCTTTGCAGAAAGAGTCAGGGAACTATACCCTGATGCACAGTTGATTGCAGGTGTAGCCACCGGGGCAATAGCTCATGGCGCCCTCGTGGCAGACAGGCTCGGTCTGCCTTTTATATATGTCAGGTCAGGAGCAAAGGAACATGGCCTCGGGAATCAGATAGAGGGTTATTTTGAGCCCGGCAGCAGGGTTGTGGTCATTGAAGACCTTATTTCAACGGGAGGAAGCAGCCTCGGAGCCGTAAAGGCACTTCGCGAAGGTGGTTGTATCGTTGAGGGCATGCTGGCAATATTTACATATGGTTTTCCAAAGGCAACCAATGCATTTGAGGCTGAAAAATGCAGACTCGATACTCTCAGCAACTACAACTCGCTGATAGAAATGGCCGTTGAGTCAGGCTATGTCTCCCAAGAAGAGCTCCAGACTCTTATGCAATGGAGGACCGATCCATCCAATTGGGGTATATGATATGGCTGATGAGAGTGAGTTTATAAGCAGGACAGGTACATTGAATGCTCAGCCATCGCAGGTGTTCTCTTTTGCCTCAGATGTACGCAACTTCTCAAGGTTTGTACAGAATGAAAATATAAGAGAGTGGAAAGCCGACAGTGAAAGCTGTTCGTTTGAGGTCCCGGTTGCGGGTCCGGTGAATGTCAGAATAGCTGAAAAGGAACAAAACTCCAGAATAAGGTTCGAAGGCCGTGCAATGAATTCTGTTGAATTCAGATTGTGGTTGCAACTCAGGGAATCAGAGGAGAAAACAACCCGTTTCAGAATTGTACTCCGTGCCGGGTTAAACCCGTTATTTAAAATGATGGCCTCGGGAAAGATTACTGAGTATCTTGAGAAACTGGTAGGTGAGATTGAAAGATTCAGTGACTGGGATGACAGGGTTACAGGTACTCAATCTCCTTGAACATATAGGCTGAGGTACTGCCCGACTCCCTCTTCACAAGAAGGCACCCTGACCTGTCGGTGCCAACAATCATTCCCCTGAACCCTTCACCCCTGCTGCTGTAATTATGCCACTCTCCCCTTCGGTAAAGTAGCTTATGATACCCATCGTCTGTATATGTTCGTCTACCACTTAACAACTGTTGATAAAAACTGTCTGTCGAATCCAGCAACTCTCTGAGAAGCAGTTGATTGTTGTGCTCTGTTCCGGTAATCAGCTTCATTGAAACTGGATTGGGTGCTTCACTCCTGAAAACTGTCTGGTTGACATTCAGTCCGATACCGGCAATTGAGTGGACTATCCTCGAACCGGCAATGGCATTCTCAATCAGTATGCCTGCAATTTTCTTGTCTCCTGAATAAATATCATTGGGCCATTTGATGGCTACATCAGGGATATATCGATTTAAGAAGCAGGCGATGCCCAGAGACACGGCCTTCGATAACAGGAACTGATCTGAAGCAGGTATCACGTCAGGATATAGCACGATGCTCAACAACAGGTTCTTGCCCTTCTCACTTTCCCATCGGTTTCCTGCCTGACCCCTGCCCCCTGTCTGAAAACCGGCACTTATGACGGTCCCCTCCGTAACCTCTTCTTCCCTGATTATTGTGGATGCATAGTTGTTTGTTGAGACTGTAGTGTCGACTTCTATAATGACAGAGCCTATCTTCATGGTTGTAAGCTTTGTAATGCAAAGGTCAGGGAGAACCTGCAAATCATGGCTTCTTCCTGAACATGGTTGAAAATCAAATTGTAAAAAGTCGCTGGCAGTGACAAAAGTAAGGATAAATCTTGTTAATTTTGCGTCTGCATTTTAGCATACAACAGATAATAAAACTTAATGGTCAGAAGAAAGCTTACAGGAGACGATTTATTGATAGAAGGAATTACCAGGGGGATCTTTGAAAAGAAAGGAATTCATGTCGTAAAACTCGATATGCGCATGCTTGATAACCGGGTATGTGACTATTTCATTATTTGTCACGGAAACTCATCAACACAGGTAGACGCACTTAGCTACTCGGTTGTCGATACTGTACGGAAAACATCAGGTGAAAAGCCTTTTCACAGTGAAGGACTTGAGAACTGTTTCTGGGTTCTGCTCGATTATGGAAGTATAATAGTACATCTCTTCCAGGAGGAGTACCGTAATTTCTATAACCTTGAATCACTCTGGGCTGATGCACAGAGAGAAGTAATGTATGATCCTGCCGAAAGAAAGGAGTAATGATGAACGAAGAAAAAAACATAAACCAGAATAATGCAAAGAAAGGCGAAGGTCAGGGTAAACCAAAATTCAACTCTAACTGGATTTGGGGATTACTGGCAATAGGATTCCTCGCCATAAACTTTCTCAATACCGGTAATACAGTCAAGAAGATCAATCAGGGCGAACTCAGGAATATGATAATTGCCCGCGATGTTGAGAAGATAGTAGTGATCAATAAGGATCGCGCCGATATATTCCTCAAAACCGGCGCAATTGAGTCTGAGAAATACCCCGGGGCAGCCCCCTCAAAGGGAGGACTCTCGGCTGCCGCAAAACCACAGTTCTATCACCCTTTCGGAACGGTCGAACTCTTTGAGACTTTTATCAGGGAAACGCAGACTGAAGCCGGCTATACACCTGATGAATGGCTGCACCCCGACTATGAAACCCGAAAGAGCTATTTTGGCGAGATACTGGGGTGGATTCTGCCATTCGGGCTGCTGATACTCCTGTGGATGTTCCTGCTAAGAAGAATGGCAGGCGGCGGAGGCGGTGCCGGTAATATTTTCAACGTGGGCAAGTCGCGGGCCCAGGTTTTTGATAAGGACACCAACGTTAAAATTAACTTTTCCGATGTCGCAGGCCTTCAGGAAGCCAAGACAGAGGTAATGGAGATAGTCGATTTCCTGAAAAACCCGAAGAAATACACCCAGCTGGGCGGGAAGATACCAAAGGGTGCCCTGCTTGTAGGCCCTCCGGGAACAGGAAAAACCCTTCTGGCCAAAGCAGTAGCCGGTGAAGCAAATGTCCCGTTCTTTTCAATGTCAGGGTCAGACTTCGTAGAGATGTTCGTCGGTGTCGGTGCTTCAAGGGTAAGGGACCTTTTTAAACAGGCCAAGGAAAAGGCACCCTGCATTGTCTTTATTGACGAAATAGATGCAGTGGGAAGAGCAAGGGGAAGAAACGTGAACTTCGGATCAAATGACGAAAGGGAAAATACCCTTAACCAGCTTCTGACCGAGATGGACGGATTCGGATCAAATGTTGGTGTAATAATACTTGCAGCAACAAACCGTGCCGACGTGCTCGACAGAGCACTGCTGAGGGCAGGCCGCTTCGACCGCCAGATACATGTCGAACTGCCCGATCTTAAGGAGAGGGAAGAGATTTTTCAGGTGCATCTTAGACCGATTAAACTTGAAAAGGACTTTGATATAGGATTCCTTGCCAAACAGACTCCGGGATTCTCAGGCGCCGATATCGCAAATGTCTGCAATGAAGCCGCACTGATAGCAGCCAGAAAGAATAAAACAGTAGTAGAGAAACAGGACTTTCTCGACGCAGTTGACAGGATTGTTGGCGGCCTCGAGAAGAAAAACAAGATAGTCTCTGTCGATGAGAAAAGAACAATAGCATTTCATGAAGCCGGTCATGCAACGGTAAGCTGGCTTCTCGAACATACAAGCCCGCTGCTTAAAGTAACAATAATACCAAGGGGCAGGGCACTTGGGGCAGCCTGGTACCTTCCCGAAGAGAGACAACTCACTACAACAGAGCAGATTCTTGATGAAATGGCCTATGCCCTCGGAGGAAGGGCGGCTGAAGAGATAATGTTCAGCAGAATCTCAACCGGAGCACTCAGCGACCTCGAAAAAGTAACCAAGCAGGCATATGCAATGGTTATCTATTTCGGAATGAGCGAAAAACTCGGAAATATAAGCTTCTATGACTCAAGCGGCCAGTCTGAATACGGATTCACAAAGCCCTATAGCGAGAAAACAGCAGAGGTGATTGACGCCGAGGTGAAACAGATTGTCGAACGTTCTTATGAAAGGGCCAAAGAGGTCCTCAGAGACAACCTGCAGGGCCTAAAGGAGATAGCCGAACTGCTCCTCGAAAGGGAGGTGATCTTCAGTGAAGATATGGAAAGAGTGTTCGGAAAGAGAAGGGGAGAGCATATTGCCTTGCTGCGTGAAAACGGCAGTCAGCAGGCAACGACTCCTGATCAGGCACAACTTCCTGATAATGAGATTGTGGTTGAACCTGAAAAGAATTCCGGAGCATTGGGTGACAAAGACGAACCTGACAGTGCAGTCAGGGAAGAAATTGGAAATATGGAGGGAAAAGGCAAATCCAGCAAGACCGGAGATGGAGAAGGATTGGGTTAGAATATTTGAGTCTACCGACGAACTGAAGATACAACTGGCGCAGCAGATACTCGAAGAGAACCAGATTATTTCCGCCATAATCAATAAGAGGGATCGGATTTACCTGGTAGGAGAGATTGAACTCTATGTTAATCGTGACATGGTAATTAAAGCAAAATCTTTAATTAAAGACTTATTGATTTGAATAACCTGCGAACCAGATCACTTACAGCTGTGGGCATAATCCTCTTTGTGATGGGAGGGTTCTGGCTTCATCCGGTCTCATTTGTCATTACCGGCCTGGTATTGATGGTCGGAACCCAACTTGAATACTACTCAATGATCAGACTGACCGGAATAAGACCTCAGGTAGTTACAGGTTTGATCAACGGAATAACGGCATATCTTCTCTCTGCCCTTATTGCAGCCCGCGTACTGGAAAAGGAATTCTACCTTCTGCTTATCCCGATGTTGTCTGTTGTGATGGTGATTGAGCTTTACCGTAACAATGAACGCCCATTCGACTCTCTCGCCCATACCTACTTCTCGATACTCTATACCGTGATACCCTTCTCAATGATCCCGTTCTCTGCATTTTACCGCGAGGGACTGGGTACCTTGATTCACCATCAGTTAACTCCCTTCAGTCCTGGAATAATTGTGGGCTTCTTCATATTGCTCTGGACAAACGACACTGCAGCATACCTGGTGGGAATGTCTATAGGAAAACACAGGCTCTGGGAACGCATAAGTCCAAAGAAATCATGGGAAGGCTTTCTTGGTGGATTGGTGGTGACGGCCGGAATGGGATATCTGATTTCAGGATGGCTCGGCGTTGTCGATAAGAACGATTGGGTCATACTGGCCCTGATTGTGTCAGTGGCAGGAACATATGGAGACCTTGTCGAATCATTGCTGAAACGGAGCATGGGTGTAAAAGACTCAGGGACCATTATGCCCGGACACGGGGGATTTCTTGACAGATTCGACAGCCTGTTGATCTCATTCCCCTTGCTATATCTGTATATAGCTGTAATGACCTAATATTAGCTAATGGATGCCTATGAAGATACATAAGGAAGGCCACAGCCTGATTATTTCAGGAGTACTCATTCTTGCTGCTCTCAATGCAGCCCTGTTCTTTTTTACTAAATCAGGATGGATTCTGCAGGCAGCAGTATTGTTACTGTCTCTTCTCAAAACAGCATTCCTGATCTATTTCTTCAGATCGCCTGACCGCAGTATTGGCAGGACCGACGATTCAATCCTTATGGCTCCTGCCGATGGGAAGGTTGTGGTCATTGAAAAGGCAATCGAAAAGGAGTATCTGAGGGAACAGAAAATCCAGATATCAATATTCATGTCTCCATTGAACATCCATTGCAATCGCTACCCGGTCTCCGGTACTGTAAGGGAGGTGATCTATCATCCCGGCAAGTACCTTCTTGCATGGCATCCCAAATCTTCAGAGCTGAATGAGAGGTGTACGGTAGTAATTGAAACAGAGTCAGGAACAGAGATTGTAATCAGGCAGATAGCAGGTTTCGTGGCCAGAAGGATTGTCACTTACGCCAGAAAAGGCCAGAAGGTAACTCAGGGCGATGAACTTGGATTTATAAAATTCGGCTCAAGAGTCGATATATTTGTCCCACTCACATTCAAAACCGAAGTCGTGATGAATCAGAGTGTCAAAGCCAATCTGACAGAACTGGGCCGGCTCTGAATCTCCTTGGATTTTACGATCCAAACCGGTAAATTTGCTCTTCTGAAATAGCTACAACGATGGACAGAAAAGAGGATATTATTATTGACATAGCACCTGATGTGAAGTGGATAGGGATACTCGATTACGATATCATTACATTCGATATCGTAATGACTACAGAGTACGGAACAACCTATAACAGCTACTTCATAAATGCAGAGAAGAAGACACTTATCGAGACGGTAAAGGAAAAGTTCTCAGAGACATGGGTTGAAAAGATTAAAAGGCAATGTGACCTTTCTGAGATTGAATATGTAGTTCTCAACCACACAGAACCCGACCACTCAGGGGCACTGAGGCAATTCGTCGACCTGGCGCCGCAGGCAACCGTTGTCGGCAGTGGAAACGCAATCAGATATCTGAACGATATAGTAGGTAAACCATTCAGATCATTGGTGGTAAAGGAGGGAGATACACTCGATCTTGGAAACAAGACCCTGAAGTTCATCTCGGCTCCAAACCTTCACTGGCCTGATTCAATCTATACATGGCTGGAGGAAGACAGGCTGCTCTTTACATGTGACTCATTCGGAGCACACTTCTGCGACCCAAGGATGTTCGACGACCAGGTTGGCGATTATCACGATGCTTTCAAATACTATTTCGATGTCATTTTAAAACCCTTCAGCAGGTTCATGGTGAAGGCAATCGAAAGGATAAGGCCTCTCGATATCGGAATGATCTGCCCGGGTCACGGACCTATCCTCAGGTCAGACTGGAAAAAGATTGTCGACCTGTCGGAAAAGTACGCCTTCGAGTATATTAATGATACAACAGGAAGAAAGAAACCAAGGGTACTTATCACCTATGTATCTGCATACGGCTACACAAAACAGATGGCAGCCGCCCTTGGTCGCGGAATAGAATTGTCAGGAGAAGTCGAAACCGAACTTGTCGATATCGAAACGATGCCTGTCGGTGACATCGAATCAAAACTGGTACTGGCTGACGGACTCCTCGTGGGTTCGCCTACAATCAACCAGAATACACTGCTGCCGGTCTATAGACTCTTCGCGGTAATCAATCCCCTGCGCGACAAGGGAAAACCAGCTGCTGCTTTCGGATCATTCGGATGGAGCGGCGAAGCCCCGAAGATTATATCCGATGTTCTGCGGGGACTAAAGCTCAAGGTGATGGATGAACCGGCAGCATTCAAGTTCTCTCCCGATAATGACAAGGAGACCGCCCTTGTTGAATATGGAAAGAGATTCTCTGAAAAGATGCTCGAAGAATGTGGTAACTAAAAAAAAAACGCCCCGGGATTCAACCCGGGGCGTTCTGCTACTGAACTAACCAGCTACGAAATTTTAACCACTTTGCTGATCTTGGCCTTCTCTTCTGTCTTGTGAAGGTCAACAGTCAGTATCCCATCCTTATACGCAGCCTCTATCTTGTCCCTGTTAGTGTCTTCAGGAAGATAGAAACTCCTGCAGAATGATGAATAACTGAACTCCCTCCTCTTGTAGCCAGAAAGCTCTTCCTCCTTCTCCTGCTTCTGCTCCATCGATATTGTAAGAACATCCTCATTAACCTCAATCTTGATGTCCTTCTTATCGATACCCGGAACAGCAAGCTCAAGCGAATACTTCTTGTCATCTTCCCTTATGTTGACTGCTGGCTTTGTGATGTTGGTGCTGCCAGGAAGGGAAGGAAACATCTCATCCTCAAACAGACTCGGCATGAAAAACGGTCTGAAACTCCTTTTTGTGATCATCGGTAACATAGCTTATTCCTCCTATCTTTTAGTTTTTAATTTAGTTTTTTTCTGTAAAATGGATATCGCAATCAATATACCACTTTATCAAAATAGACAATATGGCATGTGGTTTGGATTAAGAATGACAAAATGGCACAGTATTGTGTTTCTCTGGTAGTAACTCGCCCTGCAGAATGAATTTTATTGCATGAAGGTGGCGAATTCCACCGTAAAATTGACTTAATTTGTGTTGCCATGAACCTACCTGACCTGATATGAAGCCAACGATCCGTAATATTCTGATATTCGCAGGGGCGGTAATCCTCATCCTGGGATTCTGGTATTTCAGAACCATTGTGGCATATATTCTCATCTCAGGTGTTCTTTCATTTGTTGGCAGGCCATTGGTTGAATTACTTGGCAGACTGAAACTCTGGAAGTTTCATATACCAAAGGCTATTTGCGCCCTGGTAACGGTATTGTTGTTATGGGGTGTAATCTTTCTGGCATTTTATATTTTCATTCCGCTTCTCAGCCAGCAGGTAAGCCAGTTCTCCTCGATCGACAGCAGCCGTATAGTTGAACTGATTGAGAGTCCCCTGAGACAGATGGAGAGCGTAATTGCCTTTTTCAACAGCGACCTTGCTCATGAGATATCAGTGCAGAATTATGTAATGGGAAAAGTATCGGAGGTGCTGAGTGCCGAGTTTATACAGAATTTCCTCACATCCCTTTTTTCCGTGTTCGGAAACATCGCTGTGGCGATTTTCTCAATCACATTTATTACCTTTTTCTTCCTCAAGGATGAGAGACTGTTCTTTGAGGCGATAATGCTATGGGTGCCTGAAAAGCATGAAGAGGGAGCCCGGAGGGCTCTTGGTTCAATAAAGAGACTGCTGACAAGGTACTTCGTCGGGATAATAATCCAGAGTACATGCATTATGATCTTGATTACAACAGGGATGTCTATAGTAGGACTCAAGTTTTCACAGGCCCTCACTATCGGATTGGTGATAGGTACCCTGAACATAATCCCATATGTCGGGCCCTGGCTTGGTGGATTCATTGGCATTACAATGGGTGTCGCATCAAATCTCGACATGAGTTTCTCAGGAGTAATTTTGCCAATGGTGACAGGTATGGTCATTGTTATAATTGTCACACAGACAATTGATAATATTTTATTCCAGCCTTTCATCTTTGCCAGTAGTGTGAATGCCCACCCTCTTGAGATATTCATTATAATTCTTGCTGCAGGCAGCGTTGCAGGTGTGGCCGGAATGATACTGGCTATTCCGGGATACACTGTTCTGCGGGTGATAGGGAAGGAGTTCTTTAATAGTTTCAAGACTATCAAAAAGCTTACCTCAGGTCTGGGAAGTATTTAACGGGATGATGGAAATTGCAGATAAAACAGACCTGGTCTTCAGATTCTGCACTCTCTCCTTAAAGCCTCCTGATGATGAATTGCCTGCTTTGAATGCCATGACAAAGGCTGACAATTGTTAGAAAGATGAAAGGGATTGAAAAGATAGATAACTGGTTTTCAGGAACAGGTCAACCACTGATAATTGCCGGTCCATGCAGCGCTGAAAGTGAGAGCCAGGTTCTCTCAACGGCGAGGGGACTGGCAGCAACGGGAAGGGTTCATCTGTTCAGATGTGGAGTCTGGAAGCCACGCTCACGGCCAGGTTCCTTCTCCGGTGCCGGCAACAAAGCGCTCAATTGGCTAACCTCAGTCAGAAAGGAAACAGGCCTTAAGATAGCAGTGGAGGTAGCATCAGCACAACACGTTGAGGCTTGTATGAAGGATAATGCTGCCGATGTCGTCTGGATCGGTGCTCGTACTGTATCAAACCCATTCTCGGTAGAGGAGATAGCTGCAGCCCTTGCTGGCACAGATATCCCCATACTTATAAAGAATCCATTGAGTCCCGATATAGACCTATGGACAGGTGCGATTGAAAGAATCCGCTCAACCGGGGCAGTAAAGGTAGCAGCCGTGCACCGCGGGTTCTCTCCGTTTGAGAGGACGGTATACAGGAATATGCCAAAATGGGAGATACCTATCGAAATGCGCCGCCGCATGCCCGATCTCCCGGTCATCTGCGATCCAAGCCATATCGCGGGAGAAGCCTCCCTGGTTCCTGAAGTAGCACAGAAAGCCCTTGACCTCAGCATGAGTGGCCTTATGATTGAAGTACATGTTAACCCTGGAGAAGCGCTTAGTGATGCTGTACAGCAACTAACACTCCAGCAGTTCGGTATGCTGATTGAGAACCTGATTGTCAGGAGACCAACCACTGATGATCCAGGCTTCCTGAACCAGCTTGAGGAACTGAGAGACCAGATAGATTCCATAGATTTCCAGATAGTTGATCTCATAGCTGCCCGGCTTAGAGTGTCGGAGAAAATGGGTGAATACAAATGCCTCAATAATGTTACGGTGCTGCAGATGGAACGATGGCTTGAAATACTGCGAACACGCATCGCACATGGAAAGGGACAGGGCCTCGACGCTTCATTCGTGGAGATGCTGATGAAACTGCTTCATCAGGAATCGATAAGAAAACAGACCGAAATAATGAATCACCTTAAAGGCTCAGGCAGGTGCGGTTCACAAGGATAAACCTCCTGATACCGAAATAAGGATATAGAAAGGCACTATCCAGAAAATACCCCCGAAACCAAGTACAACAATAGCTAAAACCGAAAGGCTTATCAACAGGTAACGGCTTATGTTTTCCCTGAACCTGAGGTTCCTGACCTTAAGGCTCATCATCTTTACCGGAGCCACCATAAGTAATGCGGTAACGGCTGAATAGGCAAACAGGGCAACCTCGTTGTTAATTATTATGGCAGCAACGAACGACAGATTATTGTTCGATGAGAGTACCAGCGCAATGATGGCGAGGGCTGCTGCCGGCGATGGCAAACCTATGAAAACCTCCTTCTGCTCAGGCCCTGCATTGAACCTCGCAAGTCTGATGGCTGCAAATACAGGCAGAAGAGATGCGAACAGTACCCTGAGCAATTCACCCGATGAATCTCCCGCGGCTGAATATACAATCACTCCGGGAACGATCCCGAAACTTACTATGTCGGCAAGACTGTCAAGCTGTTTTCCTGTTTCGGACCATGCCTTAAGCAACTTCGCTGCCATGCCATCGGCAAAATCAAATACCATGGCCAGCGCTACAAGCCAGGATGCGACAAGGATGTTACCCTTCATCAGGAATACCAAAGCCGTGAAACCCGATACCAGGTTCATCAAGGTAATGGCATTCGGAATATGTCTCCTCATAAAGTCAGTAATAGCAGTGTAAAGTTATCACTATTTAGGTAAGGTGATTGCCGGTTTTTTGTCTAAATGGATATCTTTACGCAAAAAGTTTCTATGATCGAACTCCGTGACATTAAGATAGCAGTTGACTTCGACGGAACTATAGTCGAACATGAGTATCCCGAAATAGGAAGGGAAAAACTGTTCGCCTTCCGTACTTTGAAGGAGCTTGAAAAAAGGGGAGCAAGGCTTATACTCTGGACAATCAGAACAGGGAAGGAACTTGATGAGGCGGTCGAATTCTGCAGAAAAAACGGAATCGAATTTTATGCCGTCAATAAAAATTATCCCGAGGAGATTTTTACAAATGAAGTAAGTCGAAAGATAAACGCAGATATATTCATCGATGATAAAAATGTGGGAGGTTTTCCAGGTTGGAGCGAGATATGGCAGATTCTTAATCCATGGGAAGCGCAGGAGAGAGCTGCAGAGAAAGTGGTAAGCCGCCGGAAAGGCTGCATGCCGGGAATCTTCTTCAGAAAAAAGGGTAGAGATAAACTACAGCAACAATAAACGGCTATGTCATCTTCATTGATTTTTTCATTGCTCGCATTTCTTATAATTGGGTCATGCGGAGGAGGGGCGAGAACCTCTACCGCAGATACCAATGACCAGGAAGGAAGGAAACCCGCAAGAGCGGCTGCAACTCCTGCCCCTGATCTAATAAGACTGGTTCATCCTTCTAACGACCAGGAATTTCAGGCCGGGGCCGACATAAAAGTCAGATACCAGCTATCAGGTCGCCAGGTACCTGACTCTGTGGAGGTATATTTTGGAGGAAGGCTGCTGCAGACTGTTAAAAATGGCTCGACCGACCTGGTAATTCAGGGCGGGCACACCCAGGCTACCGGTATAAGAGCCCTGAAGCTTATGGCCTATAAAGAGAGTGAAAGACCGCAATCTGTTTCCCTGTTTGTTACAATATTATCAGACATAGTTCCGAATCGCCACGGCTTCAGGGTTGAAAGGGTTTTTCCTCACGACAATCAGGCTTATACCCAGGGCCTTTTCTGGCATAATGGCTACTTGTATGAAAGTACCGGTCAGGAGGGCAGATCAACCCTTAGGAAGGTCGAGCTAGAGACAGGCAATGTGGTGCGAAAACATAACCTGGAATCAAAGTTCTTCGGCGAAGGCGCCGCTTTGGTAGGAAACCAGATCTATCAGCTTACCTGGCAGACGAAGGTAGGGTTTATCTACGATCTCGAGACATTTCGTGAACTTGGCAGGTTTTATTATAATAGTGAAGGCTGGGGCCTGACAACAATGGGAGACCTCCTGGTAATGAGCGACGGTTCAAACAGGCTCTATTTCATCGAGCCGGCTAATTTCCGGATAATCAAAACCATAGAGGTTTACGACAACAAGTCTATGGTCACCTATCTTAATGAGCTCGAATATATTAACGGCGAAATATGGTCAAACATCTTCCTCACCGACCTGATTGCCCGTATCGAGCCTTCTACCGGTAAGGTACTTGGTTATATCGATCTCGCAGGTATAATCTCCGATTCTGAACGCAGGGATCATGGAGATGACGTGCTTAACGGAATAGCTTATGACAGCGAAAATCAAAGGGTATTCGTGACCGGCAAGAACTGGCCAAAACTATTTCAGATCAGAATAACAGATTTGCCCTAGGTCGTAATGGTAATTCCTTCGGAATTGTAGATTACGTTTACAGCTCTTGGAATTATATTGAATTCAATGGGAGAGTAGCCAAGTGATTCACCATCAGCCTCAAGATGAATGGGAGGTGTGCTGTTTATAAGTATGTTCCTGCCAGTGTGCCCCTCTATCTTAGGGTGGTCAAGTATGGTCCCATCGTATAGCTTCTTAAGGCTCCTTATAATCTCTCCCTTACGCATCCTCTTTATTATGGTTATGTCAAACAAACCATCATCATGAATGGCATTGGGGGTCTGCCTCATCCCTCCGCCTGAATACCTTCCTATTCCAAGGCTTATGGTAAATGTCTGGTTGGTCAATAGTTTGCCGTCAATAATAACATCTGTATGTGTGTGTGTGTAAAAAAGAAGGCTTCTCAACAGATTGTAGAAGTATATCGCCTTGCCGGTTCTGCCTCTCTCTTTCTGAATATTGGTCCTCTTTACCACAACAGCATCAAAACCCAGACCGGCAATATTGATGAAATACCTTTTCCCTTTTCCCTCATCACACATGTATTCTGCAACGCCGGCATCGCTTTCACATGTCTCATTCCTCCTGAGCAGACTGACAGCTCCACCATAATCTGAAGGTATGCCAAACATCCTTCCCCAGTCATTTCCTGTCCCGACGGTAATTATACCCAGGGTAATCTCGCTTGATGCAACTGTATCTTGTGTAAATACACCGTTTACCACTTCATTCATGGTGCCGTCACCCCCCACAGCCACAATCTTCCTGTAACCGTCGGCTATACCCTTGATAGTTATCTCAATTGCATGACGAGGCCTTTCTGTGAAGACGGCATAATAGTCTATCTTGTTCTCTGCCAGTAGTGTGGCAATGTGGCTCCAGTCTTTCCTGCCCTTTCTCTTGCCGGCATTGGGATTGACTATAACAAGCCACCCGCCATGTTCATGCATTCTGCTCATCAGATATGGTTTGGTTTGACGTTCATACAAAGATGTGTATAATAATTATATTATGAAACCAACTATAACCAGGGCGATATGTTAATAACGTGTTTATAACCCCAAGCGTTTTTGTTTGTAACTACAAATCACCCCTCCTGAACCTTATGCCCATATGTTGTAAATTTGAAACTCGAAAAACAAGGGAAAAACTAGCTTAATTTATGGGAAGGATTATTTCACTGGCGAACCAGAAGGGTGGTGTAGGGAAAACGACCACAGCCATCAACCTTGCAGCCAGTCTTGCAGCTCTCGACAGAAAGGTGCTGATTGTCGATGCAGACCCTCAGGCAAATGCCACATCAGGCATCGGAGTCGACTTCAAACAGGTCAAGACTACAATCTACGATTGCCTTATCGAGGGTAAGGATCCTGAGATTGCAATTCTGCCAACCGAGATAGGTAATCTGAAGATTATACCGTCGAATATTGACCTCGTGGGCGCTGAGATAGAAATGCTTGAGATGCCAAACAGGGAAAAGATACTCAAGGGAGTCGTTGCAAAAGTTGCCGGCAGCTATGACTACGTGTTGATCGACTGCTCTCCATCTCTCGGGTTGCTGACAGTTAATGCCCTTACCGCATCCGATTCGGTAATCATTCCTGTTCAGTGTGAATACTTCGCATTGGAAGGTCTTGGTAAACTGCTCAATACAATTAAGATAATCCAGAACAATCTGAATCCTCTTCTTGAAATCGAAGGGTTCCTGCTTACAATGTATGACTCAAGGCTAAGGTTGTCAAACCAGGTCGTTGATGAGGTTAAAAAGCATTTTCAGCAGATGGTGTTCGATACAATCATTCAGAGAAATGTCAAGCTTTCTGAAGCTCCCAGCTATGGACAGCCTGCAATTCTTTATGATGCAGAGTCGAGAGGTTCCGTAAACTACCTGAACCTGGCCCAGGAGATCATCGAAAAATCAGCCTCGAGAGTGACCGAAACAAAATGACAGCCATGACAAAGAAAAATGCACTGGGACGCGGATTGGGTGCCCTGATTGACGGTGTAGAAAAGGAAGTGCTTGAAAAGAAGGTTGAGGCGAATCTCGAGATACCTGTCGATTCTATTGACGCAAATCCACACCAGCCACGAACCAGGTTCGATGAGGAGTCTCTAAACGAACTTGCCTCTTCAATCAGGCAGGTCGGAATTGTGCAGCCTCTCACGGTACGTGAAATACCAGGCGGAAGATTTCAGCTGATTGCCGGCGAACGCAGGCTCAGGGCTGCCAAACTGGCCGGACTAAGCCACGTTCCTGCCTTCGTTCGTACTGCTGACGATCAGGCGATGCTCGAGCTTGCCCTGGTGGAGAACATCCAGAGAGAAGACCTCGACGCCATCGAGGTTGCAATAAGCTATCAGAGGCTTATTGAGGAGTGCCGGCTTACACAGGAGCAGCTAAGTGAACGTGTCGGAAAACAGCGCTCAACAGTGGCAAATTACCTCAGACTGCTTAAACTGCCGGCTGAAATACAACTCGGCCTGCGTAGCAGACAACTCTCAATGGGCCACGCAAGATCACTCATAAGCGTTGACGACCACTCTCAACAGATAGAGGTATACTACCGGGTTATTGATGAAGACCTGTCGGTAAGACAAACGGAAGAGCTGGTAAGAAGCCTTCAGGCAGCACCATTGCGCAATCCGGTCAAGTCAGAGAAGAAGAAAAAACTTAACGAGGACTTCCTCCAGCTTGCCGACCACCTCAGGTCAATTTTCGAGACTGATGTTGTATTCAGAATTAATGATCAGGGTAAAGGCAAGATTGTGATACAGTTTGACAATAATACCGAGATGGAACGCATTCTGGGAGTGTTCGATAGGCTGAGTTCTTAAAATATTATCTTTGCGGTGACGTTATCTTTCACAGGGTACAGCCCTGGTTATGATATTGAAAAGGACCGCCAAAATATCTATTCTTCTGATACTGATGCTGTGCAAGGGTATTTCACTGCTTGCTCAGGATACTGCAACAGTTAATGTACTCCCTGTCAGAGTTAAAAAAGACCCTCACCGTGCAACCATGCTGGCTGCGGCACTACCCGGAATGGGCCAGGTATATAACCGAAAGTACTGGAAAATACCTATTGTCTATACCGGATTCGCTGGCCTAGGCTACAGCGTATGGTTCAATACCTCGACACACATTAAGTACACAAGGGCGTATCAGGATTTCACAGACCTTATTCCCGAAACAAACAGCTATATTGAGCTTATAAGGGGTGCAGACCCCTCATCCTACGATCCGGTACTGCATCCCGATACATATAACCAGTCACAGGCCCAGTGGATAAGGGAACGACTGCTGTCAGGAATAGACTATTACAAAAAATACCGCGACCTTTCATATATAGGTATAGCAGCATGGTACCTGATCTCCATACTCGATGCAAATGTCGATGCAAGTCTGTCAGATTATGATATCGGCGAGACAC
>CAYUOS010000026.1:20316-28103 GCA_964446435.1 uncultured Rikenellaceae bacterium | reverse complement strand
CGCCGGTGGCTATCGTGGTAGAATAGGTCAGTATACCAAGCGGAGTGTTGATGCAAAGTGTCTGATTGTCACTTCCTGCCGGTGAAGTAAGCGTTATAGTATTGTCAGGAATGACATTTATGACGCCGCTTGCAGTTATGTTACCGCAACCACCGGTAAGCGTGACGGTATAATTGAAAATACCCGACTCAGCCGGCGTACCGCTTATCGTAACAACATCACCGGCCCAGTTGCCGGCAACACCCAGTGGCAAACCGGTGAAGATCGCGCCCGTCGCTCCTGTCGTCGAATAAGTTATCGCTCCCAGGGCCGTATTGATGCACAGCGACTGGTTATCGGTACCCGCTGCTGATGTATGCGTAATGGTGTTATTGTATACATATACATCGACATAAACGGAGCCGGCACATGAATGCTCATTGCTGACAGAGACGGCTACCCTGCCATCAGGTCCGCCTCCCCACCTGACAGTTACAAAATCAGAGCCTGTGGTTCCACCTGCTATAATATTTCCACCTGAAACTGTCCATGCATAGCTTGAATAGGTTTCTGTAAGACTATACGTCACCTCAGATGCTATGCATGCAACTGTAACAGGTGAATTGAATAATGGAGATGGAGCAGGATTAATTGAGACACTATCGACAATGTAGGAGGAACAGGGATCGCCCACCAGGTTGATCTTGACAATAGTTGCACGCACCACTCCAAAGCTGACACCCATATCCCACTGAACGTCAATATTGCTACGGTTGAGATCTGCTGATAATATTGTACCATTCTCTACTGTCCAGTCATAAGACGCAAGGGGATCGTGGTTGACGGTGTATGTCTTTACCTCTCCTTCACATGCTTCGCTGTAACGCGAAGTGACGTTGTCAAAGATGACTCCGCTTTTGTTGAGTACCATGACTGAAGTATCGACACATCCGTTGGCATCAGTTACAACAAGCCTGATATTATATTTTCCATTGGGAAGCAGGTTGTTGAAAAATGGCGTCTGGTATATTGATGTATTGGAGAATACCAGGTATGGAGGAATTGGCAGGACCTCAAGAAATGGCTGTGAACCGGGTTCCAGTCCTTTCCAGGAAAAAGAGTATGGTCCATTGCCACCGGTTACATCGGGTATAAACAGGGCATATGGAACAGCAAGCTCGCAGTTGTTTAGAGATATAGAGTTTATTTTTAATGAGGTTGCAACAGTAATAACTACGTCTGCTGACGCCGAATTACCTGCCAGATCGGTGGCAGTAAGGGTAACAGTCTGTGGACCAAGGTGAGCACAGGTGAAAAAATTTGGGGATACTGACAATGTAACGGGACCGGATTCATCGTTCGATCCGTTGTCAACATCTTCAGGCAGCAGGGTGCCGTTGCCATTGATATCGAGAATCAATGTAAACGTTTTGGTATTTACAATCGGCGGGGTTGTATCCTGTGCAATAGCTGTAAAGGAAAGAGAGGCTGCAATCAGGATCAGAAGTGTCAGGGCAGCCTTTCTGACTATAGTTTGTTCTTCAAACATAACTTTTCCCAATGGCGAGCCGGGAAAAACTCCTGAAAGGTTCCGCATTTCCATTGGTTGGGTTAAAATCTGGGATTCCTGTTTCATGAAGGTTAGGTTCATTGTTCCGGGTTTCAGACATATATTATTCTGATATTTAAACACATGCAGATATCAGTATACAACAATTCAACCCGCAGGGCCTGAAACTTCAGCCTAACGGATATAATAAGCTAAGATATGTAATTTCTGTCTCTTTTTCAGGTTCAAATATTCAATATTAGAGTGTTACATCCGATTTTATCAACTAATAGATATAATCACTGTTGATAACTAATCAGTTTCATGACCCTATCAGCAAGCCCAAAGGTTGCATTGTTCTCATGTGCAGATAAAAATCCGGGCACTCTCTGTCCGGTTACTCTTCGAGGATAATGAATGAATCGAAACTCTGCCTCACCAAAAATAAAAACCCCTACACGGAAAGTGTAGAGGGTTTTGTGGGCGATGACGGGATCGAACCGCCGACCCCCTGCTTGTAAGGCAGGTGCTCTGAACCAGCTGAGCTAATCGCCCTTAAAGCGGATGCAAATATAGAATACATTTGGTTCATGCCAAAATTTTTACAAAAAAAAGTTAGACGGGCAATACATTGCTTACAACACACTCAGAAAGAACGCACAAGCCTCATATCGATGAAGTCTATTGCCTGGTAATGCGATTTGGCACTTATACCTATCCATGTTGAAGGTGCAAACCTGTACAGAAGTGAATATCTCTGGTACCACGAATTGCGTGCCTTGACGGGAGCATAAAGATAGACACCGCCAAACTGTGAAAAGAGGAACCGGCCAAGGACCAGCTCATGCCCCCCCACAATACTGAATCGCCAGTGATCGGGTGCCTCCTCTATTTCACCATCAATAAACTCCTGCCACACCTCCCTCTTTACCAGCATGTCGGATACGAGTTCTGCACCGGCATAGAAGGCGCTTACCCTGCCAATCATCCTGCTGTAGCCTCCCCATATGCCGTAGACTCCGTACCAACGATCAAACGCCTTGCTTTCGCGGCCTGAAAAGAAGAGAGCCATATCGAACCTTTCGCGTTCAGGGTTTAGGACTGCATCTCTTTTACGCTCACGATCCCTGAAATCGTAAGGATTAATTGTATAATCGACTCCCAGTCCGAATAACGGATAGTTGATACCCCAGTTGGGCTCCACAGTGCCTCCGTTTGATATATGGTTGTAGCTGAAGGTAAATCTACCCGTAAAATGCTCATTTATTCTGAGATTAAGGCTGCTGTTCAGCATTGCAATGAACGCCACGTGGGAACCGAAGAAGAAATTACGCGGATTGGTCTCCTCATCGTAAATCGTTGTCTGATATGACAATCCCATACCAAAACGAACACCCATGCTAAGTCTGCGCCAGGCTCCGATAAACGGTTCAATGTAGGGATAAGCAGCCAGTGCACGTCCAACTTCCTGCCTGTTACCGAAATCAACATAATGGAGTGCAGCTCCCACCCTGGGATAGCAGAAGCAGTATTTCCAGACATCTTCAGAGGTAAGATGAAGGGCAAGATTCAACTCAACTGAAAACGGATTTGTATGGGTGAGGGGCTCAACAATACGGGCATGAGGAATGATGAAACCATAAGAGCTATGGATACCAATAACCTTAGGATTAAATGGTTTCACATCCTGAGCAGAGATTAAACCGGGCAGTATGGCCATGAGGGTAGCTAGTATTATCGTATGGCATCTGCGATACTTCATCTGGTAAACATTTTTACGATAAACCACAGGCTCAAAAATAGCAATTAGCCGGTAACCGGCAAATCACTTAAAAGACCAGAAACCAGATGTCAAGAACAAGGAAAAAAGCCAGCTGTATCAGATATAGTGGAAGGGCCGTTTTGTTTCGGGTATCGATCCGGCTTAACCCGATAAAGAGGATGAAAACAAACGAGAAGAGAAACCAGGCGACATAGTTCTGAACCGGAATTCCGACACCAGCCCATGACCACATATCAAGCTGAATAGCCGCAGGCTCAAGTATTATGTCATAAACCACCATCAATAAACCACCAAAAAATGCCACCAGCAGCACCGGTGTCTTGCCGTAAAGCCGTGAAATGAAACTATCGGCAGGCAGCTTTTCGATTAACATTACCGAAACCGAGTGACAGAGATAGACGAGAAGTACCCAGTTAAGACCTATCATCAGCGGAGTGTTCAGCAGAGCCGGTCCAAGCGTCCTGCCATATGAATAAGCACCGAAGATCAGTCCTGTGTTCACACCCAGGGCTTCGATGAAGAATGAGAGAATACCAACCAGGGTAAAGGAGAAAACTGTACGGACATCCCACCGGCTGTGGTTATAGAACAGCATTCCGGTAACCACCAGCAGGTTGACAGGCGTTATAAGTATAAAATAATAACGGGTGTAGGGTATCAGCATCCCGGCCAGTCCTACTGCATATATCCATATCAACTCCTTTGTAAAACTACTTCTCCTCTCCATTCACTTTTCCTTTTTTGCATCTGGTATCATTTCTGCAACAATCTTTGCCGAGGCGAGGCAGAGTGGTATTCCGCCCCCGGGATGTACACTTCCTCCTGTAAAATATAGGTTTTCATACCTGCTTCTAATATTCGGGTGGCGCCTGAATGCTGACAGCTTGCTGTTTGAACTGCTTCCATAAAGAGATCCGCGGAACGACACTGTTTGTTCCTCTATAAGCCTTGGGTCAAGAATTTTCTCCATTCTGATAAGGGAATCAATATCTCTTCCTGTCTCGCGGGCAAGTCTGTTTATGATGTTTGTCCTGGCCATTGATATCAGCTTATCCCAGTCCTGACCCCTGTTCTCCGGTACATTTATCATCACAAACCAGTTCTCGCATCCGGCAGGGGCATCTGACTTTACCTTCTTTGAGCTGATGAAAAGGTAAACAGTCGGATCATGGCTGATGGCACCGTCCGCAAGTGCCCTGAACTCAGCCGGATAATCGCCCGAGAATAATATATTATGCAGATCAAACTGGGGAAAAACGCCCTCTATGCCCCAGTAAAATATGAGTGCCGAGGTGCTTCTGTCACCCGTGCCATACCACAAAGGTACCTTCCTTTTAAGCAGGTTGCGGTAGAATGGCACTATGTCGCTGTCACTCACCACAATATCAGCTTTATGGTAATAATCTCCTGCCGTTACCCCGGCTATTCTTTTTTCTTCGGCAAGCACTAACCTGACATAGGTATCAAAAACAAATTTAACTCCCTCCTCCTCTGCCAGTTTCACCAGCGATTTTACTATCGAATACATCCCGTTATCAGGAAACCATGCACCTGTATTATGTTCGAGATGTGCTATCACGTTGAGGGTTCCCGGCGCCTTGTAGGGATTCGAGCCATTGTAGGTTGCATACCTGCCGAACAGCTGGCGCACCCTCTCATCAGTAAAGTGTTTCCTTATCACTCCATGCATCGTACTGAAGGTATCGAGCTTACGGAAATTACCAGCCACCCGTTTTGCATCTTCAGTCATGAAATTATCAAGGCTTCCGAAGGGTGAAAAAATGAAAACATTTGCTGTAAGTTCGTATAGCTCGCGGCATTTCTGAAGGAAACCAATGGTGTGTGAAACAGGTTCACCGCATTTTGAATGCAGTTCGGCTGCAAACCTGTCACGATCGGTAAAGGCATCCACCACAGTGCCGTCATACCAGAAATACCGGCATGAGCTTTCAAGGCCAGAATAACTGATGTAATCACGTGGATCCCTGCCGCAGAGGGTAAAAAGCTCATCAACAAGGTCAGGAAGGGTAAATAGCGATGGGCCGGCATCAAACCTGAATCCGTTGTCGCGCAATTCCGACATTTTGCCACCCGGATAACTATTCTTTTCGAAGACAGTTACCTTATAACCTTTCGCTGCAAGCCTTATGGCTGAGGCAATCCCTGCAATGCCTGCTCCGATAACATATGCATCTTTTCCATTCATATCAGCAGAGTTAGATTGTTGCCGTTATCTTTCTAATATATGCACCTGTAAACAATAAAAACTTCCGGAAATCACTTACTCTGAGACGCTTACCAAGAACTTCCGATGGCGAGGCTCTCTTAATCTTTTCGAAAAGGGCCACATAATAGCTGTAAGCCAGGAATACCCCGAACCTGCTTCTGGCATCAAGCATTTTTATCCCCTGAAGAGCGACTCTGAAGTCCTCAGCTATATCCATTTCGATATCTGCCTTTTCTTCTGACGTAAAATTCGAGAAGTCCACATCAGGGAAATAGACCCGCCCACGTTCCTGGAAGTCACTCTTTATATCCCTCAGGAAATTGATCTTCTGAAAGGCTGCCCCTAGTCTACGGGCGTATGGCACCAACTCTGAATACCTTGATTCGTCTCCATCGCAAAAGATCCTCAGGCACATAAGTCCGACCACCTCTGCCGAGCCGTATATATATTCATCATATTGCTGGCCATCGTAACCAGACATTGTCAGGTCCATCTCCATGCTCTTCAGGAATGCCATGATAAGGTCATGGCCAAGATTGTACCGGTTGACCACAAGCTGAAAGCTCTGTAAAACAGGATTCACGCTGATTCCATCAGCTATGGCCTTCCATGTCTCCGTTTCAAATTCCCTGAAAATAGTCGTCTTATCGTAATCGTGGAAGGTGTCAACGATCTCATCGGCAATCCTTACGAAGCCATATACTGAGTAAACGGGTTCACGCAGACTCTTGTGAAGTGACCTGATGCCAAGTGAGAATGAGGTACTGTAGCGGGTTGTTATTAGCCTGCTGCACCTCCTGCAGGTATCGTTATAAAGTTCAAGACTCATTATCTATCCTTTCAGCAGTTAACCGCGAACTTATTACCACCATTGGCAGGCCGGTGCCAGGCACTGTCGAAGCACCAACATAATAAAGGTTACTGAAAACCTCATCCTTATTGGCAGGTCTGAAGGCTCCAACCTGGGTAATCTTGTGGCCAAGTCCGAGGCCGCTGCCACGGTAAAGGGCAAACATATTTTGCCAGTCGACCGGATCGAGGACCACCTTTGTGATCAGATTACCCCTTATATCATATCCGGTCCGTCTTGAAATATCATCGATTATCACATCCGCGAGCCATTCACGGTCACTCCAGTCTGGTTTGTAGCGAAGGTCGGGCACAGGACAGAGAATAAAGAGGTTCTCGCAACCCTCAGGGGCGCTGTTAAGGTTAAACTTCGAATTGGCATTCACATAATAATATGGATTGTCGAGCCTGATACGGTTCTTAAATATTTTTGAGGAATACTCACGGTAATCGGTTCCAAGGAAATAGTTATGATGGTCGAGAGAGTCGATCTTACCCTTCACACCCAAATACATTGTAAAGGGAGCCAGTGTCCACTGCATCTTATCAAGTTTGCGCGGCCTGTATTTCTCCCTCTTCATGACAGTACCCCTGAATAGAGCTGCATCGGCATTAACCACAAAGAGATCGGCCTCCCACTTTTTACCCGTGGCATCGGTAAACGACCTGATTCGTTTGCCATCAGACTCATACCCCACTATCTCTGTATTGTAATGAAGTTTTATACCGGCCCTTTCCATGGAGTTAACAAGTCCCTCAACAATGCGATACATACCACCCTCAACATTATGGTAACCATCATGTTTCAGCTCAGTATAGCTTAGAATGCTGTAAACGGCAGGAGTATCAAACGGAGTGGAACCAAGAAAAAATGCCACCAGTGAGAATATCACCTTAACCTCATAGCTCTTGAAATAGCGATCGAGCTCGCTCCACACTGTTCTTATAATTTTTGGGGTATGCCTTATGTCGACCTTTGTCATCTGAATAACGAAATCGGCAAGGCTGTGAAAATTCTTGTTCAGAATCTGCCTGTCGACATCGTGGAAAAGCTTTCCAGAGTCAGCCAGAAACCGCTCCATCTTGTTCCTGAAGTCAGGCTCCACATCCCTGAACTGCTCCGCAAGTTTGTCGAGATCCTTGTAAATTACGTATCTGCGGTCGCTTCCACTAAAGCTTACGGTGTACAGAGGGTCGAGTTCCACAAACCTGAAAGGCATGTCAATAGCGGCATCTTCAATAAACTCCCTGAAGACATAGCTCATGCTGAAGAATGTCGGTGCCATATCAAAGGTGAAACCGGCGCTTGTCAACTGGTTCAGGCGGCCACCGGCCTGTTTGTATTGTTCGACCACCTCCACCTGGTAGCCTCTGCGCGCCAGGCGAAGGGCAGTAGCAAG
>CAYUOS010000026.1:0-20216 GCA_964446435.1 uncultured Rikenellaceae bacterium | reverse complement strand
AGCCACACGAGGGCATGAAGGTAGTGCCAGTTGCATTTAATCATGGCAGGATTCTTCTCGAAGAGAGTTATGGCCTGTGAAAAACAGCGTACTGCCTCACTGTATGAACCACCAAAAACTGATGGCATGTGATACCTCGCATTACCCATCTCCACCCAACATGCCGGTTCATCGGGATCAATCTTGAGTGCCTCCTCCATCTGTCTGAGACTGCGCATTCCAAGATAGGTGGCCCTGAGGGGGTTGAGGCTAATCCGCATGGCGATAAGGGCTCCGTTCATTGCAGAAGCCCTTGCTGCAAAACTTTTGTCTGAAGAGAGCTTCTCCACATTCTTCTCGGCACTGCCGAGAACGGTTCTGGCCTCAGAATCCCTTTTCAGACTTATCAGGTAGCCAACGTATCCGTATTTCGACAATATCAGTACGTAAAGGTCATCACTGCTACCGCTTCTGGCGTATTTCGCCTCCTGGTCATCTATACCTTTTGACCAGGCTGACAATTCACCGGAGAGGTAACCTTTGTAAATATCACAATTATGCACCTGACCCGCAAGAGAAGCCGCAGATCCAAGAACAACAACCAACAAGTATAACCTAAAAATCATATCTCAAACAATTTCAGATATCTTCCTGTCCTTCCATTCATAAACATTCCTGCCTCTGATTGCAAATGCCCTCACTACAATCAGTACAAATGCAATCATTCTTCCAGGAAATAACAACAAAGCCTCTGCTATGTTCTGCCCGCTTACGCCTGCCACAGCAATGTTTATCGACAATACCATAAAAAGGTAAGCCATCAGCCCGTACCATCCTGCACCGATAATCACAGCGGCCCAGCCCGCCAGGCATATAATCAGAAAGAAAATCAGGAATAGCCTGCTGTCACCAAACATCGTCATGACATTCTTGGCAAATCCGTTTATCGCCTCGCTGTAATTCCTGTACATCCTGCATGATACACCTGCTTCCCTGCCTGCCAGTGTCTCAATCCTGAGTCTCATCCTTTTCATGGTTCGGGCAATAACGATATCCTCTGCCAGCCTCATCCTGGCCACCTCATGAAACCTGTACCGCCTGTACACCGCTGCGCGAAACATCATGAACTGCCCGTTGGCCGCAGCGAATGACGACCATTTGCAAACGCGCACCAGAATCAGGGGTAGAAGTGACAGTAATATCCAGCTCATTACCGGAACAACCACTTTCTCTCCTTTTGTTACTTTAATCTGGTAAGGAAAGACTGAAAGCAGTGCGAGCTGTTTATCCCTCATTCGTGCCACCGCTGACGATATCATATCACGGCCCGCAATCACGTCTGCATCAACAAAAAGCAGGTATTCACCTGCAGCACTTTCGGCAAGTCGGTGACATGCATGGTTCTTTCCGAGCCACCCGTCGGGAAGTTCTCCCCCTTCAATATACCTGACAATACTGCTCCTGGTTCTGTACTCTCTTACAATTTCACCCGTTGCATCTGTTGATGAATCGTTGTAAACAATGACCTCGAACGGTGAGTATTGCTGCTGAATCAACGAGTCAAGCAGCCTGCCGATATTCTCCTCCTCATTCCTGGCCGGTACAAGAACTGAGACCAGTGGCCCCTTTTCAACCTGACGCTTACCAGGAAAAGGCATAGTAAACAGGTTGGCCAGAGCCACCAACATCCTCAGAAAGGTCAGGAAGAGTATAACGACAGCTGCCCAGATCATCGTTCTCGCTGTATTTGTGCTGCAATGCTGTCTGCCAGCAACCTGTTGAAAGCCTCTTCCAGCTCAGCGTGCCCTGTGGCTCCTGAATTGTCGAACTTTCGCAGGCGTATAGTCAGGGTCGGCTTCTTCGATGAGAACCAATCCACCAGTGCAACGTAGAACAAAACCGTAATGCCGGGCCCTGCTCCTCTTATTATTCTTTCTATTCCCCTTTCGAACCTTACCGGAAAAGTATAAAGTGAGCTTATCTCGCCCTGAGGATATATAACCACCATGTTCGATCTCTCCTTCAGAAGCCTTGAGCTGTAATTGATCGAATCTATCACAGACCTCGACCCCCGGCGCACCGAATAAGCACCCGCCTTGTTGAGGAACATTCTCGTCTTCAGCTGCTCCTCAAGCATCATAACATGGAATTTCCTTTTCCATAGTGAATAGTTGAGGTAGCAGGCAATGAAGCCGTCCCACCAGCTGAAATGATTGCCAATCAGCAACAGTGGTTTATCATCGGGAACAGCTGTATCTCCCTCAACTATGACTCTCCTGAAGCTCAGCCACAGGTTCACCCGGGTATAGATATTAATGAACCTTACAAAGAATCGCCTGTGATTTGCCTCAATCATAAGAATTTATCCCTGGTACTACTTTGTAATTGCAATAACCCTCGGTTTGGGGTTCCTGTAGTATTCATCAATATCGGGTATTCCGTTGCCGTCTTTGTCAGGCATCGCTGAAAGGAACTCAATAAGCGCTATCCACTCCTTTCCCTCAGCATACCCGCCGCCATCCCGGGCGAAGTTGATGACTGCAGTCGAGAAATCTGTCAGAGGTACTCCTGCTGCATCTTTTGGCACAACATTCAGGAGGCCGAAACTCATGCTCTTGATGATACCCACAAACTCAAGTATATATGAGTTCGCTGCTATCGAGTAAAGCTTCTCGTTACCCTTTGAAAAGTCGATCGCAACCCGGCTGCCATCGGGCTTTACAATATCTGCCGAGACGATCTTCCTGAGCAATCCCTTGGAGGGATCTTGCCTGATCTCTATTCCGGAGTAGTAAATATAGTTGGAGGGACTTGATTTCCAGGCTATCATAAGTATCTCAAGGATACTCTTCAACTCTCTTCCCGTCACATAAACCCTCGACAACGGGTAACCCGGCACTTTGTCCTTGCCGGCGCCAAGTGACATAACCCTGAAGATGTCGGGAACAGACTGCTCACCTGTCACTATCGGATTACGTATCACTCCTGCAGCAACGATGCTCAGGTCGGAACCGGCGGCACTGTTGTCGTTAACGTATTTATGCACAGCATCAGCGACCAGCGGACCCAGATTGCTGGCCTCAAGGTCACCGTACTCATCACAAACGAGATCAAACGACGACTCTGCAACTATTTTATTATACCTGAAGCCAAGACCCGCCAGCAACTCTCTGTCAATCAATTCAATTCTCTCCCCAATAAGTGCCTCAATATCAGCATCCCCCTTGATTCTGTCATCAACTGCCATAAGCATAGAGCTGTTGAAAGCCGGCACTCCTTCTGCAACTGAAAAGACTACCTTGCCGACATTTGTGCCGTAGGCTCCCGTCTGCACAATCGGGGTTCCATTGACTACGAGCGGTTCGGAAAGCATGGTATGGGTATGACCGCTTATTATAAGGTCAATGCCCTTTACCTTTGAAGCCAGCTTGTGATCCTCACCGGCCAGGTTTCCCCCCTTGTCCTTTGCAAGACCGGAATGCGAAAGACAGATTATCATATTGCATCCCTGCCCTTTCAGTTCCTTAACCATCGCTTTTGCCGTCCTCACCTGCTTTGAGAAAGTTACCGGAGCTGCAGCAGGGGCCACATCGTCAGCGTCGATTCCCATAAGCGCGAATATTCCAATCTTCAGACCCAGTGAGGGTTTTTCAATCACGATGGTTCTCCTTATTATGCCGTCGGCAAAGAGCTTTTCCAGCCTGTCATCGGCGGGGTCCTTGGGGCTGAACTCAATATTGCTCAGAACCAGCGAAGGAATCTTGCCGTTACGTTTTCCTGCCTCGACGATAGTTGCGAAATGGTCAGGTCCGGCATCAAATTCATGATTACCGATGCTGACAACATCATAGCCAATCTGTCTCATTAGCCTCAGCTGAAAACCATCTGCATCCTCAAAGTGGTGAAAAAGTGTCCCCATCAGAAAGTCACCGGCATCGAGCACCAGAAGGTTGTCGCCCGCGGCATTCCTTTCAGCAGCGATGATTGCGGCCAGTCTCGAGAAGCCGCCCTTTGTTGCATCATCACCTGTTACTAGTGGCGTGTAGGAAGTCTCGGGGGCAAAACCCCGAAGCTTTGAATGCAGGTCGTTGGTATGCAGGATAATCAGCTGCTGCGATTGCTGTGCAGTTACCAGAAGAGCAACCGCCAGCAGCAAGATAGAAAAACTGAAGCGTTTCATCTGCAGGAATTTTTAGACTTTAAATTTAGCTAAATATTCCGACTTCAAACGATCTCTGCAACGACAAAGGTACTTCCCCCGACAAATATCATATCGTTCTTTCCGGCGGAACGCAGGGCTGCACGGTATGCCGACTGCACATCATCATAAGAGTCACCTGTCAGTCCATACATGGCGGCTGCATCCTTCAGAACATTCTCGTCAAGTGCTCGCGGCAGCGATGCCCTTGTGAAGTAGTAGACTGCATCGCGGGGGAAAAGAGGCAGAACCGATGAGAGGTCCTTATCGTTGACAAAGCCCACCACCAGATGGAGCCGCTCCTGCCTTGTCTGCATCAGCTGGCTTATCACAGTGGTGAGTCCCTCCATATTGTGACCGGTGTCACATACCACCAGCGGATCACGCTGAAGCACCTGCCACCGTCCCATCAATCCGGTCGTACTGACCGTATTGCTTATTCCCTTTATTACCTGCTCGGTCGAGGGCCTGAACTGCTGCGGAATAACAGCCATTGCCTGGTAGAGAGTAACCAGATTATACTCCTGGTAGTCGCCGGGAAGTGGTGTCCGGCCTCTGAACCTGACTCCGTCAGTCAGCCTGGTCACCCTGTACTTCCTGGTCTCCTCGGTGTAATTAAAGCCTGCCAGGTAGCATGCATAGTTCTTGTCAGCAAACCAGATATCACTTCCGGCTCTTTCGGCAGCCTCAATGAAAACGCTCTCTGTTTCCAGACTGCTCTCGCCAATCACAACCGGAACCGCTGGCTTGATGATACCCGCCTTCTCCGCTGCCACTTTTCCGAGGGTACCACCCAGGAACTCCATGTGGTCGTGACCTATGTTGGTGATGACAGAAAGCAATGGGTTTATTATGTTCGTTGAATCAAGACGGCCTCCCATGCCGGTCTCTATCACGGCGATATCTACCCAGTGCCGGGCAAAGTAATCAAATGCCATTGCAACTGTCAGCTCAAAGAAGCTGGGTGAGAGAGAAGATATCAGCTTCCTGTGTTCCCTTACAAATCTGACAACCTCACCCTCAGGTATCATCGTGCCGTTGATTTTTATCCTCTCCCTGAAGTCACGCAGATGCGGTGAGGTGTAGAGACCTGTCCTGAAACCGGCCTCCTGCAGCACTGACGCCATCATATGCGCTACCGATCCCTTGCCATTGGTTCCCGCAATATGAACAGAAGGAAACCTGAGGTGGGGATTACCGAGATGATTATCGAGTACAATTGTATTGTCGAGGTTGGCCTTGTAGGCGGCTTTGCCGATGCGGTGCCACACCGGCAACCTGCTGTAGAGGAACTCGATTGTATCTTTGTAGTTCATAACTATTGGCCGGTATTGAAAACTCTCCGGAAAAGTCTCTGCAAAAATGGTTAATTTTACCGCTCGGTAAAACAAAGAATTCAATCAAACAGAAATTATTTCGAAATGAAGAAGAAATTCAACAAGAAGATCTTTATACTTGACACAAACGTACTGCTCCACGACTTCAAATGCATCTACAATTTTGAGGAGAATGACGTGATAATACCCATCGTCGTACTCGAGGAACTTGATAAATTCAAGCGCGGCAACGACCTTATCAACTTCCACGCAAGGGAGTTCACCCGCGAGCTCGACAAACTGTCGGGAGATGAGTTGCTATCATCGAACATACCCCTTGGGTCGGGACTGGGTAACCTGCATATCGAAACCGGTAAGGATTTTTCTGACAGGGTTAACCAGTCATTTCCCGAGCGCACTCCCGATCACCGCATTCTGTCAACTGCAGATTATATCGGCCAGAATAATAAGGATAAGTCGGTTGTACTGATATCGAAGGATATTAACCTCAGAATGAAGGCTAAGTCCCTGGGTATCATGGCTCAGGACTATCAGAACGACAAGGTGGCCAACATCGATGACCTGTACAAGGGAATACAGATTCTTGAGGGTATCAATACCGATATTATCAACAAGCTCTATGAATCGCATGAAGGGGTCAGCATCGAAGAGACCGGAATAACGATTGCACAGGAAGGGCATCACTTCTTTATTCTTCGTAACAACGGGGCCAGCGCCCTGGCTCATTACAATCCGGTGAAGAAAACCCTCAACAGGGTTCTGAAGCAGACCACCTATGGCATCGATCCGCGCAATGCCGAGCAGACTTTTGCCCTCGATGCACTTACCAATCCTGAAATTCAGCTCGTCTCTCTTACCGGCAAGGCCGGAACCGGAAAGACATTGCTGGCGCTGGCAGCCGCACTGCAGCAACAGAAAAGGTACAAGCAGATTTTCCTTGCAAGGCCTATTGTGCCGCTGGCGAACCGTGATATGGGATATCTTCCGGGTGACCTGAAGGAGAAGATGGACCCCTACATGCAGCCACTTTATGACAACCTCACGGTCATAAAGCACAAGTTCAGCCATCAGAGCCCCGAGTTCATGAAGATAAATGAGATGGTTAAGGAGGAGAAACTCGTAATTACACCGCTGGCCTATATCAGGGGGCGCAGCCTGTCGAGCATCTTCTTTATCGTCGATGAGGCGCAGAATCTTACACCCCATGAGGTCAAGACAATAATAACCAGGGCAGGTGAAGGTACCAAGATGGTATTTACCGGTGACATTGAGCAGATAGACTCCCCCTACCTTGATACAGGGTCAAACGGACTCAGCTATCTCTCCGACAAGATGAAGACTCAGGATATCTTTGCCCATGTCAACCTTGTAAAGGGGGAGAGAAGCTTCCTGGCAGAACTGGCCAGCAAACTGCTTTAACCATGCCCGGCAAGGTCATCAGGGTCGCTTTTCACACCCTCGGATGCAGGCTCAACTTTGCCGAAACATCAACGATGGCAAGGTCGCTGCCACCTGAGCTCTTCACAAGGGTATCATTCAACGAGGAGGCAGACCTTTATATTATCAACACCTGCTCGGTAACAGACGCAGCCGACAGAAAATGCAGGCAGGCAGTAACAAAGATAACCGGCAGGCACCCCGGGGCGTACATTGCCGTTGTAGGATGCTATGCCCAGCTTAAACCAGGTGAGATATCATCTATTCCGGGGGTTGATCTTGTTCTTGGAACCAGCGAGAAGTTCGATATTGCAAAATTCATTGGCAATCTTGAAAAGAAAAAGGCCCCTGAGGTACACTCATGCGAAACCGGACTGGCTGACAAATTCACCCCTTCATGGTCAATGGGCGACCGTACCCGATCATTCCTGAAGGTTCAGGATGGATGCGACTACAAATGCTCCTACTGTACAATACCACTTGCCAGGAGAGCAAGCCGGAACCTCCCTGTTGCAGAATGTGTAAGGGAGGCATCAGCAATAGCAGCGTCAGGCGTAAAGGAGATTGTTCTTACAGGAATCAACACAGGAGACTTCGGAAAATCGACAGGTGAGAGTTTTGGCTACCTTCTAAGGGAACTGATGAAGGTTGAGGGAATTGAACGCTACAGGATATCCTCGATAGAACCCAACCTCATTACCGATGAAATTATAGAACTTGCGATGGAAGGAAGCCCTCTCATGCCCCACTTTCACATACCCCTTCAGAGCGGATGTAACCGTACGCTGGCGATGATGAAGCGCCGGTACACAAGGGAGTTGTTCGGTGAAAGGGTAGCAAGAATAAGGACCCTTCTTCCCTACGCGTCAATTGGAGCAGACGTGATAACCGGTTTTCCGGGCGAAACCGACGATGACTTTAATGACACTCTCAGCTTTGTCGCGTCGCTGCCTGTCTCTTACCTGCATGTGTTCAGGTACTCTGAGCGTCCCGGAACTGCCGCGGCAGAAATGCCCGACAGGGTTCCTCATAAAACCAGGGAGGAGAGAAGCCGGCTGCTGATGAAACTGTCAGAAGGAAAGAGAAGCGCTTTCAACAGGATAAATATCGGGAGAACTGAAAAGGTGCTGTTTGAACGCTCAAAGGCAGAAGGCTATGCCAATGGCTTTACTTCAAATTACATCAGGGTTCTTGTCAGGAATGAGAAGGGTATACAGGGCAGCATCAGGGAGGTAAGGCTTACCGGCCTGACAGAAAGCGGAGAGATGTATGGGGAATTAACAGGCAAGTGATATGGATCTGGAAAGAATTGCAAAGGAGGTATGCAGGGTTGCGGAAGAGGCCGGGTTTTTTATAAGAACAGAGGCTTCACGGTTCAGCAGTGATGCAGTAGTAAGCAAGGCGTACCACGACCTGGTGAGCTATGTTGACACCGAGGCTGAAAGAATGATAGTGGAAGGGCTGTCGGAGATTATACCCGGAGCCTCATTTCATACCGAGGAGGAGACGGCAGCGAGAGAGACAGGTGAATACATATGGTATATCGATCCCCTCGATGGCACCACTAACTTCATTCATGGAGTTGCTCCCTATTCGGTGAGCATTGCGCTGAATCATAACGGACAAACCGTGGTGGGAGTGGTATTTGACATCCCCTCGCGTGAGATGTTCAGGGCAACACTGGGAGGAGGGGCATGGATGAATGGCAGCTCCCTCAGTGTTTCACAAACACCGGTTGTTGACAAGGGACTGTTTGCAACGGGCTTCCCGGTCAGGAAGTTTCACAGGCTGGCCGAATATATGAAATGCCTTGAATACTTCATTCGAAACAGCCGTGGGGTGCGCAGGATGGGTTCGGCATCGGTAGACCTTGCACATGTTGCTTGCGGAAAATATGACGGTTTCTTTGAGTACGGACTCAATCCGTGGGATATTCTGGCAGGAGCACTTATAGTAAGGGAGGCAGGAGGCAGTGCAACCGATTTCAGAGGCAGTGACGAGCCTCTTACAGGTGAGGAAATTGTGGCAACCAACCTGAATTTATCAGATGAAGTTATTAATATTGTAAAAGGCTTCATGATAAACGAATAAACCCCGAATCTGTATGGAAGCAATCGGATACTTCATAGTTTACTGCATCATCAGAATCATGACGCTATTTCCTATGAATGTCCTGTATCTGCTATCGTGCCCTCTATATTTCATACTCTACTATTTCCCGGGTTACCGCAGGAAAGTGACCAGGGCAAATCTTGAAAATTCATTTCCGGAAAAGAGCCGTGATGAGATAGCACAAATCGAAAAGAGGTTCTACAGGCATCTGGCTGACATCTTCCTTGAAACCCTTAAGGGTGGGTACATGTCTGAGAAAGAGCTGAGAATGAGATACCGGGTAGTTAATCCTGAATTACCCGAATCGATTCTGGCATCGGGCCGTGATGTTCTGGCTGTTTCAGGCCATTACAACAACTGGGAGTGGATGACAGCCACGCCACTTTACATCAGGGCCAGGGTACTTATAATCTATAAACCACTTTCAAACAAGAGATTCGACAGGCTTCTGTTCAATATAAGATCCCGATTCGGAATTATACTGACCCCGATGTCAAATATAGTTCGTGAGATTATCAGCAGCCGCAAGGAGGGAATAAACTCCATGTCTGTTTTCATTGCCGATCAGAGCCCACGCAAGTCAGAAATACAATACTGGACAAAGTTTATGGGGCAGGATACACCGGTCTTCCTCGGCGCCGAAAAGGTGTCACGAAAATATGACATGGCCGTTCTCTTCATGAATATCAGAAAAGTAAAACGGGGCCATTATGAGATGACTTTCGAGGAGCTGTTCAAGGATACCTCAGGTTTGTCAGAGTATGCAGTTACAGAAGCCCATGTGAGACGACTCGAAGAGATAATCAGGGAAAAACCTGAATACTGGATATGGACGCACAGGCGCTGGAGACACAAGAGGGAGGTTGGCAATGGATAGCATCGCAGTTGTCATACTGAACTGGAACGGGCTCGATTTTCTTAAGAGATTTCTGAACGGTGTGGTCTGCAACACAACCATACCAGGCAGTAGCGTCTGGGTCGCTGACAATGGTTCAGATGACGGCTCATCAACCTGGGTAAGGGAGAACTTTCCGGCAGTCAGGCTTGTCAACCTAAAAGAGAACCATGGATATGCAGGTGGCTATGCAAAGGCTCTTAATCTGATCGATGCCAGATACTACGTTTTACTGAACAGTGATATAGAGGTTTCGGAGCATTGGCTTGAACCGATGTATGGTTTTATGGAGGCTAATCCTTCGGTTGCAGCCTGCCAGCCTAAGATTTTATCCTGGCATGAACGCACCTTATTTGAATATGCCGGGGCAGCAGGAGGATTTCTTGACAAATACGGTTATCCGTTCTGCCGTGGACGTATATTGAATAACACAGAAACCGATACCGGGCAGTACAATAACCCTCTGCGGGTAATGTGGGCCAGCGGGGCATGCCTGATGATAAGATCAGAAGCATACAGCAAGGCCGGTGGTCTTGATTCTTCATTCTTTGCCCACATGGAGGAGATAGACCTGTGCTGGAGACTGTATCACGCGGGTTATGAATGCTACTGCGTACCAGAATCAGAGGTATTTCATGTCGGCGGAGGCACCCTAAGGTATGACACACCCGGAAAAACCTACCTGAACTTCAGGAATAATCTCTTCATGCTTTACAAAAACCTGCCGGCAAAAGGTTTCAGGAGGAAGCTTTTTATCAGGAAGCTGCTCGATGGCCTGGCCACGTTGAAGTTTCTTCTGAGCGGCAAACCAGGCCATTCTCTTGCTGTTCTGAAGGCCCACCTTCATTATTACAGGTCGACCGAAAGGCTCAGGGCTGAAAGAGGCAGGATATCAGCAGGGAAAGAGCTTAGACCCCTGCCACCTGGCCTTATGCTGAACAAAAGCATACTGCTTCTGTTTTATTTCAGAGGCCTGCGCAAATTCAGCGACATCTCATTCCGAGCCTGAACATATGAAAAACAACAATATGCTGCTATTCTTTCTGGTCGTCATTACAATATATTTCGGAGCAAATATCTACATATTCCTTAAGGGTTACCGACTGATGTCTGAAGCAGGGCATACAGGAATCTATTTCGTAACATTCATATTCCTTTCATCACTTTTCATCATTGGCAAGATACTCGAGAGGAACCATTCCGGCATACTGTCAGACATCATGAATATTTTTGGTGGCTTCTGGCTTGCCTATATGCTATATGCTTTCCTGCTGTTTCTTGTTTCCGACATAGGGTTTCTTGCGGTAAAGTCTACCGGAATATTGCCGGCCGATGCAGTCAGCAGTTTCAGGACATGGAGATTCATTGCAGTAAATGCAGCCACCCTGATACTCATCATAACCGGGTTTATCAATGCCCTCACACCAATAGTGAAAGAGTATGACATAGCTGTAAGAAAACCCCTTCCAGGAAACGGCGAGGTAAAAATAGTCGCCGTATCTGACATACACCTCGGAAGCACCATCAGAAAGAGAAGCATGCGTAAGCTTCAGGATATAATCGACTCTCAGAAGCCTGATATGATATTGCTGCTTGGTGACATAATAGATGGAGAGATCGGGCCTGTTATGCGTGGCGACCTGCTGGCATCATTCAGCTGCCCTCCCTGCCGTGAGGGTGTCTATGCCATTACCGGCAACCATGAATACATAGGAGGAATTGAGAGAACTTCAAGGTACATAAGGGAAAAAGGCATACCGCTGCTGATGGATGAAACTGCAGTAACGCCATCAGGAATTACCCTGATTGGCCGAAAGGACCGTGATTCGTTCAGGTACACCGGAAGAGCGAGAGCCTCACTGGAAGAACTGACGACAGGGATCGACAGCTCAGGTCTGGTGATACTTCTCGATCATCAGCCATGGAAGCTCGAAGAGTCTGCCATGGCAGGTGTCGACCTTCATCTTTCCGGTCATACCCACAATGGTCAGATATGGCCGCTTTCGTTACTTATATCGAGAATGTATGAGATACCTTACGGACATGGAATGATCGGTAATACTCATTTTATTGTCTCTTCAGGCTATGGATTATGGGGACCACGTGTACGTATTGGCAGCAGGTCAGAGGTTATTGTGATCAGGCTCAGGCAACATTTCCCTGATCAGAGCACCTCGTAGCATTTCTCGAGCTGAATTCCTCTCGATCCCTTTACCAGTATTGTCTTGCCTCTTAACTGATTACGGCGCAGCCATTCTACAAGTTCGCTCACACTGGCAAAGGACTCGTAACCGTACAAAGGTGCCAGTCTGTTCATCATCTCACCCACAGCAAGGCATTTGGTGAAACCTGATGCTTCTGCAAGCCTCAGAATCTTATGATGCTCCTCTTCAGACAACTCTCCAAGTTCAAGCATATCACCTATGATACATACCTTTTCAGGGGCTGAGAGCCTCGCAAAAGATTCCAGGGCATTGGCCATACTGACCGGATTGGCATTATATGAGTCGCAAACAATGGTATTGAGCAACGTCTTCACAACCTGCGATCTGTTGTTGGCAGGTTTATAGCTTTCAATTGCAGATATTACATCGGTAACCGGAACCCCATAAAACAAACCGATAGCCATTGCTGCCCTGATATTCTGGTAATTATGTTCTCCAAAGAGATTTGTCCTGAAGGGGTATTCAATCCCTTCAAAAGTGACTTTACCTGATAGAAAGAGCTCCTCTGGGCTGGTAACGGTTAAAAGGTCATAGCCTGTTGGGTCTGCATAGGGAACAGCTTTAACAACATGTTTATAAACAAGATCGGCAAGTACAGTATCAGACTCATTGTAAAACGCGACTCCTCCGGTCTTTCTCAGATACTGATAGAGCTCTGATTTTGCAACCTTAACTCCCTCGAGAGACCCGAAGCCTTCAACGTGTGCAGTACCAATGTTTGTAATGATGCCAATATCGGGCCGGGCTATCTGGCAGAGCCTGCTGATTTCACCGACGCTGCTGGCACCCATCTCTATCACCAGCATCTCAGCATCGGGAGGGCTTGCGAGAATAGTAAGCGGAACTCCGATATGGTTATTCAGGTTACCGATTGTCGAGTGAGTTTTATACTTACGTGCCAGTACAGCGGCTATCAGTTCCCTTGTGGTTGTTTTCCCGTTCGATCCGGTAATTCCCACTACTTTTGCTGAGAGTTCACTTCGCACCCTTTCCGCAAGCGCCTGTAATTCATTCAGGGTATCATCGACGAGAAGAGTGTTACAAACTTCATAATCAGGGTCATCTATAATTGCGCAGAGAGCGCCGGCATTTATGGCATCTGATGCATATTTATTGCCATTGAAATTTGGTCCGTAAAGAGCGAAGAAGATTTGTCCCTGCCTTACACTTCTTGAATCGGTTGAAACTCCCGTTGACTGTTTGAACAACGAATAAATCTCCTCTGTCCTCATAGCTGTAACTTTGAAAAAAAACCTCATTATCAGAATAATGAGGTTTTATAATTGTTTGATACTATATCATCTGAATCCTGCCGGGCTACCCACCCTGATCATTGCACAGCGGAATCCGAGGTCATCCCTTGATGCCTCCTGGTCGAGGAATCTTCTTGTTGAAGGATTGAGCCAGTAAGCACGGTCTTTCCATGAACCTCCCTTGTATACTCTTGCGTTATCGTTAATAAGAGTAGAGAAGTCATCAGGCCTCTGTGAATACATCTGTATCGAGCCTTCATCTTCCTGGCCTACCCATGATCCACCTGCTCCGATTGCTGATTTCAGGTCACCATCACGGTAATTTCTGTAGTCACCCTTCTGGTAATTAAATCTGTCAGCCACATCTGCCGGCCTAACAGTATCTGTATACAATCGGCCCAGATTATCCTTTCCTGTTACGTTGCCGTCAGCATCCCTTCTCAGATCAGTAAAGACATTACCCCTGAAAGGATTGAAGTCATCGACATCCTCGTAGCTGAGTGGCCTGTATACATCCTGCACCCATTCATTCACGTTTCCTGCCATGCAGTACAGGCCATAGTCGTTTGGCCAGTATGACTTAACATCGACCGTGATACTGCCGTTGTCGTTCAGGCTTCCTGCAACACCCATAAGGTCACCCCTGCCCCGTACGAAGTTGGCCATCATCTGACCCATATATCGCGGTTTTGAGTTACGGACATTCCTTCCGCTCCAGGGATAAATTCTTCTCTCGTACATCCTCTCCTCAACGGTGTTACCAACCAGTGCATAGGCTGCAAACTCCCATTCTGCCTCGGTAGGAAGCCTGTACCTGGGAAGGAGGATGCCGTCCTCAAGCATTACTCTTCTCTCCTCCACATCGGGGTTGCTGCTGGGAAGGTTCCTTCTTATATTTCCCTCGTAAAGTCCTGCAAGATATGCCTCGGTGTTGAAGTTATTCTCGTTTATCTGGTCGAGTTTGGGATCCTGAATCCCACGCCTGATAAGTATCTGTTCGTTGACCCTGTCGGTTCTCCACAGACAGTAATCATTTGCCTGCAGCCAGTTTACACCGACGACAGGATAATTATTATATGACGGATGCCTGAAGTAATACTGTACATAGGGATCGTTGAACCCGAGCGGACTTCTCCAGACAAGCGTGTCTGGCAGTGCCCTGCGATGAACCTCAGGGTAGTCTTTATAAACCCTTCTCAGCCAGTACAGATATTCGCGGTAGTCAACATTGCGAACCTCGGTTTCGTCCATATAGAAAGAAGATACCGTGACTGTCCTGGGAGAATTGTTCCAGTCATACATCACATCCTGAGCAATACGGCCCATGGTAAACCGTCCGCCCTCAATGAGCACAAGGCCCGGGCCGGTCTCCTGTTCAGCACCGAGAACAACCTCAAATCCGCCACTATTGGGATCATTGTATCTCCATCCGGTAGTAGGTGAAAGATTAGCACTCTTTTTGCCAGAACAGGAAACTAAAATCAGTGCTACAACAACAACCACAGGTAAGGCTCTAAATCTGTACATAACTCCTTGGGTTAATTAGCTAATTCAAAGATCAAATATAGTAAATATTCTAAAATCAAAAACCGACGCGTCAAATATAACTACAATTCAGGCAAAATTATTGCCTTGACAATATACCTTTTATCAACAATGTTTAAACCCAGCCTGATGCCTGCCTGATGCATCAATCCGAATGGCAACCCGCTCTCGCTGCCCCCGGCCAGAAAGCTGAATGCATAGTTCAGGGTTAACCGTTCCATCTTTATCGAACAACCGGTCTGGATGGAGTTACCAACCGCCGACCTCAGCCATAGCGCACTCAATCCTAATGAATTGTATTCCAGTGCACTACCAAGAGCTACACGATAATCTTTTCGACTGGCAGCAATTTCTGCATAGGGCACAAGGCAGATTCCATCCCTTCCTAAATCTTGTCTTGAGAATGCCTGCAGTGTATAGATACGTGCAAGATCAGCACCCTGAATCCCGCTTCGCGAAAGGTCTGGCCTGAACAGATGTGAAGCATCAAAGGAGAGAAAACTGTTACGGTAGAGAATTGTGAAACCCGCGCCCATATCATAGAATAACGAAGAGGGATAGTTGACATTCTCACCTTGTTGCACCCCAATGCCGTTCAACGGATCTATCTGGCTGCCGAATATAAGTCCTGACGTATTAAAGTAGCGGTGTATGAACCCGGCATTAATTCCGGCGAACACAAACAGCTCTTTTGTTGCCCTCAGGTGATACGACCAGGCAAACCTCACCCTTGTGTCAGACAATATGCCTCCTGAATGATCTGATGAAGCTGCAACCCCGACGCCACCGTTTATAGGTTCAAGAAAAACATCATATGACAGGTGGTAGCTATTAAGGTTATAGCCGCCACCCGGAAACAATGACTGGTAGACAAGCCTCAGCACACCATCTCCTTCCATGCCGGCAAATGAAGGATTCTTCCCGGTTCCGGCAGC
Source organism: uncultured Rikenellaceae bacterium (assembly GCA_964446435.1). Lineage (GTDB taxonomy): Bacteria > Bacteroidota > Bacteroidia > Bacteroidales > VadinHA17 > SLNP01. The sequence continues at coordinate 4,300 of CAYUOS010000026.1, read as the reverse complement.
GAAACCCGCAGGATGCTGAGCCTGCAGAACACATGCCAGGGCAAGCAGCCCCGGGAGAAATGCCAGATGCCTTATCATTAGCGGTTTCAGGGTCGGTTTCAGCATGCAATATTAACGAACAGGAATCGTTTTTGTTATACCGGCAACAGCTTTCGTATATTTGCCTGATGAAAAGAAGCCTGAATTCTGCATTACTGATCTTGCTTTTCCTGCCGCTTTGTGGTTTTGTGGCGGGGCAGGATTTTGCTGCGGAATCTGTACTGAGATCAGGCTTGTGGAAAAAAATAAGGGTAACAGAAGAGGGAGTATACCGGATCCCATGGTCTAAACTGGTTGAACTCGGGTTTTCTGATCCCTCAAAGGTCAGGATCTATGGCAATAACTTCGGACAGCTGTCATATTATACCGATGACAAGGCTCCTGACGACCTCAAAGAGATTGCGTTTGAGATGGCAATGGGTTCAGACGGCATTTTCAACGAAGGTGATTTCATCTACTTCTATGCGCAGGGCACCCACAGGTGGAACTATAGCCCTGTAACCGGCAAATACTCTTTTGTGAGGCACAACTATTCAGATACGGCAGTCTATTTTCTCACCGACATACCCTCTTCACAAAAGCGGATAACATCTGTTCCGGCAGTAACTCAGACTCCGTCATATGTCTCGAATGCATATGATGCACTTTATATCAAGGAGGAGGAGATTGAGAACATCATCAAGTCGGGGCGTGAATGGTACCAGCCACTCAGCGTTCTCAAAGGAGTTACAATCGATCCCGGATTCAGGGACCTGGTTCCGGGAGAGCCTCTGATCTACCGGATCAGGGTTGTTGGAAGGTCTCCTGTACCCTCAATGTTCAGGATCCTCGACAAGGGAGAAACGATGACCTCCGTAATGGTACCGGAGGTCAATGTTTTCAATTATACAGGAACATATGCAAGATACGGCGAGGCTGAAGGGACCCTGCCCTATACCCCGTCACCGGGCTATGAGGTAAGGTTTTACAACAACGGTGAATCATCAGCCAGGGGATGGCTCGACTACCTCTGGCTTCAGGGAAGATGCAGACTGGCAGCCGGAAACCGTCAGATAATCTTTTCTGATTCACGCTCAACAGGCGTGGGAATTATCAATGAGTATGTCATTGCCTCCAGCGACCCGGGATTAAAGGTCTGGGATATCAGCAACCCTGAGAATCCCCTTGAGGTTCAGACTCAATACGACGGCTCAGGCATCAGGTTCAGGGCCGCAGCAGATTCACTCCGCAGGTTTGTAGCCTTCAGTCAGGCTTCGATACCTGCACCCTTCTACTCATCAGAGACCGTACCCAACCAGAACCTTCATGCCATCGAACCCTGCGATATGCTTATCATTTCCCACCCATGGTTCCTTGAACATTCGCAGAGGCTTGCATCTCTTCATTATGAAAACAGCGGCCTCATTGCAAGAATCGTTACACCATTTGAAATATACAATGAGTTCTCTGGCGGAATACCAGATGTATCTGCAATAAGAAACTTTGTGAGGATGGTGTGGATGAAGCACGCCTCTTCAGGAAACCCGCTCAGGTACCTGCTTCTGTTTGGCGACGGATCATACCAGAACAAGATACTGCCTCCGGCCAATCCAAACTTCATACCGACCTGGCAGACCCAGAACAGCAACGTCATAGTCTCATCATTCATGTCAGACGATTTCTACGGACTTCTTGGACCGGGTGAGGGTGAGGCCCAGGGGTATCTCGATATTGGTATCGGAAGGCTGCCGGCAGCAGACACACTTTCGGCTACAGTGCTTGTCAATAAGATTGAAATGTACATGAAGTCCTCTGATGCGGGAACCTGGAGAAACCTGATCACTCTCGTGGCAGACGATGAAGACGGCAATCTCCACATGAACGACGCCGAAAACCTTGCCGGATTAATCGGCATAGTAACTCCATCATCAAATATCGACAAGATCTACTTTGATGCTTTCAGGCAGGTAACAACAGTAAACGGCCAGTCGTACCCCGATGCGACAAAGGCCATAAATAACAGGATTGAGCAGGGTACTCTCATCTTCAATTATCTGGGACACGGCAACGAACTTGGCCTCGCTCATGAAAGGGTTGTAAAGATATCTGATATCAATTCATGGAAGAACTCCTCGAGACTACCTCTGTTCATTACAGCGACCTGTGAGTTCAGCCGTTTTGATGACGTTGACTACAATCCGTTAAATGGAACATGGACAACCAGGACATCTGCAGGAGAGATGACGCTTTTAAGCCCCTCAGGCGGTGCAATAGCGCTTATGTCAACAACCCGCGTTGTATTCTCGGCTCCGAATTTCATTCTTAACCGCAATATATACAATCACGCATTCACACCTGATTCGGCAGGTGAGCAACCCAGGCTTGGCGACATAATAAGACTCGCCAAGATCAACAGCGGACCGGGCACAAACAAGAGGAACTTCTCACTTCTGGGAGATCCGGCGCTCAGGCTGGCTTACCCATCAGACGGCCTGGCAGTTACAGACTCGATCAACAGCCGCCACATCTCTCTTCCGGCAGATACCCTCAAGGCATTATCGGAAATTACAATCTCGGGGCATATAAGGAACAGGAATGGAGATAAGGCAGATAACTGGTCAGGCATTATTACAACTACCGTGTTCGACAAACCTGTTGCTGTTACGACCCTGGCGAATGACGGAGGCCTCACAATGGATTTTGAAATAATGAATTCCGTAATCTTCAGCGGAAAGTCAACCGTAACAGACGGAAGGTTCAATGTAAGCTTTATTGTCCCGCGCGACATCGACTACAATTATGGTAACGGGAAAATAAGCTACTATGCCTCAAACGAGACAGATCACATCTCAGGCCAGTACAGCCAGGTTAAGGTTGGCGGATTCAGCCGGGCAACTGCAAATGACACTACAGGCCCGATAATAAGACTCTTCCTGAACGACACCCTTTTCAGGAACGGAAGCGTTGCCGGATCAGACCCCTATCTGTTTGCCCTTATCAGTGATGAGAGCGGGATTAACACCACAGGGGCCGGGATAGGCCATGACCTTACCCTCTGGATGAACGGCAACCGCAATAATTCTGTAGTGGTAAACAACTATTTTGAAGCTGATGTTGACAATTTCAGAAGTGGAAACATCAGATACCCCCTCGGTAACCTTGACAAGGGAGAATACACTGTAACCCTCAAAGCCTGGGATAACTACAACAACTCCTCAGAGGCTGTCCTTCTATTCATTGTAGGCGATGACGTGATATTCAGGGTTACAGATATTCTCAATTATCCCAACCCATTCACAACAGGTACTACGATTGTTGCAGGCCACAATCGTCCTGAGGAGAATATTGTTGCAGAGATTGAGATATTTGATTTGTCGGGAAGAAAAGTACGCACACTCAGGTCTGTAACTACTGGCGGGGGCTATGCAATTGAACCGGTTGTTTGGGACAGAACCGCAGAGGACGGTTCAATGGTAAGCAGCGGAACCTATATCTACAGGATAACCCTGAGGACCGGTAGCCGTGAAACTGCCCGGGGATCAGGCAGAATGATTATTTTGTAGCTGATACGCAATATTTGTCATAATAAAATGTTTTATATTTGCAAAATCGTACAAGAGAGCTAAAATGAAGAGATTTAATGCATTAACTATCCTGGTTTTGATCGCCTGTATCAGCCCTTCAACACTGTCGGCACAGACAACAACACCCGAGCTGAACGCAATTCAAACCGTAGTGCCATTCCTGACGATTGCCCCTGATTCAAGGGCCGGCTCAATGGGCGATGTCGGGGCGGCGACAGTTCCCGACAATTACAGCATATTCTGGAATTCCGCCAAGCTTGCATTCATTGATGGCAACAGTGGTTTCGCCCTCTCCTATTCTCCCTGGTTAAGAACCCTGATACCCGACATCAATATTGCATATGTCTCATTCTACAAGAGAATAGATGCAAGGCAGGTTATGGCAATGTCGCTGATATACTCATCCCTTGGAGACATTCCGTTCACCGATGATTTCGGGAACATAGAGAGGACATTCAAGCCGAATGAGTTTTCACTCGACGGGGCATACTCCCGCATATTCGCTGAGAACCTGTCAGGTGGAGTTGCCTTCAGGTTTATCTATTCAAATCTTACCGGCGGCGCGGTTGTCGGAGGCACCGAAACGAAGCCCGGAATATCCTTTGCAGCAGATATTTCGGCATACTACAACAATGACACAGACCTTTCAGGCAAGAGATTTGACTATGCATTCGGCCTGAACTTCTCAAATATCGGTT
>CAYUOS010000025.1:0-28952 GCA_964446435.1 uncultured Rikenellaceae bacterium | reverse complement strand
ACCTGGATGCACACCTTCTCGCCGGCAAAAATGTGGATCAAAGGACTGCAGAACTTTCACAAGCCGCTCTTACACCTGCACACACAGTTCAACAGCGAGATACCCTGGAGCGAGATAGACATGGATTTCATGAACCTTAACCAGTCGGCGCATGGAGGCCGTGAATTCGGCTACATCTGTTCGCGACTCAGGAAAGAGAGAAAGGTTGTTGTCGGACACTGGCATGACAGTGAGGCAATCTCAAAGATTGCAGTCTGGACCCGCGCCGCGGTGGCTTTTGACGAGTCGAAGAATCTTAAGGTAGCACGTTTTGGTGACAATATGCGTGATGTTGCCGTAACGGAGGGCGACAAGGTTTCTGCACAAATAAAAATGAACTATTCTGTTCATGGTTATGGTGTGGGCGATCTTGTAAGGGAGATAAATCAGGCAAGCGATGATACCATAAAGAATCTTATTAAGACATATGGTGAGAAGTACTCGATATCTTCAACCGACCTGGCGTCTGACTCAATCAGGGAGGCAGCCAGAATCGAAGCCGGTATGAGGGCATTCCTTGATAAGGGAGGCTTCAAGGCGTTTACCACCAATTTTGAGGATCTGCACGGGTTGAAGCAGTTGCCTGGTCTTGCTGTACAGCGGCTGATGGAAGACGGCTATGGTTTTGGTGCAGAGGGAGACTGGAAGACATCAGCACTGTTACGGATAATGAAGGTAATGGCAAAGGGGTTGCCAGGAGGCACATCGTTCATGGAAGACTATACCTACCATCTTGAGCCTAACGGGGAGAGGGTGCTTGGCGCACATATGCTTGAGGTTTGTCCGACAGTGGCTGCAGGAAAACCATCACTTGAGATACATCCTCTCTCTATTGGCAGCAAGGCAGATCCGGCAAGGCTGGTTTTCAAATCTGCTGCCGGCAGAGGAATAAACGTATCTGTCATGGATATGGGCAACCGTTTCAGGATGGTGGTCAATGCCGTTGAGGTTGTTGACTGTCCGGAGATGAAGAAACTTCCTGTTGCAAGGGTTCTGTGGAAACCACTTCCGGAGCTCAAGGTTGCGGCCCATGCCTGGATACTTGCAGGAGGAGCCCACCATACAGGGTTCAGCATGGCTATTGACAAGGAGTATCTTGCCGATTACGCGGCAATGGCCGGCATCGAGATGCTTGTCATTGATGAAGAGACCTCGATGGCCGGATTCAAGGAGCAGATAAGATGGAATGAGCTCTACTACCACCTTGCAAATGGTATAATATAATAATATCTTTACGGCACGGACGGGCTCAATTGAAGTGGTCCGACCGTGCCTTTTACAATACCGAGCACAACTACCTGACCTCAATGACCCGCATCTATTCAAAACATCCCAAGCATTTTATAGCAGTAGACTGCATAATATTCGGATACGATTTACTTGAAAAGGAGCTGAAACTATTGCTCATAAAGAGGAATTTTGAGCCTGCGAAAGGCAAGTGGTCGCTTGCGGGAGGATTCGTTGATGACAGCGAAAGCATGACCCAGGCTGCCTGCAGGGTCCTCTACCAGCTAACAGGGTTGAAAAACCTTTATATGGAGCAATCATACGCGTTCGGAGCTGTAGACAGGGATCCCGGGGCAAGGGTAATTTCGATATCATATTTTGCACTTATCAAGATACAATCAATAGACAAGGATCGTCAGGAGATAAACGGGGCACACTGGAGATCAATCTCAAAGCTTCCTGAGCTGATCTTTGATCACAGGACAATGGTTGACAGGGCCCTGACAGAACTTCAGGGTAATGTGAAAGTTCGTCCGGTAGGATTTGAATTGCTGCCCGAGAAGTTTACCCTGGTTCAGTTGCAGGATCTTTATGAGGCAATCTATCAGCGCAGTATTGACAAGAGGAACTTCAGGAAGAAGATTCTGTCGATGAATTTGCTGGAGAAGCTTGACGAGAAGGAGAAGATGACATCAAAGAAGGGAGCCTGGTATTACAAGTTTAACTACCAGAAGTATCTCGACTTTAAGGAGAAAGGTTTCTATTTCAATCTTGATGTAAATTAATGAATCACGATGCGGCACTTATTTCGATGGAAGTTGCCGGAATAAATGTAAAAATGACAATTAATATATGGATATCCCATGAAGAGGCTTGAAAAGTTGAAGGAGGAGGTTTACAGGGCCAATATGGGGCTTGTGAGCAACCATCTGGTGATTCTCACCTGGGGTAATGTAAGTGCGATTGACAGGGACTCGGGCGTGGTGGTGATTAAACCATCGGGGGTTGAGTATGATGCACTAACGCCGGACGATATGGTGGTTGTCGACCTTGAAGGAAACGTCATTGAGGGAACCCTTAATCCCTCATCAGACACACCTACTCACCTTAAGTTATACAAAAGCTTTGAGGGTATTTCAGGCATAGTGCATACTCATTCGACTCATGCCACTACGTGGGCTCAGGCCTGCCGGCCTGTTCCTGCACTTGGCACTACTCACGCCGATTATTTCTATGGCGACGTACCATGTACACGCCCCATGACAAGAGAGGAGATTGAGGAGGCGTACGAGTTGAATACAGGAAAAGTGATAGTTGAGACGCTTGAAGGAATTGACCCGATGCAGATGCCGGGGATTCTGGTAGCCAATCATGGTCCGTTTTCCTGGGGCCGATCGGCGGCTGAGGCACTGCATAATGCAATTGTTTTGGAGGAGACAGCCAGGATGGCCTGGATGACGGTAATGCTGGGCAAGACAGAGCCTATTGCAAAGTATCTGCTTGACAAGCATTTTCTTCGCAAGCATGGCAGCAATGCATATTACGGTCAGAAGAAGAAGTGAAAGGAAAATATTTAAGCGATATGGATAAATATGTTATAGGAGTTGATTTTGGTACATTGTCGGGTCGTTCTGTCATAGTTAATGTCAGAACCGGTGAGGAGAAGGCGGTTGCCGTACTGGATTATCCGCATGGAGTAATGGATGAGAAACTTCCAGATGGTACGCCGCTGGGAGTAGACTGGGCGTTGCAGCATCCCGACGATTATCTTGAGGTATTCAGGCGGACAATTCCTGAGGTGATGTCGCTTTCAGGTGTCACTCCTTCGCAGGTAATAGGTGTGGGAATTGACTTTACTGCCTGCACGATGCTGCCGGTGAAAGAAGACGGCACACCACTCTGCAAACTGAAGCAGTTCAGCGGGGAACCGAATGCCTGGATAAAGCTTTGGAAGCATCACGCCGCGCAGGATCATGCCAACAGGCTCAACCAGATTGCAGAGGAGCGTGGTGAGGACTGGCTTAAGAGATATGGCGGCAAGATTTCATCAGAGTGGCTTATTCCCAAGATATGGCAGGTACTTGAGGAGGCACCTGAGGTATATGAGGCGGCCGACAGGTTTGTAGAGGCAGCAGACTGGGTAATCTGGCAGCTGACAGGCAAGGAGATGCGCAACAGCTGCACTGCGGGTTACAAGGGCTTGTGGCATAAGCACAACGGTTACCCGTCAGACGATTTCTTTGCGGCCCTTGATGAGCGCATGAGGCATCTTGTTGATGGGAAGCTTTCACGTGAAGTCTATCCTGTTGGAACCCGGGCCGGATCAATTACAGAGGCTTCGGCTGCGCTGACAGGGCTTCTGCCCGGAACAGCGGTTGCCGTTGCCAATGTCGATGCGCATGTTTCGATGCCTGCGGTAGGGATCACCTCAGAGGGGAAGATGCTGATGATAATGGGCACGTCGACGTGTCACATGCTTCTCGGAACCGAGGAGAGGACAGTGCCGGGAATGTGCGGTGTTGTTGAGGATGGTATTATTGCAGGCTATTACGGTTATGAGGCCGGTCAGTCATGTGTCGGAGACCATTTCCAGTGGTTTGCAGAGAACTGCACCCCGGCAGAATATGCTGAGGAGGCTGCCGAAAGGGGTCTTGATATTCACCAGCTTCTGACAGAGAAGGCGCAGAAGCTGAAGGTCGGCGAGAGCGGACTTATAGCCCTTGACTGGTGGAATGGCAACCGTTCAGTTCTTGTTGATGTTGATCTTACCGGCATGCTGATAGGGGCCACCCTTCTGACGAAGCCCGAGGAGATATACAGGGCTCTGATTGAGGCCACTGCTTATGGTACAAGGGAGATCATAGATACATTCAGTGAGAATGGTGTTCCGGTAGACGAGCTTTATGCTGCGGGAGGAATAGCCGAGAAGAATCCGTTCATTATGCAGATTTATGCCGATGTCACGAACCGAGAGATACGCATTTCGGGAAGTCCGCAGGCACCTGCCCTTGGTTCCGCCATGTTTGGCGCAGTTGCTGCCGGTGCTGAAGCAGGTGGTTTTGATAATATCGTTGACGCCTCGCGTATTTTGGGTAAGGTGAAGGACGTTGTGTACAAACCTATAAAAGAGAATGTTGCTGTATATGACAAGCTTTTTGCGGAGTACAGGATACTTCATGACTATTTTGGCCGTGGTTCCAACGATGTTATGAAGAGACTGAAGGAGATCAAGAAATCGATAAGGCGGTAACAGCCCGGGCAACGCAGGAAGCATGCCATCGGGAGAGATGGTAGTCTGAATGCGAAACAGGAGTTGGTATACAATAATATATATAGTATGAGAAGGAGTTCAGGCATTAATTTGATTGCGGTTGCGACACTGGTCATTATGGTGCTTCATGGCTGCAAGACGAGCAAGAGCGAGGGTTACCCGATAACTCCGGTGCCATTTACATCGGTGCAGGTTGCTGATGATTTCTGGGCCCCCAGAATCAGGAACAACCATGTTGTTACTATCCCGATAGCTTTCGGGTATTGTGAGTCAACAGGCAGGGTCAGGAACTTCGAGATTGCCGGAGGCCTCGATACGGGAAGGTTTCAGACCCTTTACCCGTTTGATGACTCTGATGTATTCAAGATAATTGAGGGAGCAGCATTTTCACTGCAGACCTTTCCTGACGAGAAGCTCGAGGCCTATCTCGACACACTGATAATGAAGATAGGTCTGGCACAGGAGGACGACGGGTATCTCTATACCAATCGCACAATTGCTGAGATGCATGGTGGCAGAGGCCTTCATAGCTGGGCCAGGGGCAAAAGGTGGGAGAAGACCAATGATCTGAGCCACGAATTATACAACGTAGGTCATCTGTATGAGGCTGCTGTGGCCCATTACCAGGCTACGGGCAAGCGAACATTGCTTGATATTGCAATCAAGTCGGCCGACCTGGTTGACAAGGATTTCGGGTGGGATGCGTTTCTGAGCTACCCCGGGCACCAGGTTATTGAAATGGGACTTGTAAAGCTGTACGGAGTTACGGGGGAGAAGAGATACCTTGACCTTGCCAAGTTTTTCCTCGATGCCCGCGGTCACAGGGAAGATGGAGCCGAGTACTCACAATCACACATGAAGGTCGTTGACCAGACTGAGGCTGTAGGCCATTCGGTCAGGGCAACCTATATGTATTCAGGAATGGCTGATATTGCAGCAATACTTCACGATGAAGAGTACATTAATGCCATTACCAGAATATGGGAGGATATAGTCTACCGGAAGATGTATGTTACCGGAGGTATCGGTGCATCGGGTGGCAATGAGGGCTTCGGTGAGCCTTATCATCTGCCTAACATGTCGGCCTATTGCGAGACATGTGCATCGATAGGAAACATTTTCACCAACCACCGCCTTTTCCTGATGCATGGGGAGTCGAAGTATTACGATATTCTCGAAAAGACGCTGTTCAACTCGATGCTTTCGGGTGTTTCGCTGTCAGCCGACCGCTTCTTCTATCCCAATCCGCTTGAGTCATACGGCCAGCACGAGAGGAGTGCATGGTTCGGCTGTGCCTGCTGTCCGTCGAATGTGGCGAGGTTTATTCCGGCGATACCGGGATATATATATGCAGCTACCGAGAATGAGTTATATGTTAATCTATATGTTACCAACAGCGCAGGTATCGATATGGGCGGTCGCAGGGTGGAAATATCACAGAAGGCTGATTATCCGTGGGAAGGCAATATTTCCATAACGATTGATGAGAGCAGCGGCGGCAGATTTGCACTGAAGGTTCGCATACCAGGCTGGGCTCTCAACGAAGCGATACCCGGTGATCTTTATCGTTTCAATGAGACAAGCGAAGAACCGGTTAAGATCAGGGTAAACGGGAAGGAGCTCAGGTATTCACAGGAGGATGGTTACGCCGTAATCACCAGGAACTGGAAGAATGGCGACAGAGTTGATCTTGCTCTTCCGATGCCTGTTCGTACGGTTGTGGCAGACGAGAGGGTAAAAGACAATATCGGCAAGATAGCTGTGCAGAGGGGGCCACTGATGTTCTGCATTGAAGGACCCGACAACAGCGACGGCCATGTTTTGAATTACATTATCGACAAGGATGCCGGTTTCAGCTCAGAGTATATGCCTACGCTTCTGATGGGAACCCAGATTGTCAGGGCTCAGGGAAGGCAGGTAAAGCGTGACCTGGATGCCAGTGTCAAAACGGGCGAGGCTGAGGAGCTGATACTTATTCCGTATTACCTGTGGAACAACCGCGGGCCTGCCGAAATGATGGTCTGGCTTCCGGTTACCATTGAGAATGCGAAACCCATGGCAGCGCCAACGATTGCCAACAGGAGCAGGCTGTCAGCAAGCAAGCCCACCAGGGCGCTTCAGTCAATAAAGGATAAGTATGAGCCTGAAAACTCAAATGACCATTCGTGGCCATATTATCACTGGTGGCCCGACAACAACAAGTGGGAGTGGATTCAGTATGATTTTGACAAGCCAGAGAGAGTTTCGGAAACAATGGTTTACTGGTTTGATGACGGTCCGTTCGGAGGCTGCCGTATACCTGCCGCCTGGAGGGTTGAATACCTTACCGGTGGTGTATGGAGACCTGTCGAACCAATTGGCAGCTATACAATTACCAGGGATGCATGGGATACATTAAGGTTCAGGCCTGTTACCACCACTGCCCTGAGATTGAATGTGCGGCTGCCTGAGCGTCACTCTTCAGGCGTACACGAGTGGGTTGTGAAATAAGAGTAATATTTTTATGCGAAAAATAATTTTGCTTTTGGAAAAATATTTCTATACATTTAAGGCGACGTTTGGCATTCTAAGGGGATTTTATCAATAAGTGTAAAAAAAACATTAAAAACCATTTAACATACAATGAGTTGCCGTTGACTCAATAAGTGTAGAAAACACACATAAAAAGGAAAAAACCGATTTGAATTGTGCAAGCTTTAGCCTTAAAAAGACAATTAACAGATAAAACCTAACATTAACACCTAAGCCTATGACTAAAAACTATCCGGAAAGAGTGGGGGCGTTTATGCTTTCATTAAGCCATTCAAGAAATCAAAGACTTCAATTATACAGACTAACTTAAATCCTAAAAGATGAAACCTGACAATTACAAGAAAATGCGATTGCCGTTGCTGTTGCTGTTTCTTTCGTGTCTGCATCTTGCAGTATACGGGCAGCAAAGGACGGTAACGGGCAAAGTCACGGATGAGGCAGGAACCACACTGCCTGGTGTAACGGTTGCCATCCCGGGTACAACAAGGGGTACCACAACCGACTTTAACGGGAGATACAGTCTTGAGGCGAATCCAAACGACTCACTTCAGTTCTCGTTCGTCGGAATGGTCACCCAGAAGGTACGGGTAGGGGCCCAGACAGTGATAGATGTGATACTGATGGCTGAGGTTGCAGCGATCGATGAAGTTGTAGTGGTAGGCTACGGAGTTCAGAGAAAGGAATCTGTGGTAGCTGCTATTTCGCAGGTATCGGGCGACAGGCTGGTAGGCATGAAGACAGGAGGTTCCATTGAGAACACACTACAGGGTAACCTTCCCGGTCTTACCGTAATCATGCAGAACCCGAAGCCAGGTGAAGAGGCAAACTCAATCACAATGCAGATCAGGGGTACTGCATCAATGACAAACAATAGCCCGCTGATTCTTGTCGATGGTGTTGAGAGACCATTCTCGAACATCGATCCGAACGAGATTGCTTCAATTTCGATTCTCAAGGATGCCTCCGCAACATCTATATATGGTGTAAGGGGCGCTAACGGTGTTATTATTGTGACCACCAAGCGTGGTATGAAGGGAGCTGTACAGCTTGACTTTTCTTCATCAGCCAGCATCAAGTCTCCAACCAGGCTTCCGGAGTATCTGAATGCTTATGAGACGCTTGTAATGAGAAATGAGGCTTACAGGAATGACGGAAAATGGACAAGTATAATTCCCGACGATATACTTGAGTTATACAGGACACAGGAGTCGCCCTATCTTTATCCAAGTTTCGACTGGATGGACTTTTACTTCAAGCCGGCACTTGACCAGACATACAACCTTAATGCCAGGGGTGGTAATGATTTCGTTCACTACTTCACGTCTCTGAGCTATCTTCAGGAGGGTGATGTTTTCACTGTAGGCAAGCTTTTCCCTTATGAGTTTGAGAAGCACAGCGCCGGATACTGGCACAAGAGGTACAATTTCAGGAACAATATGGACTTTTTTGTAACCCCGACCACAAGGATTACATTCAATCTTGGAGGTAACCTGAAGGTGTGGAACAGGCCCATTGACGATTACACCCAGGAGGTGTGGTTTGAGCCGGTTACAGTAATGCCGTTCTATCCTGAGGAGGCTGTAAGACAGTTTCCCGATAACAAGATACCTTACAACCAGACAGGGCCCCGCCCGATGATCAACCCTGCCCAGGGTAATATCAGGCTTCAGTGGACCGGTGGTCGCGGGTTTATGAGAAACAAGACCAACGAAGTTCAGAGCGATGTGATTCTGAACCAGAAGCTTGACTTCATCACTCCGGGTCTTTCCATACAGGCCAACTACTCGATCAACAGTGCATTCGGCTACCGCCAGAACTTCCCGTTGTCGCAGTACTACGGATACTATCTGAATCCAAAGGATTCTACCTGGACAAGGTATCACCAGGATGCAGGTATCGACAATGACACACCTCAGCCCAAGCTGACGGTTACTCAGGATGAAAACCTTAACTCATCAGCAAGGAGTCATTACTACAGGATTCAGTCCAACTATTCAAGAACATTCGGTCAGCATCAGGTAAGTGCTTTAGGTGTGTTCTCACGCAGAATATCAAGAGGTACCACCGCCTTCCCGTCATATCAGGAGGACTGGGTTGGAAGGGCTACCTACAGTTTCAGGGAGAAATACCTTTTCGAGGCCAGTATTTCGCATACGGGTTCAGAGAAGTTCGCCCCGGGACTGAGGTTTGGTACCTTCCCCTCATTTGCCGTTGGCTGGCTAACCTCCTCAGAGACGTGGTTCAAGCAGTCACTTCCCTGGGTCAACTACTTTAAGCCCAGATATTCATGGGGTAAGGTAGGTAGCGATGCCGGGATATCACGCTGGCTATATATTTCAGAATACTCGAGTGCATCAGGTAGCATCAATTTTGGCTTCCCTCTGCAGTCGTACACCTATATTCAGGAAGGAACCATTCCGGTTCTGGATGCTACATGGGAAACAGCCATCAAGCAGAACCTTGGTTTTGAGATGGGCTTTTTCAGGAACCAGATCACTCTCAATATTGATCTTTTCAACGAGCGCCGCGAGGATATCCTTCAAACCCGGCGGTCAGTTCCGTCATGGGTTGGGGTGAGTTCAATAAGCGGTAACATTGGTAAGACCAAGTCGCACGGTTTTGAGGTTGAGCTGGGCTGGAACAAGATGTTTGCAAATCAGTTTGGTCTTTTTGGAAGATTCAATCTTTCGGGTGCAGAGAGTCGTGTGATCTATTATGATGAGTCGGAGGTTACCCCATTCCACCTGAAGGCAGAAGGAAAGCCGGTTGGTATTGCACAGAGGATGGGTAACTATACACCTGCAACCGGAGTTTTGAACCCCGGCTATTATCAGGATTTCGATGAGCTCTTTATGTGGCCCGTCGCCGGTGGGGTTTCACCGATTGTCGGAGACTTCAAGTATGTGGACTATAACGGTGACGGTGCAGTAAATGCACTTGACAGGGTTGTTTCGCGGAATCCGTTTGTGCCTATCTTCAACTGGAGCACCACACTGGGCCTCATGTACAAGAACTGGACCGTACAGGGTAATCTCTATGGTATCAGCAACACCCAGTATTCATTGAGGCAGGGAGGTATGTTCTATCTCTATCCGTTCTCACAGAACAAGGACAATGCCATGAGGGTACATGCCGATTATTGGACTCCTGAAAACAGAAATGCATCATATCCGGCAGTACATTCCATCTCGACCGAGCAGTACAACTACCAGATCAATCAGTTTGGTATGGTTGAGGGTAAGTATGTAAGATTGAGGAATGTAAGATTGAACTATAAGCTTGAGGCGAATGCTCTGCAGAAGCTCAGGATCAGGAGCATGGATATTTCGCTGATTGGTACGAACCTCTTTACATGGACACCCTTCAAGCTTGGAGGTGACCCCGAAGGCTTCAACTCCGGCGTTGATTTCGGTGCATATCCGATGCTCAAGCGTGTTACTGCAGAGCTCAGGATGACTTTCTAAACTGATAAAAGGTAAGAAATGAAAAAGATACTATATATATTAATAGCGGCACTATTGTTTCAGGGGTGCGAGCAGTTCCTCGACAAGGTGCAGGATTCCACCGGCATGACCGAAGAGATGGTTTTTACTGACTATCTGAATGCCAGGAGGTTTACTGACAGGATGTATAAAGATATACACAACTATCTTGCAGATTATGATTATTCCTTTATAGCTGCCTTTACAGATGAAGGTTATGCTGAATGTGACTGGGAGACCCTTCCCATTATTCAGTCTGGCGACTGGCTAAGGGCATACAATGCCGGTCAGGCTCTGCAGTTCTATGCCGTATGGAACGGCTGGCAGAGCATCAGGATAGCTAATCTGACAATAGCGAATGTCCACAGGCTTCTGGATGGTAATGGCACACAGGCTCAGGTAAATGAGCTAAAGGGACAGGCTCACTTTATGAGAGCATGGTATTACTGGGAGTTTCTAAGGCGTCAGGGAGGTATGCCCTATATTACAAAGGCCCTTCAGGGTACGGATAACTTCGGGCTGGAGCGTCTGGGTTATAATGAGACAGCAAGGATGATAGCTGCCGATTGTGACACAGCTGCCTCACTTCTGCCGGGCATATGGGATAACGCAAACATGGGACGTCCGACACAGGGTGCTGCAATGGCACTCAAGGCATCGGCCCTGTTGTTTGCTGCAAGTCCGACCAACAATCCTGCCAACGATGCAACAAGGTGGACCGACGCTGCTACAGCAGCATGGGACCTGATAAACCTGGCAAATACAACAGGCAGATACAGGCTGTTGCCTTCTCTCGGCACCAGGGAGATAACCTATGACTCTCCTTTGGGATTGCGTACGATAACCTATCCCAGCGGTTTTGACAGTATTTTCATGTATACTCCCTACAATGATGAAATAATCTGGGAGCATTACACATCAGTCAATGCCGGCAACGTATGGAGGACCTTCACTCCGAAGAGCCTTGCTGCAGGGGGTATCATACAGGGATTCAGTCCGTCGCAGAACATAGTAGATATGTTTGAGACAGACAACGGACTAAGCATCACGGATGACCCCGGACATGATCCTCAGAATCCATATATAAACAGGGATCCACGCTTCTACCATTCCATTCTCTTCAACAGGATGAAGTGGACCAGCAACAGCAGCATTTATCTTGAGCTGTATGAGGGAGGAAGAGACAGACCGAATACCAGTGACAAGCACTATTCCACGACAGGATACCTGGCAAGGAAGTTCTGGCATAATAATAATGATATGTGGTCGGCTGCTGCTGCGCCTCCAACGCATGTTATTTACTTCCGCTATGCTGAAATCCTTCTTATGTATGCAGAGGCATGCAATGAGATCGGTGGTCCCAACTATGCTCTTCCGGGGGCAAGCCTTACCGCTGTTCAGGCACTGAATGAAGTAAGGGCAAGGGTTGGAATGCCTGGTGTGGCTGCGCAATACCTGACAAGTAAGGAAACTTTCCGCACGAGAATCAAGAATGAGAGAGCGGTTGAGCTCTTCCTCGAAGGAAAGAGGCTGTTTGACCTGTCAAGGTGGGGTGATGCCCACAAGCTTGAGCACAGGGCTATCTATGGAGTAAGCTTAACTCCCGATCCAGCAAGGCCAACGGGTTATGCGATTTCACGTACGTCAACACCGGTAATAACCTATGTGTTTGACCAGAAACACTACCGCTGGCCGATCAGGACCCAGGATGCTCTTATGTTCAGGGAGTTCGCACAGAACCCGGGTTGGTAGTCAAACAAGGTAAATTTTGAAATGCTATGAAAAAAAATAAGCTGATAGGATTGTTGATTCTTACTGCCGTGTTCTGTTTGTACAGCTTTGCTGACCTCCAGGCGCAGGCACGAAGAATAGCAACACAGACAATAACATCGCAGGTTCTGAACGAACAGGGAGAACCGATGGCGAATGCGGTAGTAAGGTCATTCAGGGCCAAGGGAAGGGTTTTAACCTCTGCCGACGGATCATTTTCGATTGAGGCGACTCAGGATCTGCAGGATCACCTCTCAATAGAGGTTGAGGGTTACGATGTAGCTATAGTGCCCGTAGGCGCTGGCATTCTGAGGATAGAGCCTGTTGTGCTGAAAAAGAAGACAATGATGTCTCCGGTCAATCGGTCAATTATGCCCTATATGCAGGTTAGCAGCGACAGAAATGTCGGAGCAGTCTCCACCATAACAGGTGATGAGCTTGCCTCATTTCCGACAGGATCGATGCTTACTGCACTCTCGGGACGCCTTCCCGGGCTGCTGGTTACCCAGTCATCATTTGTGCCTGGTCAGGAATCTGTTTACGCGACTGTCAGGGGGAATCTTGCCACAATATATATTGATGGCATACTCAGGGATCCGGTTGGTCTTTCTCTCTCAGAGATTGAAAGAGTTGATATCCTTAAGGACCTGCCAGGCAGATCACAATTGGGTATAACGGGAGAGAACCCCGTGATATGGATTACCACCAAGACAGGAACACCTTACGCTCCCAGGGCAACATTCTCAACCGAATACGGATTACATACTCCGACGGTTCTGCCGAAATATCTTGATGCCTACAACTATGCACTTCTTTACAATGAGGCACTGGTAAATGACGGGTTATCGCCCCTCTATACCCAGACAGCCCTCAATGCCTATCGTGACGGTTCAAACCCGTTGAGATATCCGAATATCAATTATTATGACAGGTATGTAGGCAATTCGGCTCCGTTCCGTAAGGCTGATCTGGCATTCTCGGGTGGAGACAGCAAGGTGTCATATTTTTCAGCCTTCCACTACCATGGCCATAACGGTCTTGAGACAATCGGAGAGAAACTAAGGAGCAACCTCTACCAGTTAAGGGGAAAGGCTGACATAGAACTGAATGAGTTCATGAGACTCGATGTCAACATTCTCGGTTCATATGAGAAGCAGCGGTTTGCAAACCAGGGTACAGGAGCAACATTTTTCAACTATTTCAATACCATCTCCAACTACCCGTCAAATGCACACGGGATGTATTTTGGTGACAAGATGCTCAGAAGTGATGAGTATCCTCTTAACCTCGACAACGAGTTCCTCTATACAGGTTTTGCCGAGTACACCAATATCAATACACAGAACAATGCACGTCTGACGATCGATCTCGGCAATGTGCTTGACGGCCTGACATTTGTCGGGACAGCTGCAATTGATGCATACAACATGATGGCCAACAACAAGGGAGGAACTGCTGCTCTGTACAGGTTGCAGACAACATCCGGCGGTGCTGACACGGCTGTACTCATAACACCTGAGAGTATCGTGGCAACAATGTCGAACAGCTTCAACTACGTGAACCGCAGAACTGCGTTCTCATCAGGTTTCAACTACACCATGACAAGGGATGAGCACGCATTAACCGCAAACGCAGTATACTTCATGGGTCTTGACGAGATAAGGGCAGTTGATGATGATTACCAGCCATTGAAGATGCAGGATTTCGTTACCTCAGTCAACTATGCATACGCAGGCAAGTATGTACTGCAGGCTGATCTCGCATATACCGGCAGCATGAAGATGAGAAAAGGCGAAAGGTTCTTCCTGTTCCCGACAGTAGGTGCAGCATGGATAATCAGCAATGAGTCGTTCATGAACCAGGGAGGTTTGATAGACTACCTGAAACTCTACAGCTCATTCGGTATAATGGGGGTCAATGACTTCTCACTCAGTGGATACAACTCTTTCTATCTTTATGAGACCCTATGGAGGAGCGCTGGTACCTGGAGGACAGGATATACCGGCAACTACAGCTCAACGGTAAATATTTACAATATTGTTCAGCAGGGAACCATGGAGTTTACCCTTCCTAAGAAGCGCTATTTTAACGTAGGCCTCCAGGGAACAATGCTGGAGAAGGCACTTTCGTTCGAGGTGAACTATTTCAATAACCTTTACTACGACAAGATATCAAACCTTGCAATGACGACTCCAGCCATCCTTGGTAGCAGTTCCTTCCTTCCTGCAGTGAATTTCGGCAAGGATATGAGATGGGGATTTGACGGATTGCTTCAGTATTCCGGCAAGGCAGGAGATTTCAGCTATTCAGCCGGAGTAAATGCCGCATACCAGAGGGCAAAGTTTGTTGATTATGACGAACCGGCCGCATTGCCTGAGTACCGTAAGCGTGCCGGCAAGGATATGGATCTTTTCTGGCTGTACAAAGCTGACGGATTGTTCCAGTCACAAGCGGAGATTAACAACCATACGGCTTATCAGACATGGGGAGAACTCAAGCCAGGAGACATAAGGTATGTTGACTATAACAATGACGGCCTCATTGATGAAGCAGACATCCATACAACCGGTGCACACTCTCCGAGGTTGTTCTACGGTGTCAATGTGTCGGCAGGATACAAGGGGTTCAATATTTTTGCACTCGGACAGGGAATTGCCGACGGTCAGGTGATGCTTTCATCGAATCGCTATTTCAGGATCAACGGCAGGCAGCAGAACTATTCAGAATTCCTGCTGAATCGCTTCCCTGAGACAAATGATGTGCCCCGTCTGACCACCCAGTCTTCGAACAACGTTCAGAACTCAACTTTCTGGCTGGCGAATGCTGCATACTTCAGGCTCAGGAATGTGGAACTAAGCTACACGCTACCGATGCGTACTGCATTCAGAATGAAGATGGATGACATGAAAGTCTTTGTAAGGGGTACCAACCTGTTTGTTATCTCAGAGCTTAACAAGTACAGTGTTGAGCCGGATGATCTGAATGCCGGGATAACCAAATATCCGATGCTCAGGACGATGACTTTCGGTGTTTCGGCAAGATTCTAACTAAAAAAAATGAAAGCGATGAAAAACTTAATTCCAATATTAGTTTCGGTCTTGCTCCTGGCTTCATGTGATTACCTTGACACGCGGCCAATACAGGACCTCAACAATGATGAGCTCTGGAGCCATGCAACCTATGGAGAAGGCTTGCTTACCAGGGCTTACACGAACCTGAATCCCAACTGGGATCTTGCACTTGAGTACTATACCGACAATGCTGTACCAAATACACCCGGAACCAACTTGGTTGCACTGGGTGGATGGACACTTGAAGGCAATCCAATAGGTCAGTGGAACACCTGGTATACCAGCATAAGGTATCTGAATGAATTTCTTGAGAATGGCCGTGATCTGCGCTATAGTGTAACAGACCCAGTAAGGAATGCAACACTCAAGAGATACAGGATAGGTGAGGCCTATTTCCTGAGGGCATGGTACCAGTGGCTGCTTCTGCGCACATACGGCGGCTATCCCGACGGAGCGACGGAAGCACTCGGTTTCCCGATTGTAACGAAGGTCCTGAAACAGGGAGATGAGCTTAATCTGCCAAGGAACACCTATGAGGAGTGCGTGGCACAGATTGTACTTGACATCGATTCAGCAGCCTCAATACTACCGCTGCGATACACAGGATCGGATGTCTACACAGGAGTAATGAACGTGGGTCGTGCCAGCAGGCTTGCGGCACTTACCCTGAAGGCAAAAGTGTACCTCTGGGCAGCGAGTCCAGCTTACGGACCTTCAGACTTTGACCTGTGGGACAGAGCAGCGAGAGCAGCACATGCTGCAATCGTAGCTTCAGGAGGAAACATAGCACTTCAGGCCTATCCTGCCAACGGATGGTATACTTCTGCTGGTGCTACTGACCTGATATGGATATATCCTGCAGCTACATCAAATGCGCTTGAGAACTCTCACTATCCACCAAGTCTGTACGGATCTGGCATAAGCAACCCGTCACAGAACCTTGTTGATGCATTTCCAACAGCTGACGGGTATCCATTGTCTGTCAGTACAACCTATGATCCGGCTGCACCCTATGCAAACCGTGACCGCAGGATGCCACTGAATGTATTCCATAATGGAATGGTTTACAATACGGTAACGATACAGACCTATGATGGCGGCAACGATGCCCCCGGTGTTATCAGCAGGCAGGGTACACGTACAGGTTACTATATGCGGAAGCTTCTGGCCTCAACAGTAAGGCTTACACCAGGCAGCACCACAAGCGCTGAAAGGGCTTTTGTATTCATGCACAAGACCGAGCTTTACCTTATGTTCGCCGAGGCGGCCAATGAGGCTTACGGTCCCGCTGACGCAACCCTGGGCTTCTCTGCCTTCCAGATTATGCAGAGAGTACGCGGAAGATCAGGTACATTTGTAGATTCTGATCCTGGAACATCAGGCTATCAGGATGCCTATCTGGCTGAACAGAGAGATGCCGGCAAGGATGCCTTCAGGGCACTTATCCATAATGAAAGGCGTATTGAGCTTGCCTTTGAGGGTGACAGGTTCTGGACAATCAGAAGGCTTAACTTGCCGCTGAACCGTACCATAAGAGGTGTTCAGATAACCAGGGATCCTGGAACCGGCACATTAACATACCAGTACAGGGATGTTGAGAACCACATTTACCAGGATTATATGAGATATGTTCCCGTTCCGTACGACCAGACGCTCATTATGAGTAACCTGAAACAGAACAGAGGATGGTAACCACAATGCGCACTCAAATGAGAAAAAGAAAAAAGAGCGATATGAAAAAGATAGTATTAGCAATGATAATGATCGGCCTGCTCGCAGGATGCTACGATGAGTTCAGGCTGGATTATCCGTATACTACGGTTGCCTTCTCGGCTGTTACCGGAAACTCATCGACAGCCGGTGTGCTTGGCAGGACCGTGGTAAAAGATGAGGGTCTGAAGGTTGACATTGGTGTGTACCTTGCAGGAGTCCTCGAGAACAAGGAAGACAGATGGGTCAGATTCACAATCGATCCGACGCTGTTGGCAGGCACTCCCTATGAGCTGATGCCGGCCGACTACTATACCCTGAGTAACACCAATACATTCACGATTCCGAAGGGTAACTTTATCGGAAGAATCACTGTAACACTCGATTCTGCAAAGTTTGTGAATGATCCTAAATCACTTCAGAAGATCTATGCCATACCTTTCAGGCTGACTGAGACATCTGCTGATTCAATTCTGGATCCTCAGAGCACCAAAATCTTCCAGGTCAGTTATATCAATCACTATGAAGGATGGTATGATCAGGTAGCTACCTTCCAGACTTTCAATGCCTCAGGAAGTGTAATTAACGCAGGCAGCGTCACGAATGTAATCAGGGCAAACACTGTTGCTCTTGATACTGTTCTTGCTGACGGAATGCTATATGTTGGTGTTGACTATGAGGTTAAATACAATGTCAACCCGAACAATACTGTCTGGATGAAGAAGATGCCTGTAGCCGATCCTGTTCCGGTAAACCTTGCCATGACAGCAAGCAGTGTAACCACTTCATTTGTAAGCTCATGGGAGAACCTGCTTGCAATCAGGAATGGTATTGATCCAACCAGTTCGACCGACAAGACCGGAGGAGCGTATGGAAACTGGAACAGTGCCAATATCTGGAGATGGGTACAGTATTCATGGACCAACCTGCATTACATTGACCGTTCTGAGATTTACTGGTGGACCGACGGTGGAGGTATTCTTATTCCCACGTCGAGCTATATTGAATACTGGGATGTTACATTGCAGGACTGGGTTGAAGTGCCTAATCACAGCGGATATCCAAATGTGCCGAACATGTATAATGTTACCACATTTGACGAGGTTCTTACCGACAAGATCAGGGTATGGATGATCAATACCTCACAGTCTTGCGGTATTCTTGAGTGGAAGGTATGGGGCAACATGGCTGCTGTAACACCCGAGCAGTCGAAGATTTCGGAGGTAGCGCCTGCCGGTACCTGTGTATTCGACAAGGCCAAGAGCATCTATAATCTCAACTACAGGATTAATTATGAAGGAGAGACCTTCTATACGATTGTAGATACGAAGCTAACCTGGAGAAACAGGGTTCGTGATGGTGTTAACGAGTGGAGAAGGTAAATGTGGAGGTAGTTAACAGCATACATTAAGACCTTAAGGTGAGGGGTTGTCTTAACCGGCAACCCCTTATTTTTTTCAGCCAGCGGAGATTTCAAAACAAACTCTTAAGAGTATTTCAACCTAACCGAAATAATTATGAAAGCATTTAGATTCTCACTTTTGATGCTTGCCTCAATTGCAATGTTATTGTTATCAGGTTGTGGCGGCAAGTCAGGCGTTACCGGTGATGCGGAGAAGAACCTTGCCTATGTTGCCAGACCTGCGGGTTCGGCAAGGGCAGGAGGCCTGATCAATGCACTGAATGATGGTGAAACCCCGATGAATACTGGCCCCATGAGAATGGGACAGCAGGGAGGTGGCCAGCCCGGTCAGCAAACCTTTCAGACCCATTGGGTGCAGTATGAGTGGCAGCAGCCTGTCAGAACAGGAGAGGTATCACTATTCTGGTGGAATTTTGAGAACAGCCTGGCTTTACCTGAGAGTTACAGGGTGACATACTGGGATGGTGAGGAGTTTATTCCGGTCAGCAATCCGGCAGGGCTGGGTGTTGAGAGCGGTATGTTCAATGTTACAACCTTTGATGAGGTTGAGACTACAAGACTCAGAATCGAAATTGATTCTGTTGCAAGGTTTAGCATGGGCCTTCTGGAGTGGAAGGTTATACAGGCTCCCGGATCGCCTGATCATCCACCCGTGGTGGCTGCAGGTGTTGACCGTGATGTGATGATTGACGGCAAGACCTATCTTTCAGGCACTTTCAGGGCAGTGCGACCTGATGTTAAGCTTAGATGGGTTAAGGTATCAGGTCCCGGCAAGGTGACCTTTGCCGACAGGAGCAAAGCTGTAACAACTGCGACCTTTTCTGCCACCGGAGATTATGTGCTGGCATTGTCAGCTTCTGAAGGAAAGACAAACTCAAGTTCTGAGCTCCTTGTCAAGGTGCATAATCCGCCCAGAGATGAACGGCTTGAGGTGGTTTACACGAAGCACTACAGTGTTGACAGTCCGCTCTGGGACAGCAGGATTAAGTCGATGATCGTTAACTGGATACCATGGTGCATAGCTCAGATTGAGAGAGATGACCTCACCCAGGGACCCGGTGGACTTGACAACTTTATTGAAGCAGCCAAGGCTCTTCGGGGCGAGCCTCACGGAAGACACAAGGGTTATGTCTTTTCAAATGCATGGGTGCATCAGACGATTGAGTCAATGTGTATTGCACTTATGGTCGACCCCAAAGGCGACAGGGAGATAATAGCCGCCCAGGAGATGATGAAGAAAGCACTTGAAAAGTGGATACCGATAATTCTGGCAGCACAGCATCCTGACGGCTATCTTCATACAGCATTTACATTGCGCGATACCGCACGCTGGAGAGAGAGATGGGAGCCACGCAACAGACCGGCCCATGAAGGATATGTGGCCGGTTACTTCATAGAATCAGCCATTAACCACTATACACTGACTGATGGCAACGACAAGAGGTTATATGATGCTGCCAAGAAGCTTGCTGACTGCTGGGCAGATAATATCGGTCCTGGTAAGATTGTATGGTGGGATGAGCATCAGGAGATGGAACAGGCACTTGTCCGTTTCGGCCGGTTTGTGAATGACATGGAGGGTAATGGCAAGGGTGACAGATACATTGCCCTGAGCAAGTTCCTGCTTGACAGCCGCAGCGGTGGCAATGAGTACAGCCAGAGTCATGTTCCTGTGCAGGAGCAGTATGAGGCGGTCGGACATGCCGTAAGAGCTGTATACAGTTATTCAGGGATGGCTGATATCGCCGCCGAAACAGGAGATACTGACTATCAGAGTGCGGTTATGTCGCTCTGGAACAATATTGTTAACAAGAAGTACTATCTGACCGGTGGCATTGGCAGCGGTGAGACATCAGAAGGTTTTGGTCCGAACTACTCGCTAAGAAATAACTCCTATTGTGAGTCCTGCTCAAGTTGCGGACTTATCTTTTTCCAGTACAAGATGAACATTGCGTACCATGATGCAAAGTATGTCGATTTATACGAAGAGACTATGTATAATGCCCTTCTCGGGTCGCTTGACCTTGACGGAAGGAATTTCTATTATACCAATCCGTTGTCAAGCTGGCAGGATCGTCATCCATGGCATGGATGCCCATGCTGTGTCGGCAATATACCCCGTACATTACTGATGGTTCCCACGTGGACATACCTAAAGGGCCCTGACGGTCTCTATGTAAATCTCTTCATTGGCAGTACGATCAAGGTCGAGAATGTCATGGGTACTGATATCGAGATGGTTCAAAAGACAGATTATCCCTGGAGCGGCAATATTGAGATAACTGTCAATCCGGCTGAACCTAAGGAGTTTACCCTGTTTGTCAGGGTGCCCGATCGCAAGACCAGTCTTCTGTATGATCCGGTTCCTGAGGTTAAGGGTGTGAGGTCTCTGAAGGTGAATGGCGAGATTATTAATCCGGTTATAGTAGACGGTTATGCTGAGATACGCAGGAACTGGAAAGCAGGCGATATGGTTGAGATGGTTCTTCCGATGGAGGTACAGACCATTACCGCAGATGAGAGAATTGTTGATAACAGGGGAAGGATTGCCATGAGGTATGGTCCGCTGGTCTACAATGTTGAATCGGTCGATAATGGCGACATCAACAAGCAGATTGGTCAGGGTCAGCTGACCACTGAATGGCGAGATGACCTTCTCGCGGGTGTGCTTACCATCAAGGGAACATGGGCTGATGGAACGCCGCTACTGGCGATACCCAACTATGCAAGAAATAATCGTAACCAACCTCGTGACCCGGGTGACAGATCGCCAAGCTCGATAGTCTGGATAAGAAAATAACCAAGATCAGGCGTTATGAGAACCTTGATAAATATCAGAAAAAGCAAACTGGCCCTTTTATTCGGTCTGACACTGGCAGTATTTCCTGCCGCTGCACAGCAGTCGAGAGGCAGGGTACAAGAGACAAGACCATCTGTTACCTGGCCTCTGGCAAACTCTTCAATAAAGGCAGAGGTTTCTCCTGGCGGGATATCATCGCTGATAAGTCCTTCCGACAAATACTTGGCTGATGTTGTAGGAAACAGGGCCTGGGGCAGAACGCGTCTTGTGTGGAAGTATCCGGGAGAAGAATGGACAGATGCCACGCCTGGTGAACTCAGGGGTGTTGAGGCCACACCGCAAAGGGTTGTGCTTGCGACTACCGGTGAGGATAGTCCCGTTAAACTCGAACAGGTCTATACACTGGTTGACAAAGGGCTTGACCTTGATCTCATTGTAAGCAACAGGTCTGACAAGAGAATCAGAGTTGGGGATCTTGGAATTGGTCTTCCCTGGAGGAGGCCATCGGGAGAGAATCCTGAATACATATTTGAGAATTGCTTCACAAAGCATCATTTCATATCAGGAGATGGTTCATTTGTGTTCTTTACCAAACCTTCCGGTGACCCGCCCTTCATAATGGTACTTCCTAAGGAAGGAACTTCATTGGAATACTTTGACAATCTTCAGGGCGAATACAAGGTATTCATGCACTCAGAGGTGTCGGGAAACCTTGTTCCGGGAGGAGACTGGCGGATGCCACACACCGGACTTGACATAAGTCCGTCAGGCAGCGTAAAGTATGGTTTCAGGTTCAGGTGGGCCGACAGCTGGGATGACATGAGGCAGGTGCTCTATGAGGAGGGTTTGCTTGATGTAAGGGTCATACCCGGTATGTCGCTTCCTTCTGATCTTAAGGCAAGAGTATCTATCCGCACCAGAAAGCCTGTTAAATCACTTGTAGCTGAGTTTCCCGGGTTGACAACAATCAAATACCTTGGAGAGAGGCTTCCGGATCATCACATCTATGAGATTGAATTCAGGAAACTGGGGGAGAACCTTATTACAGTCAATTACGGTAACGGAGAGTCAACACAGCTTGAGTTCTTCTCGACAGAGCCGGTTGAGACGCTCATAAAGAAGCGGAGTGCCTTTCTTGTAAACAGTCAGCAGCACCGTGACCCGACAAAATGGTATAACGGATTGTATTCGGTTTACGACTGGAGAACAGGGGTTCTGCGGGGTCCGGACGACACTGACGGTTATGACGGATGGTGGGGTTATGTCCTCGCCAGTGATGACCCGGCACTTGGCAAGGCCCCGTATATTGCTGCCAAGAATGTCTTCTTCCCTGACGAAAAGGAGATTGCTTCCGTGGAGTATTATATTGAACACTTCGTATGGGACGGCTTACAGCGAACTGACAAGGATGATCCCTATCCTTATGGTATCTATGGTGTGCCCAACTGGAAGGTAGTCAGGGATTCAGTAGAGAGGGCAAAGACCAGATCGACACATCTTGACAAGATGCAGATATGGCGTTCGTACGACTATCCTCACGTTACCATGATGTACTACCACATGTACGAGATAGCAAAAATGTATCCCGACAAGGTTAAGTATCTTGATGCGGCAGGGTACCTTGAAAGAGCATACCAGACAGCCAGGGCATATTTCATCTATCCTTATGAAATATTGCCATGGTACGAAACTTACAAGTGGGGTTGCTACAATGAGCTTGTTATCGAAAAGCTCATTCGCGACCTTGAGAAGGAGGGAAGGCAGAGCGATGCCGACTGGTTAAGACACCAGTATGAAATCAAGGTCAAGTATTTTGTATATGACGATAAATATCCTTTCAGGTCTGAGTATGCCATTGACCGTACCGCGTTTGAGTCATCGTATGCTTTTGCCAGGTATGGTACCCTGAACGATATGGAGCCTGACGAAAATCTTTGGTTTGACAAGAATGACAGCGTCTGGTATTCACACCCGGTTGTCAGGAGGGAAGACTCGCGTGAGTTCATGGACAGGCAGCACTATGCAGGGCTGGCAGTAAGAGGATGGCTGGAGCCAAAGTATTTCCTGATGGGAGGTGACTGGACGGCAAGTTCCGACAATCACAGCCTGAGTTACATGGCTAAGATGGGGGGATGGGCAATACTTGATTATGGTGTCAATTTTGCTGATGTTCCCTATGACTGGCTTCAGCTGGGGTATGCTTCATACCTGAGTTCCTGGGCCCTGATGAATACTGGAACACCCGAGTCTGATTATGGCTTCTGGGCACCCGGGAAAAAGAATGATGGCGCCATGGGATGGGCCTTCATGGAATCGAAGCAGGGTAATGCATGGATAAGGAAGACTATTGACAGGGGAGCCTGGTTCTACGATGGTGAAGCCGATCTGGGCCTGGGTGCCACTTTCAGGATGGCAGCAACTGTTCTGACCGACGACCCGTTATTTGGCTGGACAGCACTGGGCGGTGTTCTTAATGAAACGAAGAAAGAGTTTCTCGTAAATCCCAGGGATGGCGTCAGGAACAGATTCTCAATAGTTACAGAGTCGGAAAGGTTTACAGTTGAAGTTGACCGTGACGGATTCAGAAGTGATCAGGATATCCGTGTAAACAGGAACCTCAGGAAGATAACTCTTCAGCTTGAAAACAGAACCGGTGATAGTCACCAAACCACAGTCAGATTCTTTACCCTTCCGGGCAAGCGAATAAAGGTAAAGCTTGATGGGAAAGCACTGGCGGTCAAAAGGGCAGCTGAGCGTGAGCTGGAGGTTACTGCTGTTGTCGGCAAACCGTATCATACCCTTGTTGTTGAGATACTGAAATGAACCCTGATACGGCAGAAATTAGTAACTTCGCGAAAAAATAAACAGAGATATGAAAAGAGAGTTTTTAATCACAGGTTTGGTTTTGATGATTCTTTTATCGGGAATGTCAGCCTGTAAAACAAGAAAATCAGGAGAGATGGTCACAAAAGAACCCTTTGGCTCCTTCGGCGGCAAGGAGGTATTTCTTTATACCCTTACAAATGCTGACGGGAATGTACTTCGCCTCACCAATTTCGGTGCAACGATTGTATATATCAAGGTTCCTGACAGAACCGGCAACAAGGAGAACATCACCTTTGGCTATGAGACACTTGAGGGATATGTCAACGGAGATCCGTATTTCGGATCTGTTGTTGGCCGCTACGCAAACCGTATCGGACAGGGGAAGTTTACACTTGACGGGGTTGAGTATACGCTTGCACTCAATAACGGACCGAATACCCTTCACGGCGGTCCCGGCGGATGGCACAGTGTGGTCTGGGATGCAGAGGTAGTTGACGGTGTAAATGCCGTTAAGTTTACTTACTTCAGTCCTGATATGGAAGAGGGTTATCCGGGCAACATGACTGCAGAGGTGGTGTACACCTGGACAGACGAGAATGAGATAATAATGGACTATACCGTAACTACTGACAAGAAGAGCGTTATAAACATTACAAACCATGCATACTTCAACCTCCATGGTGCAGGCAGGGGCGATATTCTTGATCATGAGCTTACGATATACGCTTCAGCCTTTACTCCTGTTGATGCAACCCTTATCCCCACAGGAGAGATCAGACCGGTTGCCGGAACTCCTTTTGACTTTACCTCGCCGAGGCTGATTGGTGAGCGCATTGACGAACAGGATGAGCAACTGCTTCTCGGACTGGGTTATGATCACAATTTCGTGCTCGACAATACCGGAGAGGTGGATGCGGTGGTATATGAGCCGGTATCAGGAAGGGTCCTTGAGGTAATTACCGATCTTCCGGGGGTTCAGTTCTATTGCGGCAACTTCCTTGACGGAACGCAGACAGGACATGGCGGGCTCACGTATGAGCACAGGAGCGGTTTGTGTCTTGAGACACAGTTCTTCCCTGACAGTCCGAATAAACCAGACTTCCCTTCAGCGGTGATTAAGCCGGGTGAGACCTTCAAGACACGTACGATCTACAGGTTTTCAGTAAGGTAAGATAGACTGAAATAATGATCAATGCCGGGACAAGTGAAACAGTCCCGGTTTTTTTTTAAATTTAATATAAAATATTTGCACAGTAGAAATTGTTATTTTTTATTTGTATTGTAATTATAAGTGTAAAAAATATATTTAATAATTGATCAATTGAATTTTGAGTCTTTTCATTAGGTTAGATTTATTTGGGTTTAGTTGAGGAGGAGTGGTCATCGGGGGAGGACCGCTCCTTTCTCTTTTATATTAGTGAGGTTTTTTGTGCTAATAAAGTGTAGTGAATCAATACTCCAATCTGGTAGTTTTTATTAAATTGTGGTGTGTAAAACTGATACCTGACCAATTAAATAGTAAATAAAAAAACCTTTGAGAGATGAGAATAATTTTGAAAGCTATCACCCTGTTTGCCATATTGTTGCAGGCCTGCGGTGGAGGGGACCAACCCCTGACTGGCGTTGAGTACGGAAAGATAACCAATCCATCTGCCGAAGAAGTTGAGTCTTCGGTAGTAAAAGGGTGGACAGCTGACAACAGGAATCGGGATGCTATTCTTTTTTATGACACCGAGACCGCTCATAACGGAACGAAGAGCCTGATGATCCGATCGGGTCGTGAAGCATACGGCAGATGGTCGACAAAGGTTAATCTCAGGCCCTGGTCGACATACCGGTTCACCGGCTGGATAAAGACCGAGAATATTGAGACCACCCGGGGAAGGGGGGCAGGCTTCAGGCTTGACGGACTGAGGGTTGAACCTGTGGGTTTTACCGGGACGAATGACTGGACAGAGGTTGTTTATGAGTTTGAGACCGGCAGCGATGATTGTGTGACAGTTG
Source organism: uncultured Rikenellaceae bacterium (assembly GCA_964446435.1). Classification (GTDB taxonomy): domain Bacteria; phylum Bacteroidota; class Bacteroidia; order Bacteroidales; family VadinHA17; genus SLNP01. The sequence goes on along the minus strand of CAYUOS010000025.1, from coordinate 2,797 downwards.
CGTGCATGCTTGACATAGCAGGAAATGCAAAGGGGAGAGTCTGGTTTGACAATATGAAGTTTGATCTTGTGAGTTCAGAGAAGATCATTACCGATATCACGGTCAACCTTGGTGCAAGGGCTGAGTCTATGCCTCTGTACATTTATGGTCAGTTTATTGAGCACCTCGGAAGGTGTATTTACGGCGGAATATGGGCTGAGATGTTTGAGGACCGGAAGTTCTGGTTTACTCCCGGCGAGCGTGAATCGCCATGGCGCATAACAGGAAACAGGGATCTGTTTTCAATGGAAAAAACAACACCATTTACAGGTTCACAGACGCCTGTTATTGGTGTTAATGCTGTTGGTGCTGCAATTCTTTCGCAAGAGAATCTGGGTTTTCGTGAAGGAATGACATACTCAGGCAGGATAATACTGAGGGCAACACCCGGTATTACGGGGGTGAAGGTAAAAGTCAGGATAGCAGGTGCAGAGCAGGGAGTTGTTCTAGAGAATCTTACTGGTAGTTACAGGGAGTACTCACTGAGTTTCAGGAGTGAGAAGCTTGTTCATGACGGTGTTTTCACCATTGAACCCGAAGGTAACGGACGCATTTGGGTAGGAACTGTATCATTGATGCCAGATGACAATATTGAAGGTTTCAGGAAAGATGTAATGGGTTTGTTGAAAGAGCTTGACTCTCCTGTATACAGGTGGCCGGGAGGCAATTTTGTAAGCGGCTATGACTGGAAGGATGGCATTGGGAACCGCGACAGGAGACCACCGAGGAAGAATCCGGCATGGAGAGGTGTCGAATCGAATGATGTAGGCATGCATGAGTTTATAAGGTTTTGTGAGTTGCTTGGCACTGAGCCATATATAGCGGTGAATGCAGGACTGGGCCATGCAGAGGAGGCCCGGCAGCAGGTTGAGTACTGCAACGGTTCACTCTCTACGCCAATGGGACGGTTAAGGGCTTCTAACGGGTCAGCGGAGGCATGGAATGTTAAGTGGTGGTCGATTGGTAATGAAATGTACGGTGACTGGCAGCTTGGTTTCATGACAACCGAGGCATTCGTAGAGAAACACAATGAGTTTGCGCGGGTGATGCGCAGCGTTGATAGCACTATAGTGCTTGTTGCTGTCGGGGAAGTAGGTCCGTGGGATGAGATGATGCTTGCAAACTGCTCCGACAATATGGACATGATAAGTGAACATTTCTATAAACAGGATTGGCACGGTGGTGGTCTTATGACTCATGTGAAGCAGATTCCCGACGCCATAAGGCAGAAGGCTGTTGCCCACAGGAATTACAGGGAGACAATTCCTGCCCTGGAGGGTAAGGACATCAGGATATGTATGGATGAATGGAATTACTGGTATGGTCCGCATATCTATGGAGAGCTGGGCACCAGGTACTTCTTCCGTGATGCCATGGGCATTGCAGCAGGGCTGAATGAATTTTCAAGACATACTGACATAATCTATATGGCCAACTATGCTCAGACGGTAAATGTAATAGGAGCCATAAAGGCCTCGACGACTCATTCTGAGTTTGACGGTACCGGACAGGTGCTGAAGATGTACCGCCACAGGTTCGGAACCATACCGGTTGCTGTTGAGGGAGAGATCAGGCCATTTGATATTGCAGCGACCCTTACCGAATCTATGGACACACTGACAGTGTCGGTGGTGAATGCTACCTGGAGTGAGGTTTCGTTCCCTCTCAATGTCAGGGGTGGTACCCTTGGTGGAAGGATGGATGTATGGCGTGTTGTGTCTCCTGACGATATGGCTCATAACGAACCAGGGAGGGAGCCTCCGGTGACGATTGTGTCAGAGCAGAATGTTCCGCGTTCGCTTAAACTGAAGGCAGGGCCGGCAAGTATAACGATTTTCAGAATACCGGTTAAACTGAACTAGATTTTGTGCTTTGTGATAACTTGACTATTATTGCGATGGTAACCAGGTTGTCATGAGAGAGGGTTTTCCGGAGGAATTTATAACAAGGCTTTCTGGTCAGAAGTCTGTCAACACAGACTCTCTGCTGGAAGCGTTGGCTTCCGATTCACCCGTATCGATAAGGGTGAATCCGGCCAAGTGGACAGGTATACCCGATAAGGGGGAGAAGATTCCCTGGTGTAATACAGGTTACTGGCTTCCTGAAAGACCGGTTTTCACACTGGACCCTCTTTATCATGCAGGTTGCTACTATGTTCAGGAAGCATCCAGTATGTTTCTCGAGGTATTATTCAGGGCTGTAGGGGGTGACAAGGGTGGATTAAGGATACTTGATATGTGTGCTTCACCAGGAGGTAAGACAACACACATATCCTCCCTTGCAGGGCCGGGCTCAATTGTGATCGCCAATGAATCTGTCAGAACAAGGATAGGGGCTCTGGTAGAAAACACAATCAGGTGGGGTGCACCAAATACTGTTGTGTCAAATAATGACCCGGATGATTTTGGTGAACTATCATCATATTTTGATATTGCCATTGTTGACGCACCCTGTTCCGGTGAGGGTATGTTCAGGAGGTCAGATGTCAGAACACAGTGGTCAGGTTCAGGCTGTGAGTTATGTGCCGATCGTCAGAAGAGGATACTTAGGGCCGCATGGCAGTCCCTTAAGCCGGGCGGGTATCTGCTGTATTCTACCTGTACATTTAATCCGGCTGAGAACGAACTGAATATCAAATGGCTCACCGGAAATCATGATGCCAGGATAGTCAGGATAGATACCTCGGAGTATACCGGAGTAACTGAGGTTGGCAGCGATGGATTTGCAGGATACGCTTTCTATCCGGATAAGATAAGAG
>CAYUOS010000024.1:4036-29911 GCA_964446435.1 uncultured Rikenellaceae bacterium | reverse complement strand
CAGCAAATTCAGGGGCAAGTACACTATGGAATTTTGCCGGGAAATACCTGAGGGCATTCCTTACCGCCAACCTCTTCTCATCATTGGTGAGAATATCTTTCCTTACGGGTGCATGATTGACCTTTTCTTTAAAAGGTCGCAGCAACGGAAGCTGATCAGGTATACCCTCAGCCACCATCAGCTTGAAACTCTCAGAAGTCATTTATTCCGATACTGTACTGATTATCTCATCATCGACTAGTATCCGGCCGCAGTATTCACAAACGATGATTTTCTTGCGCGACTTGATATCGAGCTGACGCTGTGGTGGAATCTGATTGAAGCATCCGCCACATGCATCCCGGTTGATTGTAACCACCGCGAGTCCGTTCCTGGCATTCATCCTTATCCTCTTGTAGGCAGTGACAAGCCTCTCCTCTATTCTTGATTCAATCTCCTCTGAACGTGTCACGAGTGCCTCCTCCTCCTTCCTGGTATCTTCAATTATCTCGTCCAGTTCCTTTTTCTTGTTGTCAAGGTCACCACTTCTCTCGGAAAGGGTTTTCTCAGAATCCTCCATCAGCAGCTTCTTCTCTTCTATCTGCAGTGCAAATTCCTTTATCTTCTTATTCGACAATTCAATCTCAAGGGTTTGAAACTCTATCTCCTTTGAGAGTGAATCGTACTCACGGTTATTCCTGACATTGTTTTGTTGCTCCTCGTATTTCTTAATCAGGGCCTGCGACTCTCCAATCTCAATATTCTTCCTTGCAACAGCCTGCTCAAGACCGGCTACCTCTTCCTTCAGATTGCCTATCCTGGTCTCAAGACCGGCAACTTCATCCTCAAGGTCCTGTACCTCAAGCGGCAACTCCCCTCTCAGAATTTTTATCTTGTCAATCTCGGTGTCAACGAGCTGAAGACTGTAAAGTGATCTCAGCTTCTCCTCAATAGATATTTCTGTCTCTGGTACTCTGGTCTTTTCCATTTTCAATAACAGTTAATCGGATTTGTATCGGTCTCTGAAAACCGGAGTGCAAAGTTAGGGAATTTTTTGATTAACATATCGTATATAATCTCCATCGAGAATTTTTCAGTTTCGCTATGGCCTGCGTCGACGAGAAGCAGTTGCCCGGCTGCCTCGATAAACTGGTGATACTTCAGGTCTCCTGTTACCATGGCGTCAGCGCCATGCGAAACTGCAGCATTAACAAGTGATGAACCCGCACCGCCGCAAACAGCTACTTTCTTAATCGTTCGGCCCGAAAGGGAAGAATACCTGAGACAGGCCGGATTCAGTGCTGAATTGCAAAGACCAAGAAATTCCTGCTCGGAGAGCTCATCGGCAAGAGTACCAATTGCTCCAAGGCCTGCCCGATGCCAGTCATTCAAAAGCGGATAGATATCGTAGGCAGGTTCTTCATATGGGTGAGATTCTGTAAGTGCCTTAACAACCTTGTTTCTGAGGTATGACGGCAGAATCGTCTCAAGCCTTGTTTCGGGTTCTATGTGAAGCTCTCCCTTTCTGCCAACAAACGGATCAGACTCCTCATTGCCCCTGAAGCTGCCTTCCCCTTTCAGGTAGTATGCGCAAGAATCGTAGTTTCCTATGTTGCCTGCCCCTGCTGCAAACAGAGCTTCCCTTACCTTTTCGATGTGTTCGGCCGGAACGAATGTGACGAGCTTCATCAGCATCTCCTTCGACGGAGAGAGAACCTCTACCCCTTTAAGTCCTAACTTTTCAGCGAGTTTATGGCTTACACCTCCCCAGACCGAATCAAGGCTCGTATGTGCTGAATAAATGGTTATACCATTCATCAGTGCCTTTGTAAGGATTCTCCCTGTCGGGGTAGTGTCTGTTATCCTCTTAAGAGGCGAAAAAATTACAGGATGATGCGATATGACAAGGTTGCAGCCATGGAGAACAGCCTCTTCAATCACCTGTTCGGTGACATCAAAGGCAAGAAGTGCAGCCCCGGCCTCATCATCAAGTGATCCTGCCTGGAGGCCCGAATTATCATAACTCTCCTGAAGAGATGGAGGTATCTGCTGCTCAAGATATTTTACGATATCACCCTTCTTCATCGCTGCTAAATTGTATCGAGCAGTTCTACCAGCATCGAACGTATCACCTTGAGCCGGTTTGTCACCTCAATCACCTGGTCGGTTTCTGATCCCTTTTCTGAGAGAGCCTTCCTGGCGCCGTCAAGGGTCATACCCCTCTCTTTAAGCAGAAAATGAATCTTCTTCAGGTTCTCAATATCCTCGGGGGTAAACAGACGGTTACCTTTCTTGTTCCTTTTGGGCTTCAGAATATTGAATTCATTCTCCCAGAATCTCACTGTAGAAACAGGAACTTCAAGTATCTCTGCTGCCTCGCCAATGGAGTAGAACAGTTTCTCAACCTTTTTTTCCTTATATGGCATATCACTGCTGTTTATATGAAATAACACCCTCTTCCGATAGCGAAATTACTGAATCGGGGAAATCAAGGGCAATAAGTTCCCTTATTTTTTTAATTACTCCTCCGCCGTGATCGTATCTTACACCTACACCCCTTATCTGGTGAGCAGGAACTATCCTTCCTGAAAGGAATTTTCCGGTAGTGTCAACCTCAATCATTGCTATGGGAGCCAGCCCATTTGGTCCGGCAATATTGAATCTGCTGTATGTCAGGAAATTGCCCAGACTGTAAGCGATGAACCTGTCTTTGTATATATCAATAGCCCTGGGGACATGAGGCCCATGTCCGAAAACCACATCAGCACCGTTATCGATCAATAGCCTGGCGAACTCATATACGTTACCCCTGTTTTCACCGACATAATACTCGGTGGTTCGCGGAACACGCTGATGGTCTGCTCCTTCTGCCCCGCCATGGAATGAAGCAATCACGATGTCGCATTTTTCGGCCAGGAACCTGACAAGGTTTGCAACCTCTTCTGCCTTGTGCATGTTGACGGTTCCTGCATTGGGTGCAAATGCGCAGAAGCCAATCCTTAAGCTGTCCTGCTCTATTATTGCCCATGGGTTTTCGGTAAGCCCCGCATAACTTATACCGAGAGAATCAAGCAGTTGCTTTGTTCTCTTCTTGCCAGGCTCTCCAAAATCTCCTATATGGTTGTTTGCCAGACTGACAAAATCAAATCCTGCATCGCTAAGCAGGCCTGCATATGACTCAGGTATTCTGAAAAGGTAGCAATTAAGCGAATCGCGGCATCTCTTTGCAGGATCACCGTGGTTCAGGAAAGACCCTTCGAGGTTTCCGAATGTGATGTCTGCAGAAGCAAGTGTATCAGCGAGAGTGCCCCAGAGATTCCTGAATACCTGGGGTGAAGGGAGGAACGCCGTTGAAGGATATGAAGTACCCGGCATGATATCACCCACGCCGGCTATAGTGATTGTTTTCGGTTTTTGCAACGCGACTGTATCAGTATCGTGGTTACCATCCTGGCTGAAAATATGGGATGCAGGTAAGAGTACCATAACTGCAAACAAAAATGCTGATGCAGACAACTTAATGTTCATATACGCAAACGGGATTTATTAATCGAATGACTGACCCGTTTTGGAAGCCAGGTCTATCATTCTTTCATACTCTTCAGGCGAGAGGTCGTTAAAGTAATAATTTACAGGGTCGACTGCCCTGCCGTTCAGTTTGACTTCGTAGTGCAGGTGCGGAGCTAGAGACATACCTGAATCACCGACAAATCCTATCACTTCACCCCTCTGCACTTTCTGCCCTCTTTTTACATTAAACCTGTCGAGATGAGCATAAAGGCTTGTATATCCGAAGCCATGATCTATAATAATATGATTTCCGTATCCCCTGTTTGAAGTGACGACTGACGCAATCACTCCATCACCGGTTGCATAAATCTCAGTACCCCTGGGTGCTGTAAAGTCCATGCCTGAATGGAACTTTATAATTTTGTAATATGGATGTATCCTGGGTCCGAAGCCTGAAGCCGTCCTGGTCAGGTCCCTGTTCGAGATTGGCATTATGGCCGGAATACACCTTACCATCTCCTCTTTCTCCTTGGCCAGTGCAATAAGGGCATCAAACGATTTTGACTGGGAGTATATCCTCTTCCTTAGCTTATCAAGCCTTTGTGCTGTCTCGATAACTATCTTCGAATTATCAAATCCCTCGAGATCTTTGTACCTGTTCAATCCACCGATCCCTCCCTCACGGTATGAAACCGGCAATGGTTCAGCATTGAAAATAGCCCGGTAAAGGTTGTCATCGGTTTGCTGCAGGTGCGCAAGCACTCTCTCCATGTCACCCATTTCCCGGTTAATAAGGTCATATTGAATGCCAAGCTGGTTGAGTTCCCTCTTCAGGGCTTTCTCCTTTGGTGAGTCGAAAAATGCGGCAAATACGACCCAGTAAACCAGAGCTATCATTACCGAGCCGACAATATACGCCAGAGCCCTGAGCATTATTGCCCCTGCACCTAGGGTTATCTTGTCGAAACTGAGCGACTCCGGATTGAATTTATACCTGGTTCTTGCCATTTTACTCCTGATACTTGACACCAATACTGAGTGCCCTGATCATCTCTATATACTCCTCCTCGTTAAGGTCATTGTTGAAGAAATGGAGTGGGTTCTGTGTTCTTCCGAACATATCAATCTGGTAATGAAGGTGAGGGCCGGATGAGATACCGGTATTACCGCTCAAGGCTATAAGCGCGGCTCTTTTCACCCGATCTCCCTTTGTTACCTTTATTGAGCTAAGATGGCCATATGTTGTCCTGTAACCGTACCCGTGATCAATCACAACGTAGTTGCCGAATCCACCCGAGTTCCATCCTGCCTCAATGACAGTACCGGCTCCGGTTGCATATACGGGGGTTCCGACCGGACAGGCAAAATCCTGGCCATGATGCCATTGCGGATTTCCATGAACCGGGTGGCGCTCACGGAACTTATATCCGTCTCCCAGTCTGAAATTTACATTAACCGGACTTATCATAGGCAGGTGTTCGAGCTGCCTCTTCCATTCGACGGTGTTCTCTGAAATCTCAACAAATGATTCTGACTGCAGGCGGGTGGTTCTCTTGATATTGTCCATCTTGCTCCTCAGCGAAATCATCAGGTCACTGTACATAAACCCTGTCAGGTCTGCGTAACGCTCAATACCACCGACAGCTGCCTGCCTGGCAAAGTCCGGCATTATTTCAAGATCAAGAACGGGCCTGTATCTCCTCTCCTCGGAAATGCGCAGCTCATCAAGAGCCGCAAGCTTTTTGTCCATCTCCCTGTCGATTATCTTAAGCTCAAGCTTGAGGTTCTCAATCCTGTTTATCAGCATCGCCTCCTTTGGCGAACCGAAGTTACTGGTAAAAAGGTGCTTGTAGATAAGGAACAGTATAACTGTTACCGAGAATATGACAAGGAACCTCGCGGCCCTGACATGTAATGGAACCTCTACCTGTTTGTACTGCAGGTCCTCAAAATCAAAAAAATATCTGCTTCTCCCCAATGGCAAGGTTAGTTTCCCTGTTTTTTAATTAACAGAAGGCAAATTAAAGGTAAAAAAAGTAATTTTACAACCCAAATCAACGTTTTTTTTTCCTAATTATTTGTAAGCCAGGTATGAGACCAAAAACAGCTCAGGAAATACGTAATGCCTTCTTTGATTTTTTCAGGCAAAAGGGTCACAGGATTGTCCCCTCAGCCCCGATGGTCATCAAGGACGATCCGACACTTATGTTCACCAATGCCGGCATGAACCAGTTCAAGGATATCTTCCTGGGTTACAAGGCAGTAACCAACCCCAGGATTGCAAACACACAGAAATGTCTCAGGGTGTCAGGAAAGCATAATGACCTCGAGGAGGTAGGGCATGACACCTACCATCACACTATGTTTGAAATGCTGGGCAACTGGTCTTTCGGCGACTATTTCAAGAAGGAAGCCATAGAATGGGCATGGGAGTTTCTTACCGGAGTTATCGGTTTGCCGAAGGAGAGGCTTTACGCTACCATATTTGAAGGCAGTCAGGGTGAGAGTATCGCCAGGGATGATGAAGCCTATAAATACTGGCTTTCATGCTTTCCGGAGCCTGACAACCGCATTCTTGAAGGTTCAAAGAAGGACAACTTCTGGGAGATGGGCGACACAGGGCCTTGCGGCCCATGCTCGGAGATACATATTGACCTGCGCAGTGATGCCGAAAGGGCAAAGGTTGCCGGTCATACCCTGGTAAATACCGGCCATCCGCTGGTAGTTGAGATATGGAACCTGGTTTTCATCCAGTATAATCGAAAGTCAGGAGGAGACCTTGAGCTTCTTCCTGCCAGCCATGTCGACACAGGTATGGGGTTCGAACGGCTTTGCATGGCGGTACAGGGAAAGAATTCGAACTATGACACCGATGTATTCAGCCCTGTTATTGACAAGATTTCTGAAATCACCGGTATTGAATATGGTACAGATGAGAAGTCTGATATTGCCATGCGTGTTGTTGCCGATCATCTTAGGGCCGTATCATTTTCAATAGCCGACGGGCAAATCCCGTCAAACAACAAGGCAGGCTATGTTATAAGACGCATTCTGAGAAGGGCTGTACGCTATGGCTTCAACAACCTGAGAATGGAGGAACCATTCATCTTCAGGCTGGTTCCGGTGCTGACAGAGTCGATGGGCGACACCTTCCCCGAACTGGTTGCAGGCCGGGAGCATATATCTGGAGTCATTCATGATGAGGAGACGGCATTCCTGCGGACACTGGGAAAGGGCCAGCGCCTCATTGAGAGGGAGATAGCACAGTTGCGCAAGACGGAAAGGAATATACTTCCGGGCTCCGTGGCCTTTGAATTGTACGACACCTATGGGTTCCCCCTTGACCTTACCCAGCTGATTCTGAGGGAGAACAGCATGGAAGCCGACACTGAAGGATTCGATCGGTGCATGAAGTCACAGAGGGAACGCTCACGCGAGGATGCCGTGGTTGATGCTGACGACTGGATTCACCTGTCTGATTCGGAAGAGACGGTTTTCACAGGTTACGAAACCACCGAAGATGCCGTCAGGATAACGAAATACCGTAAGATAAGGATTAAGAACAGGGAGAGGTATCAACTGTTATTTGACCGTACTCCCTTCTATGCCGAGGCCGGAGGCCAGGTGGGCGACAGCGGAACGCTGAGCTCGGGCAGTGAGACAATCAGGATTCTCGATACTGTCAGGGAAAACAACATGATAGTTCACATTACCGAGAAACTGCCTTCAGACCTGCATGCCGGATTTGTTGCAAAAGCCGATGAAGCAAAAAGGTTTCTGACAGAGAATAATCACACTGCCACACACCTGCTGCATCATTCTCTAAGGCAGGTACTTGGCAGCCATGTTGAACAGAAGGGTTCACTTGTCGATTCAGAAAGGCTCAGGTTTGACTTCAGCCATACTTCAAGGCTTAGTGGTGAAGAGATTGCTGCCATCGAGGAAAAGGTGAATCTGATGATAGGCCAGAACATCAGCCGCGATACCCACAGCGACGTTCCCATGGAGGAAGCCCGCAGAATGGGTGCAATGGCACTGTTCGGTGAAAAATACGGAGATACTGTCAGGGTGGTACAATTCGGCTCTTCAGTTGAGCTGTGCGGAGGAACCCACGTTGGCAACACCTCAAGGATAGGTCTTTTCAAGATAGTGACCGAAACGGCAATAGCTGCCGGCATAAGGAGGATAGAGGCTATTACCGGCAAAAAAGCGCTTGACTATGTAAACAGCAAACTGCTTGTTCTTGACGAGGTTGCCCGAATCATTCACAGCACCGGAGATGTCGCTGAAGCTGCAACAAGACTGGTGAATGAAAACACCCGGCTAAAGAAATCAGTCGAAAAACTCCAGCACACGGTGGCATCGGGTATTGCATTGAAACTGAAGTCTTCTGCCCTGACCATTGCTTCTGCTCATACCGGCGATATTCAATTCATAGCAGCCAACAGTGGCAATGAAAGCATCGATCTTCTCAAAACAGCAACAGGAATACTGCGAAACAGTTCAGAAAACACTATTGCAGTGCTCGGCGCATCTGAAGAAGGAAAAGCCTCTCTGATTGTAATGGTAAGCGATAAACTGGCAGCTTCCGGCAGAATAAATGCTGTAAGCATAATAAAGGAAATAGCCGGTGAGATTGGCGGAAGCGGAGGCGGACAGCCATTCCTCGCAATTGCCGGAGGGAAGAACCCTGACGGTATCGACAAAGCCCTCGAAAAGGCAGGAAGATTTGTGCGCACCACCCTGCAATAGAGAGCGTTCGAAAACTACATTTATTTTTCATCCTACCAACACACTGTATACCTGCATTATAACAGATCTAATTTTATTTATCTGCCTCCATTCGGTAATTTGTTCCAAAAATTATTATTAGAATTGTAACAAATAATATAACAGCCGTATGGAAATTACCAGGACATTTGACATCATCGAATGGAACTTTGAGAAGTATCCGCGTAAAGACATGTATGGTGGCAAGGTTGACAAGGAATGGGTCACCTACTCCACCGAAGATGTAAAGAGAAACGTTGACCTTACTGCCTATGGATTGTACGCACTCGGGCTGAATGAAGGTGACAAGATTGCGACCATTACGGGTAACCGTCCAGAGTGGAATTTTGCAGACATGGGTATGGCCCAGGCCGGGATGATACATGTACCGGTATACCCTACGATAACTGCTGAAGAGTATGCCTACATATTCGATCATGCCGAGGTTAGGGCCGTAATAGTAGGAAACAAGCAGCTATACCAGAAGATAAAGGATGTTGCCGGCAAGACAGGGCACATAAAGCATATTATATCATTCGAGAAGGTTGATGGCCTTATGTCATTCACCGAGCTCATGGAAGAGGGAAAAAAGAGCGAGGAGAAGTTCAGGGACAGACTGGCAGGAACAAAGGCTTCAATAAAACCAGAGGATCTTGTCACGATTATATATACTTCAGGAACCACAGGCAACTCAAAGGGGGTAATGCTGTCGCACAGCAACCTGGTCATCAACGCACTTGAAACCTCTACCGCGCATGAGTTTGGCTATGGCTACCGGGCGCTCAGCTTCCTGCCTCTCTGTCACGTCTACGAAAGGATGGTAAACTATCATTTTCAGTACAAGGGACTGAGCGTATACTACGTTGAGAATCTGGGAACTATAACAGAAGCAATGAAGGAGATTAAGCCACATATCTTCAACACGGTGCCAAGGCTTCTTGAGAAGATTTACGACACCATTATAGGTAAGGGTAAAAACCTGCCATGGCTTAAGAAGCAAATCTTCTTCTGGGCGGTAAATCTGGGACTGAAATTCAGGCTTGAGGGCAATTCGGCATTCTATAATTTCAAACTGAAGATTGCACGCAAGCTGATATTCAGCAAATGGCAGGAGGCTCTTGGAAATGAGGTAAGGGTAATGGTGTCGGGAGGAGCTGCATTGCAGTCACGGCTCGAGAGAATCTTCTGGGCTGCCGGACTGCCGGTACTGCAGGGTTACGGTCTAACCGAGACATCACCGGTAATCGCGGTTAACCCATTCAGGATGGGAGAGATAAAATTCGGAACCGTCGGACCGGTAATAAAGGACGTGGAGGTAAAAATTGCCGAAGACGGAGAGATACTTTGCAAGGGTCCCAACGTAATGATGGGGTATTACAAGGCTCCCGAGCTTACCGCCGAAGCTATTGACAGCGAAGGGTGGTTCCACACAGGTGATATTGGCATCTTCGAAGATGGAATATTCCTTAAGATTACCGACAGGAAGAAGGAGATGTTCAAGCTGTCAGCCGGCAAGTATATAGCCCCTCAGCCTATCGAGAACAGGCTCAAGGAGTCGTTCTTCATTGAGCAGGCGATGGTGATCGGTGAAAACGAGAAGGTTGCAGCAGCAGTCATTTCGCCAAACTTCCCGTTCCTGCACGACTGGTGCACGATTCACAAGGTTCAGTACAGGGATAACGGCGAACTGGTCAGGCTGCCGCAGGTGGTGGAGAGATACGGAAAAGAGATCAAGGAAATCAATGCCACCCTTGCCGAGCACGAACAGATCAAGAAATTCCGTCTTGTAACCGAGGAGTGGAGTCCGGCCACCGGAGAACTATCCCCGACACTCAAGCTGAAAAGGAATGTAATAACCGCAAAATACAAAGACCTTATAGCAGAGATATATCCGAAAAACGGAAAATAAATCCCTATTGCTATTTAGTCGGTTTATGGTAATTTTGGCTTTTTATTAAGCCGATGACCGGATACCTGAAGAGAGTGATGCCTTTGCTGCTTTTGCCGGCAGTACTGATTCTGCCTGCAATGCAGTCATGCACACCCGAATCGTGCTACCAGGAGACCGTCTCGCAGGTAAAGGCAGGCTTCTACAAGACGGGTACAGGTGAAAATATCTCTGCCGACTCAATTACCATTCACGGACTGGAAATGGCTGCATCACCACTGGTCAAAAACACAAAAAACCTGAAGGGAGTGGCCTTTCCTCTTGACCCCTCAGGGGAGTCCTGCAGTTTAGTATTTATAATTAACGGCATTAACGACACGGTTACATTCCATTACACATCATTCCCGCACCTGATATCAAAGGAGTGCGGTTATACCATCTACAATACGCTTCATTCATACACATCGACCAGACATCTTATAGACACTATATTAATCCGGAACCGGAACATAAGAATGCCATATGAGGAGAATATCAGGATATTCTTTTAGGGTTACCATGTTGATGTGGTGCATCTCCCTGTTTGCTTCCGGTCAGGATACCATTGATTTCCCCCTCAGGTTAGGAGTCGGCGCTGCTCTCTATTCACCTTTTTCTGCGTTTGCGGGTCTGTATCCCCGGGGCGTGGAGATAAACGGATTCTACGACATCAATGAAAGGTTTACAATTGCTGCTGACGGAGGATTCAGCAGCTTCATTCAGGAGAATTACAATTACCGGTATGAAAACGATGGTTTCTACCTCCGCATGGGAACAGACTACAACCTCCTGAATCCGCTTCTTGCCCAGGGAAGATATTATGCAGGCATATCTGTCAGGTACGGATTATCAATATTCAGTCATAAGGTACCGTCAATAGAATACAATAACTACTGGGGCAACTATCTGACCGCTGCTGACAGGACATTTCATGCGGCTCATTTCCTTGAAGCTTCACCGGGAATAAGGGCTGAAGTGTTCAATAACGTTTTTCTTGGCTGGGCTGTAAACCTGAGGTTGCTGGTCTTTTCAGGTACCGGAAGAGACATGCGCGCTGTCGATATCCCGGGATTCGGAAACGGCAGCAAGCCGGTCAGCGGCGGATTCAACTACTATATCAGCATAAGGATCCCATACCGTTCGAAGAGGGTAACCTATGTCAAGCCTGTAAGAGATACAGAGGAGGACGAAAACGATCTGACCCGTCAGGACCCCACCGGAATAAGGAGGTAGGGTTCTGGTTACCGGTTTACCGGTTTACCGGCTTGGTTTACTGAAGATCAGCAATCCCAGGAATGTTATCAGGCCGTTCACTATGAGCAGTTCAAAACCAAACTTATAGCCCCACAGCAGCTGTTCAGAGTAATTGTTTACAAAGAAGGTAATTACAGGCGATGCGATTGCCACCCAGGGTGTTGCCTTGTCGAGTACACTGCGCTTTGTAAAGAGGCCAAATGCAAAAAGACCCAGAAGTGGTCCGTAGGTATATCCTGCCACCCTGAAAACAGCGCTGATGACGCTCTCGTCATTAATCTCCCGGAAAATAATGATAATGGCCATAACGACCAGGGTGATTGAGATATGTACACGCTTACGGGTGCGTGTCAGGGTCTTCTCATCCTTGTTTGCCACTCCGAGTATATCAACAGTGAATGAGGTTGTAAGGGCGGTAAGTGCAGAGTCAGCGCTGGAGTATGCTGCAGCGATCAGGCCGAGTATAAAAAGCACCGGTATGACCGTTCCGAGCCCCCCCCTTGTGGCCAGAAGCGGATAGAGGTGGTCACGCATTTCCGGAATCTCAATACCGGTCATTCCGGCATAGATCACCAGCAGTACCCCCAGGCTAAGGAAGATAAGGTTAACGGGCACAAATGATATGCTGTAGAGATAGACATTCTTTGATGCATCCTTTATGTTGCGGCAGCTGAGATTCTTCTGCATCATATCCTGATCGAGGCCCGTCATCACTATTGTAATGAACATTCCGCCAAAGAACTGCTTGAAGAAGTGTTTCGGACTGTTGAAATCATCGAAAAAGAAGATTCTCGAATACTCGTGGTCAGCAACAACCCTGAATATCTCACCCAGTCTGAAACCCTCGCTCTTGGCAATCATTAATATTGTCAGCACCACTGCCGATATCATGAAGATCGTTTGCAGCATGTCTGTCCAGATTATGGTTTTAATACCCCCTTTGAATGTGTACAAAAGTATCAGACCCAGGGTAACGGCCACTGTAACAAAGAAGGGCACATTCCATGCATCGAAAATTACGAACTGCAGGACGCTTGCCATCAGGTAGAGCCTGAAGGCTGTGCCGATTGAACGCGAAAGAAGGAAGAATGATGCCCCGGTCTTGTATGAGTGCCTGCCGAAGCGACCGTCAAGATATGAATAGATAGATGTAAGCTTAAGTCTGTAATATAGCGGTAGCAGCACTTCTGCTATCACCACGTACCCGGCAAGGTATCCAAAAACCATTTGCATGTATGAGAACTGGCTGTCGACCACCCATCCAGGCACCGAAACGAATGTGACACCTGAGATTGATGATCCCAGCATCCCCACTGCCACTACGATCCATGGTGACCTGCGGTTCCCGACAAAGAAACCCTCGTTGTTTGCCCTTCTTGAAGTTATCTGAGAAATAATGAACAGAAGCGTGAAATAGGCGACTATGATCGACAATATTACGGCCGGACTCAGCATATTGTTTTTTTTGCAAGGATAATAAAAAAGTATCTGGTGAGGTTGGCTTAATAGATTAATTTTGCCAAAAAAAGGAACAATGAATCTTCCAGCCTTTCCGTCGAAGCTTCTCGAAAATGCGGTAAATGAATTCGCAAGTCTGCCGGGCATCGGCAGGAAAACGGCGTTCAGGCTGGTAATGCATCTTCTCAGGCGCGGTGAAGCCGATGTAACAAGGTTTGGAGAGTCGGTAATCAGATTGCGCAATGAAGTAAAATATTGCCGCGAATGCCACAATATTTCTGATAACGACATATGCAGTGTCTGCTCCGACCCGGCCCGTGACAGATCAACAGTCTGCGTTGTTGAAGACATCCAGGATGTAATGGCAATAGAAAACACCAGGCAGTACAAGGGTGTCTACCATGTCCTTGGAGGCATAATCTCGCCCGTCGACGGTATCGGACCCGGCGACCTGAATATTGCCTCGCTGGCCGCAAGGGCTGAATCAGGATCAGTCAATGAGATTATTCTTGCCCTGAGCACAACAATGGAAGGGGATACAACCAATTTCTACCTCTACAAGAAACTTAACGCTACAGGTGTTGAAATCACAACCCTGGCCAGAGGCGTCTCCCAGGGAGACGAACTTGAATATATTGATGAACTGACACTCGGCAGATCCCTGATAAACCGCACCCCGTTCAATATTTGATTTCCGGGCTCCGGGCTCCGGTTTACTCCCTTCGGTCGTGAGCTCGCTGCACCCGGTTCTGGTTTACTCCCTTCTGTCGTGAGCTCGCAGCGCCCGGTTCAGCCGAAGGTTACAAAGGAGAAATCCGGGTCGAACATTTCGGTATCGGCTTGTAAATTTCCACTATTTTATTGATCTTGCTGTCTGATTTTTTTCGACAACAAAAACAACCAACATGAACCAGCTTAATATAGAACATCTGCTTTCAAGGGCAGGAAAAAGCATGAAGAAATCATCCATAAGAGAGATACTGAAGCTAACCCAGAAACCTGACATGATATCATTTGCCGGCGGGCTGCCCTCACCCGAATCATTTCCTGTTGAAGACATCAGGGAGATAGTGATTGAGGTTCTCGAGAGAGAGGGGCCTGCAGCCCTGCAGTACGGCACCACCGAGGGTGACAACCGCCTCAGGCAGTTGCTTGTAGATAAGCATAACCGCGAGGGACTCAATTTAACCATCGACAACCTGATAATAAACACCGGGTCGCAGCAGGCACTTGACCTGATAGCAAAGGTTCTTATCGATCCGGGAGACCACGTGATCTGCGGTCTGCCATCATACCTCGGGGGACTCAATGCGTTCAGCGTCTACGGAGCCCATTTGAGAGGCATTCCTTTCGACAACCACGGCATGATACCCGAAGAGCTTGAAAAGGCAATAATACAGATCAGGGATCTTGGCAGGAATGTAAAGTTCCTCTATTGCATTCCCGATTTCCAGAACCCTGCGGGACTGACCGTTCCCGAAAGCAGAAGACGCATTGTGCTTGACATTGCCGAGAAGTACAACCTGCTGGTCGTTGAGGACAGTCCGTACCGCGACATCAGGTTCTCTGGTGAGCCCCAGAGGCTTATGTATGAGCTTGACACCACAGGCAGGGTTCTGACTCTCTTCACCTTTTCAAAGATATTTGCCCCGGGATTCAGGCTTGCATGGACGATAGGCCAGCCTGAAATGCTCGACAAGCTGATAATGGCGAAGCAGTCTGCCGACCTGTGCACTCCGGTATTTGTGCAGAAGATTGCAGCACGCTACCTTGAGAAGGGCCTTCTTGAGAAGAACCTCGTGAAGACCATTGCCCTCTACCGCGAGAGGTGCCATCACATGATTGACTGCCTGCGCAGCTTTATGCCTGAAGGAGTTAAATGGACCGAACCCGAGGGTGGACTGTTTCTGTTCATCACCATTCCCGTACACCTCAACGCCCGCGACATTCTCAACACCGCCATTGAAAGAAACGTGGCATTCGTTACAGGCTCAGAATTCTATTGTGACAATACCGGCAAAAACACAATGAGGCTCAATTTCTCATTCTGCAACAAGAAGGAGATCGAAGAGGGCATCAGGAAGCTGGCCGGCGTTCTTGACGAGGCCATAAAAGCTAAAGGGTAGAAAGGGTGGACCTCTCGGTAATCATCATAAGCTACAATGTAAAGAACTGCCTGAGGCTCTGCCTCGAAACCGTCCTCATTGCTCTCCGCGACATCAGCAGCGAGATCATTGTTGTAGACAACAATTCGGCCGACGGATCGCCCGGTATGGTATCTGAATTCTATCCTGAGGCAACCCTGATTACGAACACCTTCAACAGGGGGTTCTCGGCCGCCTGCAACCAGGGCCTCCACGCTTCGTCAGGCCGCTACGCATTGATACTCAATCCCGATACATTGATTCCACCATTCGCGCTGGTCTCCTTTATCTCTTTCATGGAGGAACACAAGGCTGCCGGGGCCGCAGGACCGCGCCTGGCGGATAAGGGAGGCAGGTTCCTGCCTGAATCGAAAAGGGGTATCCCCACCCCTGCCGCCGCTTTTTTCAGGTTTTCACGAATATACAAGCTGTTTCCGAAGTCGGGTGTGGCAAACAGGTACTACATGGGCCATATTGATGAGCACCAGACAGCTGTGGTGGAAGCTGTGACCGGAGCATTCCTGTTCATGCGCAGGGAGGCAGCAGAGAAGGCAGGCTTTTTCGATGAGCGGTACTTCCTTTTCGGCGAGGATATTGACATATGCCTGCAGATAGCCGCAGCAGGCTATGAGATTTGGTACTATCCCAAGGTGACGGTGACACATCTGAAGGGGCGTAGCGGGTCGATGACAACCTACAGCGGGATTGCCAATTTCTATCGATCGATGCATATCTTCATAGAGAAGAACCTGAGGAGAAAATATATCTTTCCCTTAAGAGTGATATTCCATGCAGGAGTGTTTCTGGGTTTTCTGTTTTCGGCAATAATGCGTATGCCGGCTGTTGCTGTCAGAAGCATGAACCGTCGATAATGGCCCCCGGTTCCCCCGGTAACAATGAAACAGGAGCGTCACAAAGGGAACTTATTTTAAGTTTGTTTGTTATCCGATAAAGAAAATTGCATTAACAATAAGATACAGAAATGGCAAAGATTGAAGTTTATCTGCCTGCAATGGGCGAAGGAGTGATAGAGGCTACGGTTAACAGGTGGCTGGTTCCGGAGGGTTCAAAGGTTAACGAGGATGATCCGCTGGTGGAGGTTGCCACCGACAAGGTCGATTCGGAGGTGCCTTCTCCTGCGGGTGGGATACTGGCAAGGATAGTTGCTCAGGAGGGTTCTGTTCCGAAGGTGGGTGAACTGATTGCTGTGATTGAGACTGAGGGGGAGGACACTCCGCAGGAGGCGGCGCTTGTAGAGAAAGAGGTGGAAAGGGTCAGGGAAACCATCGAGGTCGTCAGGGCAGAGAAGAAGGAGGTAGAGATGAAATCGGGCGAGATGAAAAGCCGTACACCATCGGGCAAGTTCCTGTCGCCACTGGTAAGAAGTATCGCAGCCGCCGAGGGCATTAGCCACGAACAGCTTGACTCAGTGACTGGTACAGGGATGGATGGCCGCATAACACGGGACGACGTACTGGCGTTGATCAAGTCAGAGAAATCGAAGGGCGAGGTTGTTGAAACCGGCCCGGCAAAACCCGGTAAAGTAGCCGCCCAGGAGCCCGCACGCCCAGAGACCAGGGCAACGACTACTGATGATGAAGGGTCTGTTACTCCATCGGGTGACAGGATAATCGAGATGGACAGGGTCAGGAAACTGATTGCCGAGCATATGACGATGTCGAAGAGAACCTCAGCGCATGTGACATCATATATCGATGCAGATGTGACAAAGCTTGTCGCCTGGAGAAACAGTGCCAAAGACAGCTTCCTGGCACGTGAAGGTGTGAAGCTTACCCTTACGCCGATCTTCATCGATGCGACCGCACGTGCGCTCAAGGACTATCCCCTGCTTAATGCCTCGGTAGACGGAACGAATATTATACTGAAGAAGAATATCAACATTGGCATGGCTACGGCACTGCCCGATGGCAACCTGATTGTTCCGGTGCTTAAGAACTGTGATGAGAAGAGCCTTACCGGACTTGCAAGGGCTGTGACTGATCTTGCCGACAGGGCGAGGAGGAACAAGCTGAAGCCCGATGAGATTACAGGAGGTACCTTCACGCTGACAAATTTCGGCAGTTACAACAATCTTGCAGGTACCCCGATAATCAATCAGCCGCAGGTAGCAATACTCGGCACAGGTGCGGTGCGCAAAACTCCGGCAGTGATTGAGACACCTGAAGGCGATCTGATTGGTATACGGCAAATTATGATACTATCGCTGAGTTACGACCACAGGGTGATAGACGGGGCACTTGCCGGAAAGTTCCTGCAGAGGGTAAAGGAGATTCTCGAAAACTACGACGGAGAGTAGGTCCTGATCACCCTCACCGGTATCGCCCTGAGACAAGGGCATCAATGATCAGATGTTGGAAGTTGGTAAATTCTAAATAAGTTTTCAAAAAAGGGCAGTGTTAAATTGCCCTTTTTTGCTAATTTTATCTAATTTAGGTGTTTTAATCAACCGCCCCGAAACATGAAAACCAAAAGCCTCCTAATCATTTTGCTGGCACTGGGCCTGACATTGCAGACAACTGGTCAGAAAAGGACTGAAATAAGGGATATGTTCAATCAGGGAGAGATGTTCGTACTCTTTGAGGAATACAATGAAGCCCTTCCCTTCTACCTGAACCTGCATAGTCTCTTTCCTGACAATGCGCATTACAAATACCGTATAGGTCAGTGTTACATTAACAGCCCGGGAGAAAAGGAAAAGGCGATTCCATACCTCGAGGACGCAGTCAGG
This sequence comes from uncultured Rikenellaceae bacterium, assembly GCA_964446435.1. Classification (GTDB taxonomy): domain Bacteria; phylum Bacteroidota; class Bacteroidia; order Bacteroidales; family VadinHA17; genus SLNP01. The sequence continues at coordinate 12,120 of CAYUOS010000024.1, read as the reverse complement.
CAGATAAGTCCGAAACACAGGGAGGGCCGCCTCAGGGAGAAGAATGCGCCGTTTGACGCACTATATTATCTGGCAAATGCTTACCGGATAAATAACCAGCTTGACAGGGCCATCGACGCTTATGAGAGGTTTATGGCAAACATGGATCACAGGGTTTATGACTCAGCTGTCGTGAGATTCCAGTTGCAGACATGCTTTAACGCCAGGGATCTGATCTCAAGGCCTCTATACGTTCAGAGCAGCAACCTGGGTGAGATTATCAATGACAGGTACTCAGAGACCAATCCTGTCGTTACCGCAGCGGAAGAGCACCTCTTCTTTACCAGGATACTGCCCTTCAGAAGGGCAATCTTCTGGTCGCAATGGACCGATGGTAGATGGAGCGGACCTGTTGATATAGTTCCGCAACTGAATGTCGATGATAAATTTTACCCGACCTCTATCTCTAAAGACGGCAAGACACTTTATCTCTATTCCGACTATGATTTCGTTGGCAATATTTATGTTTCGAGGTTGGTAAACGGCGAGTGGACACCGGTGGAGAAACTGAACGAAAACATCAATACGAGGTTCTGGGAATCTCATGCAACAATTTCGCCCGATGGCAGGAAACTCTATTTCTCAAGCAACAGGAGGGGTGGCTACGGAGGTCTCGATATCTATGTTTCAGAGCTCGATTCACTGGGCAACTGGGGGCCGGCCGTGAACCTGGGGCCAACTGTAAACACTCCCTACCATGAAGATACCCCCTTCCTTACTGAAGATGGCAAGACGCTGTTTTTCAGCTCAAGGGGACACTACAATATGGGTGGATTTGATATCTTCCACTCCACCCTCGTGAATGGAGAGTGGTCTTATCCGATTAACGCCGGATACCCTCTTAACACCACCGATGACGACCTCTTCTTCATGCCGGTCGGGAAAGGGTTTGAAGGTTACATTGCGAGATTCGATGAGAGAGGCTACGGGGGTCAGGATATCTACAGGGTTGAACTCTTCTCTGACAATAACCCCCGAAGGTTCAAAATAGACGGAATTACGAGAATTGACGGCCTCAGGCCCGGTGTATATGAAAGGATCAGGGTTACTGTGAGGGACATTGATAAAACTGCTGCCGATAAAGTGATCTGGTCAGATCCGAAAACAGGAAAATATGAGTTTGACTCAAAACATGGATCCTATGAACTGGTATTCGATGCTGCAGGGGCTGTAAGTGAAACCAGGAAGATGACCTTCTCACTGCTTCATCCCGGTAACACAATCACAATCGGACCGGTTATTCTTGGGAAGGCTGATCACGTTGCTGAACTGAAAATACTATCAGACACGTTTGTTAAGGTTACTTCAGGCGCACCTGTTGATATCAGGCTCTTCACCGAACCCAGATCGCTTCTCGAGGTGCTGGTCATTAATGAGGGACAGGTTATTTCCTCAGAGAGGATCGAAACTGCAGACACAGCCTTCACCTACCCGGTCGTGCCTGAACCTGGCAGGAATGAGATAGTGTTTGAGCTTACTGACATGTTCAGCAATATTGCCAGCGCAACCGTTATTATAGAACGCGTTCGTCCGGTTGAGAGGATACCAAGGCCAGAGCTTCCGGCGGTGCTTGCCGGGAAACAGGTGTCTGCCTTCCTTGAGATACTTAAGAGGAATGCTGACGATGACCTGAGGAAAGTAATTGCCGGCATAGAACCGGGAAAGCACAGGTTCGAAAACAACGATGCGGTTGTGGCACTGGTTACTGAACTTGCAAAGGCACGAGGAATAGAGGAGGTGAGAGTCGAAAAGCTCGCACTCAAAACAGCTGTAAAGGACAATATTCTCACCCAGGCTGCAACTGACTATCTGGCAAGAAATGCAACAGGTGAACTGAAAAATATTCTTGGCAGGACAGATATCTACGAACTTGACCTGAAAACCTGGAATAATCTGAAGAGTTTCGTCAGGGCTGAGAGCGACGGCAGAGTCACCAGCGAGGACCTCGACAGGCTTGCCGATTATCTGCTGATCGGGCCTGACCCTGCAATCGCAATCATCAGGGAGAAGATTGGCATATACGCCCCCTCTACCGAGAAGGCGGCAGAAATAATGCTGGCGGTTGCAGAGACTGACGGAATGTATTTCATAAGTGCTGGAGAATGGCTTGAGACATTCTACAAGAAGGCACTGGCGGGAGGCCTCACAGTGGAGGAACTCACTACCCTGCTATCTGAAATAGCGTTCGCGCCGGGAACCAGTCCGGAAGATGGTGCTGCAATGGTACTCAGGCATGCTGAAGGCGACCTTAATAAGTTCATTGAAGGTCTTGACATGAAACAGATGAAAATCAGGAATGTAACCGGACTTATTGATCTGCTGCTTGCTGAAAGAACAAAGGCTTACGGAGAGAGGGACCTCTTCAATGCACTGGCAGCTACAATAGCGGAGAGTGACCTTTCGGCATCCCAGATTCTTGAACCGCACAAGGTACGGAAGGGACCATGGGGAATTCTGCTGCCGGCAGGCGGATTGCTGTTGCTGTTGCTGATACTGCTGTTATTGAGACGAAGGAAGAAGGAGACTAATTAAAATCTGCAATTACCTATAGAAAACAAACAGTCTGGCCTGATACTGACTGATAAGGCGAGTACGGGATATTTGCCCGGAAGGTTCGGGACTCTGATTAATTTTTTATAAATTTGCTTACAAAACCTTCAGGTGATGATGAGAAGCATTTTTATTTTCATACTGTTCGTATTGATGGCCTGCTCAGGCAGGTCACAGGATATGAGGCGGCTTCAGGGTGTCTTTATGGAGGCAGAGTACTTTCTTCTGCTTCAGGAGTACAACGACGCCCTCCCCTACTACTTGCAACTGCATCAGAGTCTTCCCGACAATGCCAACATTGCATACCGGATAGGTCTGTGCTACCTTAACATTCCTGACAGCAAGAACCTTGCAATGACGTACCTCGAGAAGGCAGCGAAAAACACCTCAGCCACCTATCGTGAAGGAAGCCTGAATCAGAGAACTGCGCCCTATGATGCAATTTTCCACCTCGGAGAAGCCTACAGGATAAACTACAGGTTCGATGAAGCCAGAGAGGCTTTTACCAGGTTCAGGGAGACGCTGCTTCCTGAAGACACCGAGAACCTAAGGTTTGTTGACCATCACATCAAGGTCTGCGACTATGCCAGGGAACTCGTTTCGAAACCGGTTCAGTTCAGGGAAGAAAATATCGGAACCCTCTTCAATGATGAAAAATCAAACTACAATCCGGTTATATCAGCAGACGGAAAGTCCTTTGCCTACATGGTAGGTCTTAAATTTTACAACGCAATTATGTTCTCAAGAATGACAGGGAACCGTTGGGGTCCACCGGTGAACATCACTCCTGAACTCCAGGTCGATGGCACCGTATTCATATCCGGACTATCTGCAGACGGCAAGACCCTGTTCCTGTCGAAGAATGACAACTTTGACAGTAACATCTTATCAGCAACATTTGACGGGGAAAAGTGGACACCCGCCATGCCGTTGAACAGGAACATCAATACCCGGTACTGGGAATCTCACGGGTTTATGACCGAAGATGGCAACACCCTTATTTTCGCATCTGACAGACCCGGCGGTTTCGGTGGTCTCGACCTGTATATATCAAGGAAAGTTGGCGGTGACTGGGGCCCCGCTGTAAACCTGGGGCCAGAGATAAACACACCATTCAATGAAGACAGGCCGTTTCTGATAAATGACGGAAAGACCCTCTTCTTCTGTTCACAGGGTCATTACAATATGGGCGGGTACGACATATTCAGGTCTGACCTGCAGCCTAACGGGCTGTGGAGCACTCCGGTTAACCTTGGCTATCCGCTCAACACACCAGACGATGACACATTCTTCATGCCTGTCGATAATGGCAGGGCAGGTTATATTTCGAGATTCAGGGGAAGTACGGAAAATTTCGGCAGGGAAGATATATACAAGATTACTTTCAGATAGAACCATAAAATTCATATACTTGATATTATGCAGGTGATGATAGTACTTAGGAGGGCAAGGTCTGCCGCAATGGTTGCACTGGCATTGATGATGAACGTCTCCTTGTCAGGTCAGTCGGCAGAGGAGCTTCGGGCTATATTTACCGAGGCTGAATCACATTACCTGTATGGAGAATACGAGCTTGCCAATCCGCTTTACCTTATTCTTAATGAATTCATGCCCGGCAACGCAAACATATTGTTCAAGATAGGTGACTGCTATCTGAACATCCCCGACGAAAGGTCAAAGGCAATACCTTTCCTTGAGATTGCTGTCAGAGAGGCTGACGCAGCCTCCCGAACCGAAAGCCTTAGGGAGACTAAGGCTCCCCTCGAGGCGTGGTTCTCACTCGCAACAGCATACCGCATAAACAATGAACTCGACAAGGCGATTAACACCTATCAAACCTATCTCAGGCTTGTGAAAGATGCCGACAGCAAGGTAAATATCGATTTCGTGAACCAGCAGATTGCAGCCTGCCGTAACGCCATGCGCCAGATGGAAGAGCCTGTTAACGTTGTAAAGATTAACCTTGGATCGGCAATAAACCAGGGGTCGGTCAATTTCAACCCGGCTGTCAGCTATGACGGTAACTCAATGGTGTTCACTGAGAACAGGGGGCTAGAGAACGCCATTTTTTATACTATTAAGGAACGCGGAATATGGCAGGTTCCCATAGAGATAACAGGTCAGCTTGGCAATGCAAGAGACTGCCATGCGACTTCTCTGAACGCTGACGGCACTGAACTATACCTCTACAAACTTGACAATTTTGACGGCAATATCTACGTGTCAAAGCTAGTAAACGGTGCATGGACAAAAATCAGGAAGCTGAACAGGAACATCAATACCAGGTTTTATGAATCGCATGCAGCGATATCATTTGATGGAAGGAAGCTTTATTTTACCAGTAACAGGCCAGGAGGATTCGGAGAACTCGACATCTATGTTTCCGAAAGAGGATCGGGTGACAACTGGGGACCTGCAAGGAACCTCGGACCCTCAATCAATACGAGTTTCAATGAAGATACACCATTTATAACCGCAGATGGCCAGACCCTTTTCTTTGCCTCTGAAGGTCACAACAGCATGGGAGGTTACGATATCTACAGAAGTCAACTTACAGATGGTTCGTGGTCAGGTCCAGTAAACCTTGGCTACCCCCTGAATACAACTGATGATGACCTCTTCTTCCAACCCGTTGGCAACGGTGAGGCCGGATACTTTTCAATCTACACAGGATACAAGAAGAAGGAGATATTCAGCATCAATTTCAGTGAAACTGCCCTGGCCGGGGAGATAGAAATCAGAGGCGTGCTGACACTGGCCGATACCACAATACGGTTCAATGAGAACTACACTATAAACCTTATTAATCTGGTCAGGGGAGACACTCTCGACACAGCATCGCCCAATGAGTATACCGGACTCTATACTTTCATAACAAAACCCGGCACATACCGCCTGCTGTTTAAAGGCACAGGCTACATAACAGAGACAAGAGACACCACATTAAGTGATTCTCATCTTTCTGAACCTGTGAGGATTGACATGACACTTAATCGCGATCTGTCATATACGCCCGGCGCTGTTAAAGAACGAACAGTCTATGAAAGTATTAACCTTGCAGCTATCCCCACTGTGGCCAGTATCGACTCGGGAAGACTCGTTACCGATGTGCTTGTAAAGGATATCGGATATACAGGCACCGAGGATGACAAGGTTCTCTATTATACTGTTCAGGTAATGGCATTGCAAAATCCAGTCGATTTATCCTATTTCCGGTATATCGATGATATTGTGGTGGTTTACAACGAAAATGACAGGTTCTACAGGTATACGTCAGGAAGGTTCCGGACAAGAGAAGAGGCCTATGCATACAGGTTGCAGTTGATGGCTATGGGATACCCGGTCGATATTTTCATCAAGAAAGTATTCAGAGACTGAGATCCAGATCCCTTCCGGGTAACTGTATTTATTACCTTTCACAAATTATGAAACTATGGAATACCAGGAAATAAGACTGAGGGCTGTGGAGCCCGAGGACCTTGAACTGCTTTATAAATGGGAGAATGATATCGATTTCTGGATGGTAAGCAACACCATTACTCCATTCTCAAGGTTTACCCTCAAGAGATATATTGAGACTTCACACAAGACGATCTATGAGACAGGTCAGCTGAGGCTGATGATTGAGGTCAGGGCAACCGGTGAAACCATAGGCACTGTCGACCTTTTTGATTTCGACCCCTACCACCTCAGGGCGGGGGTTGGCATCCTGATTGCATCTGTAGAGCATCGCCGCAAGGGATACGCCAGAATGTCAATGAAGGCACTGATCGATTACTGCTTCAATACCCTGCAGTTGCACCAGCTATATTGCAACATACCTGCCGGCAACAAACCCAGTCTTGACCTCTTCAGGTCGCTTGGATTCGCTGATATTGGGATTAAGAGAGGATGGACCAGACACGGAGATGACTATTTTGACGAGTATTTTCTGCAACTGATAAGGGCTGAATAAAATCTTTCACATTCTATGAGACACTACTTCAGAACAGACCTGCGATTGGCAACGCTGCTTATCGCAGCGATAATCGGCCTTGCAGCCGGTTCCTGCCGCAATAGAGGCGAGGGTCGTGACAAGGGTCTGTCAGGGCAGCTTTCCGAACCTGCAATTGTAAAGACAATTCTTGACGACAAATCAAGTTTCTACTGGCTTGATGCCACGAACTACAAGGGCAACGACCGGGCCGTTCCGATAGGGGTTTTCGATTCCGGCACCGGCGGACTTACTGTCCTTGAGGCAATTCTTGCCCTTGACATATTCAATAACTCCACCGGTGAATCGGGTAGCGACAACATTCCCGATTTCATCAATGAAAGCTTTACCTATCTTGCTGATCAGGCCAATATGCCCTATGGAGTGTACTATGCCGAAGGAAAAAGTGACCTTCTCGTTGAACACATTATCAAGGATGTGCAGTTTCTGCTCGGCGACCGCTATTATGCCAGCGAAGATGCGAAGAGCTACTCCACAGGCAAGCAACCGGTAAAGGCTGTCGTTGTTGCCTGCAACACAGCAACCGCCTACGGTATGGCTCATATCGATGCCTTCCTTGAAAAGGCCGGTCTCGACATAAGGGCCTTTGGCGTTATCGATGCCGGAACCAGGGGCGCACTGAATGGCTTTGCCACCGGCGAATCAGGAACCATCGGGGTGATGGCGACGGTTGGCACGGTAGCCTCGGGTGGCTATGAAAAATCGATCAACAGGCTTAAGAATGAGTTGGGATACAGTGGCGACATCAGGGTTGTCAGTCTGGGCGGACACGGCATAGCCGAGGCTGTCGACGAGGAGCCGGATTTCTATGACCGTACACTAAACGCCCCCAGGGATGGATATAAGGGTCCATCACTAGCTGATCCGACCTATCCTATTGACCTCTCACTACTTGACGTCTATAATTTCGATTTCGGTGAAGGAAAGATGCTTTGCGATGCTGCCGATCCTTACGACTGCACGGTAATGCAGATCAACGATCCCGTAAACTATGTCCGCTATCACCTGGTAACCCTGCTTGAGACCATACGCAAAAACCCCGGTTCCCCCGAAATGAAGGCAATAATACTGGGATGCACGCACTACCCGTACCTCACAGCCGAAATCAGGCAGGTACTGCAGGAACTTTACAGTTTCAGGCGCGATGGGCAATATGTTTACCGTCACCTGATGGCTGAAAACATCGAACTTGTTGACCCGTCGGTGAATGTGGCCATCGAACTGTACGAGTGGATGCGTGGTGCCTCAATGCAGAATGTAACCGGTAGTGTTGAAAGCGGCCACCGGTTTTTTATCAGCGTACCCAATACTGATAATCCGTCGGTTGTTGTCGATGCCAATGGCCGGTTCACCTATGAGTACAAATACGGACGCCACGCCGGTGAGATACAGGAGTACGTGAAGGTTGTGCCTTTCTCGCGGCGTAACATCTCAGAAGAGACACTGCAACGCCTCGAACGATTCACACCCTACTCATACAAGGCCATAATCAGCAACTGGT
>CAYUOS010000024.1:0-3936 GCA_964446435.1 uncultured Rikenellaceae bacterium | reverse complement strand
CTCGTTCTTCCTCTCGTGTTGCGGTAGTCGCCCCTGAAATAGTTGATGCCAACCAGGTCATATCTGGGCTTCTGAAAAATGAACCGCGCCAGAAAACTCTCAAAATCCTTCCGCTCTGCCGGACTCCATCCCGTTTCGGCTATGGCGAACATCCTGGGATAGGCCATATATTCCATATGGTCGGGCGTTTTGAGGTACTCTGCCCAAAGGTTACCCTGTAGTCCGAGAATGTAGTGGTGCTCCTCAGGGGTAAGTTCAGCCGGCAGAGGCTCGTATGAGTAGACCCATTCCAGCGGGGAGTAGCCTCCGATTGCCAGTGGCTCACCTTCAGGCTCGGTCTGATAGTGATCGAGGTACATGTGTGAGCCGGGTGTCATTATCACATCGTGACCCATTTTTGCCGCAGCTATGCCGCCACTCGTACCGCGCCATGACATGACCGTCGCCTGCGGGGCCAGACCACCCTCAAGAATCTCGTCCCAGCCAATTATTCTTCTATCCTTGGTCAGAAGGTAATTTTCAATCCTTTTTATAAAATAGCTCTGCAGCTCATCTTCATCTGCTAGGCCTTCATCCTTTATGCGCTGCTGGCAATCAGGACAAACTTTCCAGCGGGTTTTCGGAACTTCGTCACCGCCGATATGGATATATTCTGAGGGGAAGAGTTCGATAACCTCATCGAGAACATCCTGAAGGAATTCGAATGTCTTCTCCTTGCCTGCGCAAAAGACATCTTCGAAGACTCCCCATCGTGTTACCACTTCGAATGGCCCGCCCGTGCATGACAGCTCGGGATATGCAGCAAGTGCGGCCACTGAGTGCCCCGGAAGCTCAATCTCGGGTATGACTGTAATGAATCTCTGGCGTGCGTATTCAACTATCTCCTTTACCTCCTCCTGGGTATAGTACCCGCCGTAGGGTTTGCCATCAAACTCAAAAGGAGGCCTTCCGCCGTGGCCAATAAGGGTCTCTTTTCTATAGCCGCCTATCTCGGTCAGTAACGGATATTTCTTTATCTCTATCCTCCAGCCCTGGTCTTCTGTCAGGTGCCAGTGGAAATGGTTCATCTTGTGGAGGGCTATCATATCGATGTACCTCTTTATATATTCCATGGGGAACATATGACGGGCAACGTCGAGGTGCATACCACGGTATACGAACCTTGGGTTATCGGTTATCTCGCATGCAGGAACCGTCAGTCTTATACCAGGAACCACGTTAAGCGACTCTATCTCAGGAGGTAGTAGCTGCCTGATGCTCTGTACCGCGTAGAAAAGTCCTGCCGGTGTTTCAGCTGTTATTATGATTTTCCCCGGTTTTACTGACATTATATAGCCCTCCTTGCCTGTACCTGCATTCTCATCCAGGAACATTGCGACCCGGCCGGAACCCTTGGATGATCCTTTGGTAACCTTGAGGCTGCTTCCCGACACCCTGTTTACCATCGATGCCAGGAAGTCAGCAGCAAGGCGGGTATCATCAGTGAGATTGTTTACGGTGATCTTCGTCTTCGCACTGAATGTGAAGACTCCCTTTCCGGGCTCAAGTGACACCGGTATTGGGATTATGGCATAATCAGATTCTGTCTCGAGGTGGTCAACACCTGTGCATCCTGAAATAAATGCCACAAGCGGCATCATCAATACGATAAATAGTTTTTTCATGTCAGATTAAATTGAAAGATGCCGTAAATATAGTAATAAAGTCGCATTTGCCCATTATTTCATTTGCCCATTAACATCCCGCACGCTGCGGCAATATCCTCTCCCCTCGATTTCCTGACAGAAGCGGAGATTCCTGACGCCAGCAACCCTTTGCGGAAGTGCTCCATCCGGTTTCCTGGTGAAGGCCTGAATTCCAGGTCTCCATGCGGATGATATACCAGCAGGTTGACTCGTATCGCTGAATCCTTAATCAGGTCAATAAGTGCTTCGAGGTGTTTATCGGTGTCGTTCAAGCCATCGAGCATCATATAAGCCACCGTGAAGCGTCTTTTCCTTGCGGGGGCGGCGCATTTCATCTTCTCGATTATCCTTGCTGCCGGATAGAGATTCTCTGCCGGTACCAGCCTTCGCCTCTCTTCATGTATCGGGGATACAAGGCTCAATGTCAGATTGCATCGTGTTGAGGCAAGCAGTTCATCAATTGATGGTGTTATTCCTACGGTTGAAACGGTAATGTTTGCATTCCCGATAGCCGGGCCCCATTCGGCAGTAAATATATCAATTGCCCTTATCACCTCCGCAAGGTTATCGAGAGGTTCACCCATGCCCATGAACACGATGCGGTTTACATCTGCAGCTTCAGGTATTGCCACAAGCTGGTTGACAATCTCCCCTGCTGTAAGGTTACCTTTTAATCCCATCTCGCCGGTACGGCAGTAGAGGCATGCACGTGAGCAGCCGCACTGTACTGAGACACAAAGAGTATTGCGCTTTGCCCCGGGGATGTAAACAGCCTCCACCTCCCTCCCTCCCGTGTAACAAAAGAGATACTTTGCAGAACCGTCTGATGATATGACTCTTTTTGTGGGCGGGGTAAAACCGGCAACAAAGTTTTCACTCAGCTTTCTTCGTACGGCACCAGCTATGGAAGTCATTGAAGATATATCCTGCACCCGCTTCCGGTATATCCAGTAGGACACCCTTGCAGCATATTTTCTCTCAATGCCGCATAACTCAAGATTGTCTGCGATCTCGCTCAGGGTCAGGCCTGTCAGGGCCAATAGCGGTGCCATTTTTTCACTCATGGCACAAATATATATAATAAGGTATATTACCAGGCTCCGGAGAAAGGTCTTTCGATATCTTCGGTCAGCATGCCTCCGAGTAAGTGAGCCCCGTCTTCTGTCACCACGAAGCAGTCCTCTATCCTTATGCCGAACTCCCCGTAGATGTATATGCCCGGTTCGTTGCTGAATGTCATGCCCGGTTTCAGCACAACATTGCTATCCTTAACCAGGTATGGGTATTCATGTCCATCCATTCCGATTCCATGGCCCAGTCTGTGGGCGAAATATTTATAACCCGGACCGAATCCGGCATCTTCCACCACTTTCCTTGCCACCCTGTCAATCTCACCGCATGTCACACCCGGCCTGATAGCCCTGTGGGCAGCCTGTTGTGCCTTCAGTACTATGTCAAATATCACTCTCTGTCTGTCAGTAGGTTTCCCGAAGACAGTAGTGCGTGTTACATCGCTTCTGAAGCCGTTTATGTTACTTCCTCCGTCTACCAGAACTATATCTCCGTCATGAAGGTTGCGTACCTGTCTTGTGCCATGCGGGAACGCCGAGGTAAAGCCGAACCACGGTCCACCGCTTCCGGGTGAACCCAGAGATGAATGTGCATCAGATATATGTCTTGACAACTGGCCTCGGGTCATTCCCTCCTCCATCTTTGAGAATCCGTACTGGTATGCCAGTTTTGTAATTTTATTGGCCAGCTCCATGTAGCCAATCTCTTTGGCTGTCTTTATTGCCCTGCAGTTTTCCGTCAATGCTGACCCGTCGGTCACTTCAGTTCTTATTTCGCGACGGAATCCTTCACTCACAAAGCTTCTGAGGTTCGGATCCATACCCAGTTTGCCAGTTCTGATACCCAGATCGGCCAGTATTGTGTTCATCAACCTGTAGGGTGATTCATGTTCTTCCCATGTATAGATCTTCTGTCCAGACGGGACAACCTCGACGGCCCTCTCCTTTTCGAAAGCCGGACAGATCCAGCAGGTTATGCCGTCCTTCGAGGTCACGGCACCGAAGACCCTCTCGCTCAGTCCCCATGAAACGTTATGGAAATATCGAATGTTTGTACCACCCTCGATGAAGATTGCATCTGTCTTGCCGGTAGCCATCTCTGCGCACAGCCTTGAAAGCCTGTAATCATAATCTTCAGATGTAAGGCTTGGCACATCCTTAATGATACTGTCGAGGCCTGT
>CAYUOS010000023.1:0-30266 GCA_964446435.1 uncultured Rikenellaceae bacterium | reverse complement strand
CCGATAATTAGCCCCAACATCTGTGCTATGCACCACACTCCCGGCCCGGCCGAAGCTGAGAACCCCGCCGCCCCCCCTGGGCAGGTACTTTTTAGCGGCTTCATAGGAGGGATGAGAAGGTAGTCCGGGATAGCTGACCTTTGCTACCAGCTGATGTCGTTCGAGCAAACCGGCGAGGGCAAGGGTGTTGCTTACGTGTCGATCCATACGCAACGAAAGGGTTTCGAGTCCCTGCAGCAGAAGGAAGGAGTTAAAGGGGCTGATGCAGGGCCCAAGGTCGCGGAGACCTTCAACCCTTGCTTTAATGATAAAAGGAGTGGAGCCCTCGCCGGTGCCGAACTTTTCGGTATATATCATTCCATGGTAACCATCCGATGGTGTTGTGAACTGCGGAAAACGACCGTTCGACCAGTCGAATCTGCCCGCATCAATAATCAATCCGCCAATAGCTGTACCATGTCCGCCTATCCATTTTGTAGCCGACTCAACAACTATGTCGGCGCCATGGTCAATCGGGCGGCAGAGATATCCGCACGCACCGAATGTATTATCGACGACAAGTGGTATTCCGTGACTGCGGGCAAGCTTCGAAAGTTCATCGAAGTCTGGAACATTGAACCCCGGGTTGCCCACAGTCTCGACGTATATTGCTTTGGTGTCTGCGTCAATCAGTCGGGCGAACGAGTCTGGTGTTCCCCCGGAAGCAAAACGAACCTCGATGCCGAAGTTGCGGAGGGTAACGCGGAACTGGTTGTGCGAACCGCCGTACAGCCAGGGTGAGCTGACGAAGTTGTCGCCCTGACCCATGATGGTTGTAAGGGCAACAAACTGAGCAGCATGACCCGATGAAACCGCCAGAGCGGCGGCACCACCCTCGAGTGCGGCAACCCGCTTCTCGAGCACATCGGTGGTGGGGTTGTTGATGCGGGTGTAAATGTTGCCGGCTGTATCAAGATTGAACAGCGCTGCGGCGTGACCGGCATCGTCGAAAGTATACGAGGTTGTCTGGTAGATTGGCACTGCTCGTGACCGTGTATGAGGATCGGGAGTGTGACCTGAATGGATCTGCAGTGTTTCGAATTTATAGCTGTTGGACATGGCTTTAACTGTTTTATTTGTTACGACTAAGCCTTTCTCCGTCCGGGGAACACACAAAATGTGGCCGTGGCGCGGTGTAAGACTGAAAAACTAAAATGATTGGGATTTAAACAGGTAAACGGTGTAAAAAACCGTTAGCTGCGCATGTCCATAGGCAGCAGCGGCATGATGAAATTGCGGTCGTTGTGATGAGTTCGTCTCATTTTTACGGGCAAATGCCTTTACGTTTATACCGCCACAAAAGTAGTAACACTATTCGAAAATGCAAACTATTGAACATACTTTTGGAAAAATGAATATCCAACGATATTTTTGATAAAACTGCAATCACATGAAATATTTCAACAAGTTTCTGGTCATTTTATTCCTGACATCATGTACATCCGGAAGCAGGACAACAGACGCTGATCTGACAACCGGAATGGTAACCATCAACCTCGAGTTGGAATCGCTTACACAAATCAGCATAGACTCATTACTATCTAATCCCCGGTTTGTACCGCTTGAAACCAATAAGGAATGTGTAATCGATAAATATGATGATATCGTAATCAGGGACAGCATCATTTTTATTCTTTCTAATAGCGGAAAGCAGCATGCAATATTTGCATTTAATCTTGAGGGGAGATTCCTTTTTAAACTTGACGCACAAGGCAGGGGGCCCGGGGAGTATCTTGGCATAACGGCCTTCTCGCCGAACACTGGGGAAGAGTACCTCGAAATTGCCGCAATTGATATTATGAGATACCGTTACGATGGAACACATATCGGCAATATGCTAAACCTTATGGAATATGGCACCTTTGTCGATTATTTGCACTTCAATGGAATGACCTACGCCTTTGCCGAGGGAATGGCGATTCAGTTTATGTCAACTGGTAAAGAGACTAATGCATTTAAGGTATTTGACAAAGAGTGGAATCTCATACAAGAGGGATTTCCCATTGATATGGGCATAACTTCCTCTCCTTTCGATATCAGATCAAAGTGCTTTTTTACCGACTCTGAGAAGGCATTTTTCTCACATCCTATTTCGGACACCATATATGAGATTAACGGTCAGTCATTAAATCCGGCTTATCTGCTCAATTTTGGTGAAAATGGGCTTCCCTATGACGAAAAACATCGGCTCCTTACACTACCCGTCAATAGTTTAGGTGAGTACCAGAAGTTTTTCCTCGAAAACAAAAAGGTAGTAATCGGACCCGAAAATCTGGGATTTACGGACAGTATAATCTATCTGAACATTAGCTACGGCTACAAGGATGCGTTAAGAGACGTTTTCTACAACAGGACAAGCGGTAATGCTGTCGTGCTTACAAGCCGGAGGCTTTTTGGACCCATGTACCCTAAAACAATATTTTGCAGCGAGAATATGTTTTTCGGGATTGTTGACGCGAAAAGGATTCATGATATTAGTAGCGGGAAATACAGGACCACCCCTGAAGCGGACCATAGCCCATTCTCCCTGACTTTCTTCCCTGAATTAAAAAAGGTGCTACCTGAAGACAATATGGTGCTTGTCTTTTTTGATATCAATAGTTTCTGAGCCTCAGGCCCGATGCCCGATGCCCCTCACGTCCCGGGAGACAGTCCTAATGAATGGTAAACCCATTGATCCCATCTCGTCTAATGACAACAAAAGCCGATCAATCAGGTATATGACACCTCAAAGGAATATAAGTTGCTATTTTACTATATTTGTGCAATAGGGGAAAGTAAAATGAGAATTTCGAAAATCCTTGTACCATTATTATTCATTTTTAGTTTAATAAACGGGCAGGAACCAAAATATCTGGTTAAGAATTTTGATCTTCAGGCCAGTCTTTCATTAAATGGTTCTGTATGGTGCATGGTTCAGGATACCATGGGTGTAATCTATTTTGGTGTTGAAGGGGCAATTATTACCTTCAACGGAACTGAATGGCGTCTGTTTCCCAATAATAAAGAGGTAATCAGGGCTCTCCATACAGATTCAAACGGAGATATCTGGTATGGAACGGTCAATGACTTCGGAAGGATTAAGCGAGATGAAAACCAGGGTTTATTATTGGAGTCCGTGATACCTGGCAATATTGATCAAGACCTGTCATTTGGCGATATCTGGAGTATAAGCGAATCTGACGGGAAAATGTTCTTTCAGGCAAAAAACCACATCTTTGTCAGTTACGGGAATGACAGCATCGGGGCATTCCGGCTGGATAATTGTTATCACAGAGGCTTCAGCCTTGCAGACAATTACATTGTCAATGAAGTCAGTAAAGGACTTTCACATTATACTGATTCGGGTTTTAAACCTCTTCCCGGTGGCGAATTCTTCAGGAATAAGATATTGTCGGGAGCTATTCATCTGGGTAGTGATACGATTTTGCTAGGGACAAGGGAAGAGGGAGTCTTCATCTATAGTATGCTGACGGGAGAGGTTATGCCATTTCTAACCCAGGAGCCGGAAACAAGTAGCTTCTTAATGAAGAATCGAATTTACCATATGCTCTCATTGCCCGATGGGAACCTGGCTTTTGCAACCTTGCTCAACGGCACCCTTATTACCAACAGGAAGGGCAAGATAATCAAGATCCTTCATTACCAAAGCGGTACGCAGGATAATGCCCACTATTTCCTTGGTTTATCACACGACTCTAATCTTTGGATGTGCACGGGAAATGGGATTACTTCGTTAAATATCTATTCTCCATTTTCGCTCTGGGACTATAGCAGGGGTGTTGAGGGTGTTGTGATGAGTATCCAGGGTCACCGTGGAGGAATTCTGACCGGAACCCTGACCGGATTGTTTTACCTACCAGAACCAGGAAACCTGGCCCGAAAAGTGGAAAAGATTCTGAATTCCGAGGTATGGCATATAAATAAGATCGCCAGACCTGATGGGGTTGAGATTGCTCTGGTCAGTTCTGGTGATGGTCTTTATGAGTTGGCAGGCTCAGACATAAGGCAGATATATAAGGGAGAACTAATTCTTAAGTCAATAAAGTTGAGTGCCGACCCCTCACTTATACTTTCTTTCGGGGCAAATAACCTTCACCTCTCGAGAGTTACAAATGGCCGGATTGAGTATCTCAGCAATATTTCAGGCTTATTCAGCGAATTTAGGTCAGTTGCCCAGGAGGGTGACAGACATATCTGGATTGGCACAAGATCATTGAAAATGATACGATTAAGTCAAAAAAGCCTGATCAATACCATTGCTAACGGGAATACAGATGTATTCGACACATCTGAATCATTCACCTTCAATACACTTACAGATGTTCATAACATTGATGATCAGGTAATTTTTTCCAATGCTACGGGGTTCCTCACTTTCGAACCTGAAAAGAAAAGCTTCACCAAATGCACCTACCTTGGCCTTTCCGTTTCTGAATATAATAAAATGGCAAGTGTAATGGCCCCCGATAAAAAGGGAAACATATGGCTCGGTGGTAATGAACTTCTGGTTAACAGGCAGGATGGCACATATTTGCTCCATTTGCTCCCGTTCGATCCGGTACGGCATATTTTCTCAGCCTTTGCGATTTATCATGACTCTGCCGGTAAGACATGGATGGGTGGAAACAAGGGTTTATATCTTTATGACAATACTGTCGTGAATTCTGAAGCAAGTATAAAACCAGTCGTTATTGACCGGATAGTAAAGGACGATTCTGTAAGGTTTCTGGCTCTGAATAGTTGTCCTGATGACCTTGAGGGCATGAAACTATCAGACGGCAAGAACATATTCATCCACTTCTCCCTTCCGGTATATTCCGGCGATTATAAAAGTGAATATTCCTACATCCTTGAGGGCTATTCCGATAGTTGGAGTAAATGGAGCACTCAGGAGTTCTTAGTATTGAATGACCTGTCTCCGGGCAAATATCGGTTAATTGTTAAGGGAAGAACCCCCGGAGGAATTGAAAGCGAAACAACCTGCTTCGGATTTTCAGTACGGCGACCATGGTACAGTACCATCTATGCAAGGGTTTCATATCTACTGGTTATTGGATTTATTCTTTACGTTTTGAACGACATAAGTATCCGAAGAAGAGTCAGAAAAGAATTGATTATGGAGAATATTATCCAGAAGAGAATTCAGCAGAGCATAATTTCAGAGGTTATTTCCGGAAACAAGTATCCCCAAGGCCATCAGAAATCCGGCTTAAAACAGCAAAACATGGTTGAAAGTTCAGTTCACGATGATATTGCTGATATTCCAAATCAGGAAAGGCTGTTCATGACGAAACTTCTCGACGCTATTGAAGAGAATTTGGCAGACAGTGAGTTATCGGTTGAAAAACTGTGTCTGATAATGAATATGTCCCAGACAATGCTTTACAGAAAACTTAAAGGTTATACAGGATTATCAATCACCTCCTTCATCCGGAAGATAAGATTGAAAAACGGAGCTCAGTTGCTTTTGCAGACAGATCTTTCAATATCAGAAATTGCCTATAGGGTGGGATTTAACGACCCAGGTTACTTCACAAAATGTTTCCATCAGGAATTTGGCCAATCACCAAAGAACTTTCAAAAAAACACTCTTCAAAGTTAACGATCTGCTGTTCCAATAATCCCGGCGGTTAGTCATTGACGAATTAGTCCAATTACATGCCGAAAAAGTCCAAATTTTGTATAGGGACGTCCTCCTATTTGCATAATTCATAACACCACACGGAAAACTTACTTCATACCTTTATATCAGAACCTAAACCTATTAGATTATGCAAAAAATAACTAAAAGAGCCTCTCTTACAATCCTTTTGGCGATGCTGACCATCACTCTGTTAAACGCACAGGAAAGGGTTGTCAGGGGAGTAATTCGAGACATCGATCAGAAGCCGGTCCCAGGGGCAAACATTCTGGTTAAAGGCACCAGGACAGGCACATACTCAGACACCAACGGGGAATTCTCCATTGTTGTCCCGGGAACTGACAATATCCTGCAAATATCCTTCATTGGAATGGAACCACAGGAGATTGAGGTTGGTACACAAAGCTTTCTGACCATCAATCTGAGAGAAGGAATAGCATTGGAGGAAGTTGTTGTAACAGCCTTGGGGATACGCCGTTCAGAAAAATCTCTTGGATATGCAGTTACTAAGATTGGCGGGGAAGAGATTTCACAAACCAATGAATCGAATCTTATTAATGCATTGTCAGGTAAAGTTGCCGGAGTAGATATTTCCTCATCAAGCGGAGGTGTTGGATCGTCATCAAGAATAATTATCAGGGGCATCTCCAGTATTTCCTCAGACAATCAGCCTCTTTTTGTGATTGACGGAATTCCTGTTAACAATACACTCCGAAGCCGTGGAACAGTGGACTATGGGAATGCTGTTTCAGACTTAAGCCCGAATGATATTGAGTCGCTTACTGTCCTTAAGGGTGCCAGTGCGGCTGCGCTTTATGGATCACAGGCAGCTAACGGGGCTGTTGTTATAACAACGAAGAGTGGGACAAGTGGTGTTGGTTTTGAATTTACCTCCGGCATTTCAATGGACAGACCGTTCAGACTGCCCGACTATCAGAATAAATATGGTCCTGGCTTTGATCCGGAAGGGTGGGATTATTGGGAATCTGGTCAGGAGTCATATTACGCCTACGGTCCGGAACTTGACAAAGGGACCCTAGGGATTGACTGGAATAGTCCGCTGGATGAGTCAGGCAATCCTGTACCGGTACTCCTCCGCTCGTATAAGGACAATGTAAAGGACTTCTTCAGGACAGGTGTTACACTCAACAATAACCTCTCCTTCAGCAAAAGCGAAGCCGGAAAATACAACTACAGGCTGGCTTACAGTAATATGATGCAGGAAGGGATGCTTTACAATACTGATCTATCAAGAAACAATATATCAGTAACCGCATCCACAAACATTTCTCCTCGTCTTGTTGTTAACTCCAGCATCCTTTTCTCAAACACATTTAGTGGTAACAGGATGGCTGGAGATAACTACCCGGAGAATCCGGTAAAGTCCGCATTTTTCATGCCAAGGAGCACCAACAGCGCAGATCTTCGGGATTGGAAAGGTCTGCTGAACAGAGGAGTTCCGCTACCTTTTGATTATAAGGGCATTAATGCTGGCATTGTTGCCCCTGGGTATTGTTCTGCTACCAGCGACTATTACCCAAATCCTTACATCCTCCTTGAAAGACTCAACAACGAATTTTCGAGTAACAGGTTCTTTACCATAATCGGTGCTAAATACAATCTTACCGAAGACCTTTCAATTGATGCAAAATATAGCAGTGAGTATATCGATGAACAAATTCAGGTTAAGGCCGATGAAGGTGTACGGCACTGGACAGGAAGCGTATACAGTTATAAAGGTTATTACAGCCGTAATATGACCAAGAGGCAAAACACAACCATGAATGCCATAATATTCTACAAAAAGGATTTGAACTTCGCAGGGATAAACGCTTTCATAGGTGCAGAAAGAAGAAGCCTTGTGATGGATTGGGAGAGCATGAGTGCTCCCGAACTGGTAATCCCGGGAGTATTCAACCTCTCAAACTCAAAGGGAACAAGGGAGGCCTCAAACGGTTACTCTGAAAGCAGGCTTAACAGCATTTTTGGAAACCTCGACTTTTCTTTCGACAGGGGTGTTTATTTGACTATTACTGGCAGGAATGACTGGACAAGTACTCTTCCGGCTGCGAACAGATCATATTTCTATCCTTCAGCCTCTCTTAGCTGGGTAGCCAGTGAAGCATTTACCATGCCTGATATGATTTCTTTCGCCAAGTTAAGACTAAGTGCATCGCAGGTGGGATCAGGAGCCTCGCCCTACCAACTGCAGCGATCATTTTTCAACTTAAACCGCCTTGAAAACATTTATGAAGCATCCGTTGAGAACTCCCTCAAAAATCCTAATCTCAAACCCACAAGGACTCAACAGTATGAAGCAGGATTGGATATAAGGTTGTTCAATTCCCGTATGAATTTTGACATAGCTGCATATTCAGGCAGATCCTTCGACCAGATCTCATGGATCGTGACTCCTCCCAGTGCAGGCTATACATATCGGGCTGTCAATGTGGGAGAGCTTACAAACAAGGGGATTGAGATAATGACTTCAGCTACACCGGTAAAGAAAAGTAATCTTGAGTGGAATCTCTCCTTCTCTTACTCAATGAACATCAATGAGGTGAAATCCCTTGCAGAAGGGGTTGATGCCCTGCCAATTGGTTATGGGTACTCAGGTATAAGGACTGAGGCAAGGCCCGGATCAGCTTATGGCAATATGGTAGGATTTAAATTCAGGAGAGACCCTGAAGGGAACATCATCCATGTTAACGGTTTACCAGCAATTGACAATAAGACCTCCGTTATAGGGAATATTACCCCAGACTGGCTGGGAAATCTCTCAACTGGATTAAGATACAGAAATCTAAGCCTATTCATGCAATTCAATGGCAAATTTGGTGGAGATATGTTTTCCCTGACAACCCAGTGGCTTCGTCAATATGGTCTCGCCTCTGAAACAGAAAACATTTACCGTCAGGGAAGCATTGTCGGGAAAGGAGTGATGGAGGTTGAAAAGGATGGGGAAATAGTATTTGTCCCAAATAATGTATCTGTTTCATTCCAGGATTATAATTACAGATTAAACCAATATGGTCTTCATGAACCTGTAATTTTTGATGCTTCATATGTGAAGCTAAAGGAGGTAAGGGCTGCATGGAATGTTCCGCCCTCTTTGTTGGGTTCCCTCCCTTTGAGAAGTGCAACCATCTCAGTAGTTGGCAGAAATCTTGCACTTCTTTTTGCCAACGTTCCTCATGTAGATCCGGAGTCTGCCGTATCAGCTTCACCCTACTATCAGGGGTTTGAGCTCTTCAACATGCCGACAGCCAGAACTATAAGTATTGACATTTCAATAAAATTTTAAAGACCCGCAAAGATGAGAACAAATAGATACCATAAAATCCTGACCCTTCCATTGATTATATGTACTCTGCTCTTTCAGTCGTGCGAGAAGGACTTTGATAAAATCAATCTCGATCCTAATGCAATTACGGAAGTCCCTTCAGACTATCTTCTCCCGGGGGCAATATTCTCAATCGCAGCCAATGAGAATGCATTTATGGAAAACCTTAGCTATGCATCTGCATGGGTACAACATATTTCATGTGCATACTGGCCGTCAAATGGAAGTTATTCTTATGAAAAGGCAAGGGGTTATTTGTGGGACAATCTTTATGTCGGACCACTAAAAGACCTGAAGACGATGTACGAAATTGCCTCTAAAAATAATAATGAAACCCAGCAGGCAATTTCACTTATCCTTTCCTCCTATGCCTTCGGACTATTGACTGATTGTTATGGGCCTATCCCATTTAGGCAGGCATTAAATGCAGAAGAAGGAATTAACAAGCCTGTATTTGACTCGCAGGAAGATGTCTATCTGTCATTGATTGACTCACTTAAGTCGGCATCCCGAATGCTGAAAGATAAAAGCAAAATTTCAATCAGAGATGGATACGATATTCTGTTCTCCGGTGATGCATCAAAATGGCTCAAATTCTCGAACTCTCTTCAGTTAAAACTGATGATGCGTATTTCGATGAAGATAGACATGTCAGATGAAATCCGGACTCTTGTGAATAATCCTGAGACTGATTTTCTGCATTCAAGCGCTGATAATGTCAGTTTCAGGTTCCCGGGGACCGCACCAAAGAACTACAATCCTTTCTATTCGACACTTTCTGCCGAAGCTACTGATGGTGGGTATAGATTAACAAACGCGCTGGTTGACTATATGGAAAGCATAGATGACCCAAGGTTACCTGTCTTTGGAACAGAGAACCAGGAAGGCGAGTTTGTCGGACTTGCACCTGGCGTTGGTATCAGTGCCAATGACATAGCCATCTATGCGAAAATAAATCCTGTCTGGGGTAGAAAAGACAGACCGGCAACTCTCATTTCTTACTCAGAGGTATTGTTTCTGCTTGCGGAAGCATGCCAGCGAGGGATAATCTCCCAGGATGGTGAAACTTACTATAATAATGCCATAAAAGCCAATTTTGATGACCTTGGAATCCCGCTGACAGATTACAATACCTTCATTGAAGGTCCGGGTGTTAACTATAACAACACCCTGGCCAGGATAATGGAACAAAAGTGGATATCCCTCTTTTCCAGGGGAATCGAAGCCTGGTCAGAACAACGAAGAACAGGCTTTCCCGCCTTAATCCCAGTAGCTGGAGGTTCAGTGAATGTAATACCTTACCGCTTCCTATATCCAATTTCAGAGGAGCAGTCCAACTCTCAGAACCTGTCGGCAGCCATAGAAACACTGCCCAAAGGAGATGCTCTTGATTCAAAAATATGGTGGATTAACTGATAAAATGATTAAAGATGAAGAATTTAGTGAAAATAGCTGTTCTGAGCGTTGCGGTATTGTCATTCTCATGCCACAAGGAAACAATTGATCTGCTTAAAGATATCAAACCAGGATACTCTGCAAGTTTTTCAGGCTCCTCCGGATCCATAACCTGTACCAGGGAATACAATCCGACTTCTGTAGTATACGATGTGGATTTGGAAATGCAGATAGTTATCGGCGCATATACAGACGTCCAGGAGATCCTGATTGTCAAAAAACTTATGAATCCCGAAAACAAGGTTGCTGCTGCAACCGTGGCATTCGAATCGTCAGTGGCTGACACCCTGGAATTTACAATAAGTTCAGGCGCTGCGCTTATGAATGGTCTGGATTTTGAGCCCGATAGTATCAACACCGGATACTATTTCTCTTTTGAATCCTTTGCTGTACTGAGCAATAATGATACCCTCAGAACGGCTACTTCCTATCAGGTCGTGCCTGTTTACCTGAACTTTTGCGAGCTTCCGGAAATCCCCACAGGAGTATATGAGGCACATAACCGTATCACCGGATTCAAGAAAAATGTCGAACTCAGAAAAGGGGTGTGGATCTATGGATGGATATGGAACGCAACATCAGCTGCCTGGGAGTTGGGGTGGACATTCCATGAAGACTATTATATGCTTACCGACTTCGGTCTGGATTGGTGTAACTGGAATGACTGGTGGTACGGTGTTGTCTTTACAATCAACTGCCCCAAACCCGGAGACTCAAGATTTGTTATAAATTTGCCGGGTGATGGTTTTGATACCACTGAGGATATTACCATGATTGACAGGGCTACGGGTTCGGTTAATACTAAAAAACTAAGGCTAATGCCTTACATCTATCAGAGTACAACTGCAGATATCGGGTATTATGACGCATCAGGCAACAGTCTTGTGTTTAAAAATGTGTCTGTTGACGATAATTGGTGGCATGCAGACAAACACACCATTCAGGATGTTGTATTTACATTTAAACAATGATTTTTTACCAAATGGTTGCGAGGGCAAAAAACCCTCGCAACCATTTAAATCATAAATAATGAGAGTACCCCATATTTCATACATTTTTTTGCTTCTTTTTGCACTTTCAGGATGCAAGAGAGAGAAAGAGGCAATAGCCGATTTTTCATTTTCCAAAGACAATGAAGTATCACCGTGTACTGTAACTTTTGTCAATCTGTGTTCTGATGCAGATCAATTTCATTGGGATTTCGGTGATGGCAGGACTTCTTCACTTAAGGACCCGACTCATACATACTATCGTTCCGGATCATTTAAAGTAATTTTAACTGCAAATAACCAGACCTCCTCTTCTGCAAGAGAAACTACAATTACTGTTGCCCCGGGCGGGATAGAAATAACCGCTGTACCAGTCTCCCTGGGCCTTAATCCGTTCTACAAAAAATATACAGACGCCAATGGAATTCCGGTTATTAGCTCAGCTAAAGTCCCGGAAGAGGCTCTTCTGAAAGCCCGTAGCATTGTCATCATGATGCTGGGCAAGCGCGATGATGTCCGCCTGAAAATGATAGAATACAATGCGAGGGTTGGAATAATCGGAGCCAGCGAGGTAACCACAGATATGCCGGAGTATGCATTTCTGAAGAATGACCCAAATACTAACTGGGATGAGCGTGCCAGAGGTCTTGGAGGAACCATCTGGGTACCCCTTACTACCGGGGCTGAAGAAAATATTCTATGCTATACAAACGATCGGTACAAAACAGAAGACATCCTCATCCACGAGTTTGCACATGCCTTACACGGGATGGGGATAAAATTTGTTGAGAATGACTTTGAAACCAGACTGAATAACATTTTCACAAATGCTATCAATTCTGGCAAGTGGCTGAATACCTATGCAGCGACAAACATCGCAGAGTACTGGGCTGAAGGCGTTCAAAGCTGGTTTAACGTTAACGCACAAAGTTCTCCTCCCAACGGGATACACAACCATGTAAATACACGAAACGAGCTTCTTCAATACGACCCCGACCTTCATAACCTCATTAGTGAATTTCTTAATGAATCACTTACAGGTAGCTGTCATCAAACCAAGTAACGAGAAATGCTGTCTTAAATAAATTCTCCTAAATCAAATTCTTAATGAAACTTCTGATTCCTCTCTTAATTATTATCCTGACTGTAAGTTGTACCAGTAACGATGCTGCAAATTACGCCGGGGGTATTGTTACATCGCCTCCAAAGGAAATAGGGATTGACGATTTCTACAAAAAATATACAGATGCCAATGGCTTTCCAGTGGTTGGTTCCCGGAAAGTCCCTGACGAAGCCCTTTTAAAAGCACGGGATATAATAATAATGATGACCAAATCGTTGCCGCAAAATGTTTTGGACACCATGAGAAACAGAGGTGTGAGAATTGCAGTTATGGCCAGATATGAAGGGACAACAGACCTGCCGGAGCACAGGTTTCTGCTGAATGACACAGCAATGAATTGGGATGTCAGGGCAAGAGGGTTGGGAGGTATTCCGGAATTACCCCTCACAACCTGTGCCGAAGAAAATTTGTTGTGCTATCAGATTGATAAATACCACGCTGAAGATATCCTTGTCCATGAATTCGCACACACTATTCATCTCGTAGGATTAGCCCTGAATTATCCAGATTTCAACGCTAACCTGCAAATGAAACTGGATGCAGCACTCTCAAATGGGAAATGGGATAACACTTATGCAGCTGTAAATATTGAAGAGTACTGGGCTGAAGGAGTTCAATCCTGGTTCAACGCTAATGCTCAGGTGCCAAAACCCGACGGAAAACATAACCAGGTTAACAACCGGAAAAAGCTGAAAAAATACGACCGGAATCTTTACGATATTATTTCGGTTTATTTTTCACATTCCGACAATACCTGTTCCTGTCATTCCAACCTGTAACAATCTTTGGTGTAACGTCAATTCAGGAGATAACTACCAGTAGCAAAGGTGATCTCAAAATCATTTCTTCCGGTTATCGCCATCCCCGATAATTAGCCCCAACATCTGTGCTATGCACCACACTCCCGGCCCGGCCGAAGTTGGGTCCGTCAGTTATGGATGTAGAAGCTTCCGCCATGCACACCTTGGACTGAACACTGAGACACGTGCCCCGGGATCCTTTACCTGAATCCTGAACGGCGGCACCACAGCGAAACCATGCCCCATGCTGTTTATCATAAAAAACATCTTTGGCCGGAATTTTGCATTAAATTGATATATTGCGCAATAACGGAATAAAACACCCCGTTTAAGTGTCATATGTACGCTTAAACATTGAGTGAGAGAGGATCCGGGAGCGAAAGAATTCGGTGATGAGGAACAGAGAAAGCAAGGGAGCGTGGAATCGAGACAACGGGAATGAGGAACCGAGGGAGCGAGAAAGTAAGGGAATGAGGAGATGAGGAAGCAAGGAAGTACGGGAATCCAGGAGCGAGGAAGTAGGTAGGTAAGGGAACGCGGAGACGAGGGATTGCATGAGAGAGGAAGCCGGTAGCTAAACAAACCGGAATTCCAAATCCCGCCAGAAAAAAAAGATTATAAACAGATATAACATAAAACCGGAAAAGATGAGAAAAAGAGTAAGAAAGAAGCTATTGCTCACTACAGCAGTATTGACATTATCAGCGGCAATTTTCGCACAGGTATCTGACTGGCGCGGACCCGACCGCACTGGGGTGTACAACGAGACAGGCCTCCTGAAGCAGTGGCCGGCAACCGGTCCGCAGAAAATCTGGGAGATAACCGGCGTGGGAACCGGCTATTCAGCAATAACCCCCACTGCCAACGCAGTTTACATCACCGGCCGAAAAGACGATTCCGATGTCCTTACCTCTCTTTCACACGACGGAAAGAAAAACTGGGAACTTGTATACGGCAAGGCTTGGGACCGCACCTATCCCGAGAGCAGATGCATACCTACCTATGTCGACGGGTTCCTATACCTGGTGAGCGGACAGGGCGACATAGTGTGCGTTTCGGAAAAAGGTGAAAAGGTATGGTCAGTAAACCATTTTCAGAAGTACAGTGCGACAGCCCCCCGTTTCGGCATTTCCGAATCGCCGGTTTATGTCGATGGCAAAATAATTGTAACACCGGGTGGATCGAAAACAGCAATGGTGGCTTTCGATGCAAAGACGGGCAAGGTAGTTTGGGAAACCGAACCTATTAACGAAGGTGCGGAATATGTAAATCCTCTTCTTGTGCATCACGGTGGAAAGAAAATGCTTGTTACCATGTTCAACAGAACTGTTTTGGGGGTAAACAGCGTCGATGGCAAAATACTCTGGAAGGTCGACTATGCAGGCATGCAGTCCGCATCCTCGAGAGTTAACCACACAATCACACCCATTTACCGCGACGGTTATATCTTCATCACCAGCGGATACGATCATACTGCCGTCAAATTAAAGCTTTCAGCCGACGGCACATCAGCCGAAGTTGTGTGGAAGAATAACGATATCGACACGCATCACGGAGGAGTTGTTCTCCTTGGCAATCAGCTGTTTGCATCCAATTACCAGAGCAACACCATGGGCCAGTGGGCGAGTGTCGACTGGAACACCGGAAAAACACTGTGGACAAACCCCTGGCACAACAAAGGCTCAATCATATCAGCCGACGGCATGCTTTATCTCTTCGAGGAGAAGTCCGGCCATGTCGGTCTGGCCCGCCCCTCGGCAGAGAAACTCGATGTAGTCAGCGAGTTCCGCCTGCCCACGAAGAGCGAGGGCCCTTACTGGGCACACCCCGTCATCCACAACGGCCGGCTATACGTGCGCCACGGCGATTACCTGGCAGTATATAACATCAAAAATTAGTACCTTTACGCCCCCGGTGCCTAAAACCGGAAAACCGAGTGAAACGACTGTATTCAATATCAATTACAGCCTCCTTTTCCCTTGTCCTCCTGCTCCTGCTCATCTGGTGGAGGGCAGGAAACGGTAATATTCCGGTGGAACCAAGGGTTCCCGGGCTCGACAACCGTCCCGACAGTGCCGCCGAACTTATCGACGTAACCATCGGTGAGTTTTTCGAAGCTCCTGCTTCTGAGGAAACCTCATCAACATCCCACTGGCCGAGGTTCCGCGGTGCAGATTTTGACAATATTGTCAAGGATCGGACACCGCTTGCCGACAACTGGCCGGCAGGCGGACCCCGCATTGTCTGGCAGCACCGTCTGGGTGAAGGACACGCCGCTCCTGCAATACTGAACGGAAAGGTTTACCTGCTCGACTACGATGAGGAGGAGAAGGCAGACGTACTCAGATGCTATTCACTCGCCACAGGCACCGAGCTCTGGAAACGATGGTACCACGTACCTCTCAAGCGCAACCACGGATTGTCGCGTACAATACCTGCCGTAACCGAGAATTACCTTGTAACGATTGGTCCTCGGTCTCATGTCATGTGTGTTAATCCCGAAAACGGCGACCTGCTGTGGACACTTGACATGGAGAAGGAATTCGGAGCTGAATCACCATTCTGGTACACAGGCCAGTGTCCCCTGATACACAACGATGTGGCTATACTCGCTCCGGGTGGCACAGCGCTGCTCATAGGCGTAGACTGCGCTACAGGCGAAGTGCTGTGGGAAACACCAAACACTGATAATATCAAAATGTCGCATTCATCGGTCATGCCCTACAGAATGCTCGGTGAGGAGATGTTCATATACAATGGTATAGGTGGAATAGCCGGGGTAGCGGCTTCAGGTCCCGAAACCGGCAAGCTACTCTGGGTAAATACCGAATGGAGCCCCTCGGTAGTAGCCCCCAGCCCGGTTAAACTATCTGACAGTGAGCTGCTCGTCCTCGCAGGGTACGGCTTCGGGGGAGGGAGAATCACCCTCACCAGAACAGGGAACACCATCACCGCAACCCTCACCTCAAAACACAATCCTCGCGAAGGTATTTCCAGTGAACAGCAGACACCTGTGCTGCACGGAAACCATATCTGGTCGATCCTGCCGAAGGATGCAGCCATCCTCCGTAACCAGCTGGCATGCTACAACGTGAACGACCTTAACAACCCTGTATGGATAAGCGACAGGGAGATGCGCTTCGGTATGGGTCCCTATATTATCGCCGACAAGAAGATGTACATCCTTACCGACGAGGGCGAACTGTTCATGTTCAGTTTCGGGGGAACCAGTGTTACGCTGCTGGCCCGTCACCAGGTGATCCCTGAAGGTGTTGATGCCTGGGGACCGTTCGCCATGGCTGACGGATTATTGTTGCTCAGGGATTCCCATAACCTTCTCTGCCTTGATCTGAGAAAGTAACCATGGGAACCCGGCACAGGGATTCTGAATGTATTGATTTGTTAATTTGATACTTAGATAAATATGAACCGACGAATTGGAGCAATACTTGCAATTGTGGTGATAGTTTTCTTCGTAGTCTTCATTGTGTACGACATCACCTCCGGAAGCCTCTTCACCGATAAGCCAACCATTGAGACAGGATCCGACATCGTATACCCCGAACCCCTGTGGCAGGTCAGCAACACACTGGAATTCCCTGATGGGAAGCTGAGGGCAATAGCTGCAACAACCGACGGTCGCCTGGTAGCAGGTGGTGCGAACTTTCTAACCCTCCTCGACGCAGGACTGAACTCCGAATGGAGAACCGAAACCGGCGAAGCAATAAGCGCCCTTGCTGTTTATGGCACAACCATCTACGCCGCTTCCGAAACCACTATCACCCTCTACACCCTCACCGGACAAACCATCACCGAATGGGGTCCATACGAAGACAAGAGCATTATCACATCAATCGCGGCATCGGCCGAAATTGTAGCCTTCGCAGACGCAGGCATGAAACGGGTATACATCCTCAAAACCGACGGCAGCCTCCGCAGTTTCTTCGGCCACGAAGGGGAAAAGTTCATAATCCCGAGCGGATACTTCGACCTCACCATCCTCCCCGGCAACAACGTACTGGTGGTCAATCCGGGCAAACAGCGCCTCGAAACCCGCGACCTGCAGGGCAATATAATTTCCACTTTCGGGGAACCGGGACTCGCTCCCGAAGCATTCAGCGGCTGCTGCAATCCGTCACATTACACAATGATGAATGACGGACAAGTGGTGACCTCAGAAAAAGGGATCAGCCGGATTAAGGTGATGACTACCGGCGGTATCCTGACAGAATACGTGGCTACCCCCGACCAGTTCTCTTCAGCCTTGCCTTTTGACCTTGCTGTGGGGAGCAATGGAGAGATATACGCGGCTTCAAACTTTGAATCAAAGCTGTATGTTTTCACCCGGAAAGCAAACCCAATCCAATAGCTCAGGAACATGGACAGAAATGTATTCATAAAGAAAACCGTAAGGTGGGGACTCCTGGGGATCCTTGCAGCCATCACACTCCTGCTGGCAGCCCGCACAACAACGAAGCCCGACTGCCAGGCATGTCCTTCAGCATCACGATGCACTTCGAAGGATAACTGTCCGTTATAAAAACATAAGCCATGAACGAAGAGAGTCTTAATAAGTACCAGAGAAGGAGAGAGTTCATACGACGCTCGGGCAGGTATGCACTACTGCTGCCCATCGGATACTTCGGCGGAGTGCTGGTTCAGAAAACCGAAGCACAGGAGTTTGTATGGCAGATCGATCCTTACAAGTGTACACAGTGCGGAAGGTGCGAAACCCACTGCGTCCTCACACCCTCGGCATCGAAATGCTTTCACGCTTACGAGATGTGCGGCTATTGCGATCTGTGCGGAGGCTACCTCAGGCAGGGGGTGAAAAACATCAACACCGGAGCTGAAAGCCAGCTGTGTCCGACCGGAGCCATCATACGAACTTATGTTGAAGACCCATACTTTGAATACAAGATAGATGAGGATCTCTGCATCGGCTGCGCCAAGTGTGTGAAGGGTTGCGCCGACTTCGGCAACGGATCACTCTACATGCAGATAAACCAGAATATTTGCGTTAACTGCAACGAGTGTGCTATTGCGAGGGCATGTCCCTCCGATGCAATCAGCAGGGTCCCTGCCTCAAGACCATATATCACAAAAGACGGATACATGCCTAAACAATGAAAAGAAAACTACCCGTTATTCTGGTCTTCATACTCCTGGGATGGCACGCAGTGCTGATAGCCCAGCAGCGGTTCCCCAAACCTGACTTTGAATCGGGTTATGAATACCCCGTACACCAGTATGAAGCCCCCAGGGCTGTGGCCTGGGAATATATCGATGTAGCTGTCCTCATTGCGGCAATGTCGTTTGCAGCATACTTTGCCCTCAAAAAGCGGTCACGTACGGGTATGATCTGGCTCACCGTCTTCTCCCTGGCATATTTCGGATTCTTCCGCGAAGGGTGCATCTGTGCCGTTGGGTCAGTACAGAATGTGGCCCTTACACTTTTCAATGAGAGTTACGCGATACCACTTACGGCATTGCTGTTCTTCCTCCTCCCGCTCCTGTTCGCCCTCGCCTTCGGCAGGGTCTTCTGCTCGGGCGTTTGCCCTCTCGGAGCTGTTCAGGAACTCACTGCCCTGTTCCCGATAAAGGTTCCGCAGAAGCTGGAAACGGCCCTTTCGGTAATACCTTATCTGTATCTGGGACTTGCGTTTCTCTTTGCCGCCACCAACAGCCAGTTCATCATTTGCCGGTACGATCCGTACGTCGGGTTCTTCCGGATGGACGCACCATATACAATGATAATCTTCGGGGTGCTCCTGCTGCTGGCCGGCCTCTTCGTCAGCCGTCCCTATTGCCGGTTCCTGTGTCCCTATGGAGTTGTACTTAACTGGTTCTCGCGCTTTTCCGCAAAACATCTCACAATAACCCCGGCTGAATGCATCAACTGCCGCCTTTGCGAAAACTCATGCCCATACAACGCAATACTCCCTTCAAATACCACCGAAACACCCGGGCCCAGAAAAAAGGAACGCTCACTCTTCGCCCTTTATCTGGTGCTCATACCTGTTCTGACACTCGCAGGATGGTTCCTCACCGAAAAAACACATATGCACCTTGCCGGCATTAACCCGGTGGTGTCTCTTGCGCGCGAAATGCGAACCGAGGAACTGACCGGGGTTCCTGCAATAACAAAGGAAGCCGTAACATTCAAGGAATCAGGCAAAAACATTGAGGAACTCTACTATGACGAGACCATTGTGACAGAACGATTCCGGAAGGGATCGAGGTGGGTGGGCCTCTTCTTCGGAGCATCACTGGGTATCGCCCTTTTCGCCTCCACCAGGCGCGAGGAGCGGCCCGATTATATACCCGACAGGGGCAAATGCGTCAGCTGCACCCGATGCTTCGAATTCTGCCCGGTTACCAAAGATGAAAAGAAAAAACCCGACAATATTGTATGAATTTAACAGACAAGGATATAAAAACATTAAAGACGGTCAGCCTGGTTTCAGGCCTATTCACCCTGCTGATAGCAGTGATAATGCTCGCCGGCTTTTTGCAGCTTAAAAGGATCGATCCGCTCGATAACCCTGTACTTGTGCAGCTTAAAGAACAGTTCGACCGCGATCCTGAAAACAAAGATCTGCAGGAGCAGATTCGGACACTCGATCTGATGGCCCGAAAGGCCTTCTTCACCGGCACCTGGCAGGTGAGGGCAGGCTCTTACCTCATGCTGGCAGGAGCAATAATCTTCATCCTTGCCCAGAGGGTGCTGGCTGCATCCGACAAGATAGTACCATCATTTCCCGGCGAACCTTCCGATGAAAAAAGTATTAAGGGTGTGAAGCGGCAGTGGCTGATGGTTCCGGCTGTGGTTCTGTTTGCAGCAGCCCTCGTTGTTTCGGCGGTTATGAGGCGCAACCTGCCTCAGGCGTCGAGAGTGCTTACAGCCGAAGAGGTTCAGACTTTCTCGGTTGGTGGACCGCAGGGTGGCGGACTGCAGTCTCAGGGCCAGGGTCAGGCTCAGGCTCAGGTTCAGGGCGCAGGAATATCTACGGAGGGAGCAGCAGGGGCAGACAGCCCGGGAGCAACCACTTTAGAATCGGTTTCGGGCATCACGGCCGGGGGTGCACAGGGTGGGGCAACCGGAGGACAGACAACTGCAGTTTCGCAGACCCCGGCAGGTGCACAGGGCGCTGCAGCCGGTCCTGCACCGGGAACATCAACGTCAGCAGCACCGGCTCCCGGTCCGGGACAGTCTTTCCCATTCTTCAGGGGACCCGGATCACGTGGCTTCGCCGAAGGTACCGGATACCCGACGAACTGGGACGGAGCAGCTGGCAAGGGGGTTATCTGGAAGATTAAAATACCGAAACACGGTTACAACTCCCCTGTAATCTGGGGCAACAGGATGTTCATCACCGGCGCTGATAAATCGGGCGAAGAGATTTACTGCTACAATGCCGTCGATGGCAAACTTATATGGACAGCCTCACCTCGAAACATCCCCGGGGCACCGTCAACACCGCCAGAAACGACTGAAGATACAGGCCTCGCGGCACCGACAGCAGCAGTCAACGGCGAAGTGGTATGCGCTATCTTCGCAACCGGCAACCTTGTAGCTGCCGATCATAACGGTAAAATCCTCTGGGCGAAGAACATCGGGGTTCCCGATAACCATTACGGCCATTCGTCGTCATTGATAATCTACAACAACCTCGTTCTTGTGCAATTCGACCATAATAAAAAGGCCTCACTGATGGCCTTCAACACCCGCACTGGTGAAAAAGCATGGGAGACAGTTCGTACAGGGGCAAAAATATCATGGGCATCGCCAGTCATTGCAAAACTGAATGGCAGAGACCAGGTGATACTCACCACCGACCCATACGTTGCCGGATATGACCCCGTCACCGGAGCCGAAATATGGAGAGCACGTGGCGTCAGCGCCGAAATTGGACCCTCCGTGGGGGTCAACAGCACAATGGTATTCGCCGGAAATGAGTTCGCCAAGCTTGTGGCTATAAAGCCCGGCACCGGCGACGAACCGGTATGGCAGGACAATGAGTTCACCCCCGAGGTTGCCAGCCTCGTAGCCACCGAAGACTATCTCTTCGTAGCCACCAGCTTCGGCGGGGTGGCCTGCTACGACACCAAAACAGGCAAGATAATCTGGGAGCATTTTTTCGACTATGGATTTTACTCATCACCCATCATTGCCGAAGGGAACGTATACCTTATGGACATTAACGGTGTAACATACATTTTCAGGGCAACGGGCGAGTTCGACCTCGTCGCAACCTCACCCCTTGGCGAGAAGAGCGTCAGCACCCCCGCTTTCGCCAATGGCAGGCTATTCATCAGGGGTTCACAACACATTTACTGCATTGGCAAAAA
Organism: uncultured Rikenellaceae bacterium; assembly: GCA_964446435.1. GTDB lineage: Bacteria > Bacteroidota > Bacteroidia > Bacteroidales > VadinHA17 > SLNP01. The sequence continues at coordinate 8,521 of CAYUOS010000023.1, read as the reverse complement.
CTGAAACCATAAATAAAGAGCACAACTGCAATTGCGGAGGAAACGGGACCGAAAACATACGGTCAGCTGTTGAAGCTATTGTTGCTGCCACCGGAAGGGGTAAGGATAAGGTCATCCCACTGCTGCAGGCACTCCAGAACCATTTCAACTATATTCCCTCCGATGCTCTGAAAATACTTTACCAGCTTAGCGATGTAACACCCTAACAGGTTACCGGCGTATCGACCTTCTACAGTCAGTTCAGACATGTCCCTTATGGTGAGCATGTTATCAAGATTTGTACCGGCACTGCCTGCCACGTGAAAGGGGCCGATCTTGTAGCCGATGCCTTCAGGAGGGTGCTCAGCCTTAACGGTGAAAGCCATACCACGAAAGACGGAAAGTTCTCGCTCGAGAGTGTTGCATGCCTTGGATGCTGTACACTTGCCCCTGTGGTTCAGATAGACAATAAAACTTACGGACACGTGCTGACATCGAAGGCTGCTGAGGTTATTGAAGACTTCCTTCAATCGCCCGCAGTCGATATATCAGGACTGTTCGACGAAGCCATTGAAGAGAGTCCCAACGAAATAAGGGTCGGCCTTGGTTCCTGCTGCATAGCCGGCGGGAGCCATGAGGTTATTACTGAGGTGCGCAGGATTATTGCCGATTACCGCCTCAACGCTGCCGTGAAACCCGTCGGTTGCGTTGGGGTGTGCAACCAGACGCCACTGCTGGAAATAGCAGTTAAGGGTCGTGAGCCAAAACGGTATACCAATGTTAAACCAAGGGAAGTTCAGGATATCCTCCTCAAGCATATTCAGCCGAAGACAGCGGTTAGCAGGCTGCGCAGCACCATCGATGAGTTGCTCGACACCTTCCGTTCCGATGAACTCGACCGCAGCCAGGTGATATATCCCGACAATGTCCGTGAGAAGCACCTCGATAATTTCCTGAACCACCAGATGCACATAGCCACTGAACACTACGGGATACTGTCACCACTCGATCTTGAAGAGTATAGATCGGTGGGCGGCGGATTCGAGGGGCTCAGGAAGGCCAGCGGCTCCATGACTCCGGCAGAGGTGAGGAAAGAAATCCTCGACAGCGGACTGCGCGGAAGGGGTGGTGGCGGTTTCCCGACAGGAAGAAAATGGGAGATTGTGGCTGCTCAGCCAAACCCCGAAAAAATTATTGTCTGCAACGGCGACGAGGGCGACCCCGGCGCATTTATGGACAGGATGCTGCTCGAATCGTTCCCCTTCAGGGTTATTGAGGGTATGCTGATTGCGGCGCGAGCCACAGGGGCTACCCGCGGTATTTTCTACATACGTGCGGAATACCCACTGGCCGTTGAACGGATTAATGCCGCGATTGAAATTTGCCGACAGGCGGGATTGCTGGGTGAATTTACTTTAAACGTTTTTGAGGGGGCGGGGGCCTTCGTCTGCGGCGAGGAGACGGCGTTGATAGCGTCGATTGAAGGCAGCAGGGGGACGCCTCATTTCAGGCCTCCGTTTCCGGCGGAGGCCGGGCTGGAGGGGAAGCCGACGCTGGTAAACAACGTCGAGACTTTCTGTATGGTTCCATGGATATTGCGTAACGGCGCTGCTGCCTTCGCTGATATTGGCACTGCCGGCAGCAAGGGGACGAAGGTTTTCGCCCTCGCCGGCAAGGTGGCGCGCGGAGGACTTATTGAGGTGCCAATGGGTATTACGATACGCCGTATAGTGGAGGAGATAGGCGAGGGCGTTGCAGCCGGACGGAAGTTTAAGGCTGTGCAGATAGGTGGCCCCTCGGGCGGCTGCATCCCCGCCCGGATGGCCGACACTCCGGTCGACTTTGAGGAGCTGACACGGCTGGGTGCCATGATGGGCTCCGGCGGTCTTGTAGTGCTCGACGACTCCGATTGCCTGGTCGACATGGCAAAATACTTCCTTACCTTCACCCACGAACAGTCATGCGGCAAATGCACCTTCTGCAGGGTGGGAACGGGCGAGATGCTTAGGATAGTTACACGGCTCACCGAAGGTAAGGCAACTGTTGAAGACCTTGATGAGCTTCACCGGCTCTGCCACTTCGTAAAGGATGGCAGCCTGTGCGGACTGGGTAAGACCGCACCCAATCCGGTGATAACCAACCTTCTCTATTTCCGCGACGAGTTTGAGGCCCATACAAGGGGTATCTGTCCTGCCGGCCGCTGCAAGGATCTTATAAAATACACCGTAAACGATAAATGCATAGGCTGCACAAAATGCGTACAGGTTTGTCCCGTCAATGCAATACCATACACACCTTACGAAATTCATACAATCGACCAGCAACTCTGCACCAAATGCGACAGCTGCCGAGAGGTGTGTCCGGTCGATGCAATTGACAAAGGGTAAAACACGATTAAGAAAGGAAAATGGTAACCATCAAGATAAACGGCATGCCGGCAACGGCTGAGGAAGGTTCGCGACTCATCGACGTGATACGGAACGAGGGGGTTGAGGTGCCGTCGCTCTGCTACAAACCCGGCATGGCGCACTACACCTCCTGCATGGTATGTGTCGTCCGCGACAACGACACAGGCAGGTTTATCCCCTCCTGCTCGGCAACGGTAAAAGATGGCATGGACATCGATGCATCCGGACCGTCAGTTGCGGAGATGCGCGCGGAGGCGGTACGGTTGCTTCTGGTGGAACACAGGGCCGAATGTGAAGCTCCCTGCCGGCTCGTATGTCCGAAAAAACTTGATATACCGAAGATGAACAGGCTCCTCACAGCAGGCAACATAAAGGAGGCAACCCAGCTGGTTTTCAACACCCTCGGCGACCCTGTGGCTGTATGCACTGCCTGCAAAGGTTACTGCGACAAAGCCTGCAGAAGGAAAAAGATTGATACCAATATTTCAATAAAGAATACGGTGATTTTTCTGGGGAATCAGGTTGCCGGGGCAGGGAGGCTGGTTGATGGTTCGGGGGGAAAGGTTACTGGTTCCGGGTTGCTGATTCCTGCCTCCGGGTTGCACGTTGCAGGTTCAGGGGGTAAGGTTGATGGTTCCGGGAAACCGGTTGCTGCTTCCGGGGACCAGATTGATGGTTCCGGGAAACCGGTTGCTGCTTCCGGGTCTCAGGAGTTACCGGGTTTCAATTCAACCCTTGGGGCGGTCTCTGACGAGGAATTCCGCGAGTGGCTGAAGGAGGCCCGCGACGGGGCAGCAAACTGGACTGATCCTTCCACTTATGAACAGGCATCTGAGGAGGCGTCACGCTGCCTCCACTGCGACTGCCGTGCCGTAACCGACTGCCGCCTGAGAGATACCGCCGCTGATCTGGGCGTTAAGAATCCTCGCGGCAAGCATACCGCCCATCCAATAGAAAAAAAGATCAATCGGGTAAGCGGCCTGATTTTTGAACACGCCAAATGCATTAAGTGCGGACTGTGCGTCAGGCTGAGTGAAACACTCATGGGTCAGCCGGCTCTCTGTTTTAAGGGCAGAGGTTTTGAGACAATAATATCTGAACCTCTTTACCACGATTTTGTTGATGTACTGAATGAGTCGGCCGGCATGTTTGCAGATATCTGCCCTACAGGCGCACTGACACTGAGAAACAACGAGGAATGAGGAAACTGCTGTTCATATTGTCACTTTCTGTTCAGGCAACGCTTTTCTCCCAGCCCGGAAGAGCCGACTGGCTCCTTTTCAGGGGCAGCCCCGAACTCGATGGCAATGCCGCGACAACACTGCCGGCAGCGCCAAAACTGTTATGGGCCTACACCGGTGGATCGAGAACTGTCTCATCGCCGGTAACCGACGGGAATCTGATCTTCTTCGGCGACAATGACGGGGTGCTGCATGCGGTGACCACCGACGGCAAACCGGCCTGGAAATTTGAAACCAGATCAACAATTGAGGCGCCGCCACTGATCGCCGGTAACCGGGTGATATTCGGTTCGCTCGACGGGAAGTTCAGGGCCCTCGACAGCCGGACAGGAAGGGAACTGTGGGTGTATACCACTGAAAATCAAATATCTGGATCGGCAAACGTTGTCAGCACGCCCTCGGGACTGAGGGTTATTGCAGGCAGCTACGACTACAATCTGCACAGCGTCGATGTGGCAACAGGAAAAGGAACCTGGAAGTTTGAAACCAACAATTTCATAAACGGAACCCCTGCCGTCTCCGGCAATATGATAATATTCGGGGGGTGCGACGGGTACTTCCGGATTGTTAATTCATTAACAGGTGTGGAAATACGCAATAATCTCGTCGATGTTTACATAGCCGCATCGCCTGCAATGTCGGGTAATCTCGCCTATGTAGGTGATTACGAGGGAACCCTGCACTGCATTGACATTACCAATGGTTCCACCCGATGGAGTGCCAAAGGTAAGAACGAAACCAGTGTAATAGTTGCTACTCCTGCAATTGCAGGTAAAAGGGTTATCGTCGGCAGTGAGGATATGAACCTGTATTGTTTCGACACCGACACAGGCAGGGAACAATGGAGTTTCCGCACCACCGGAAGGATAACCGGCAGCGCGGTGATAGCAGGGGGAAAAGCCCTTTTCGGTTCCCGCGACGGAAGAATTTATATTGTTGACATCAGCTCAGGGAAGGAACTCTGGAAATTTGACACGGGAAAACCGGTTGCCAGCTCACCGGCAGTGGCCGGAAAGGTGTTTTACATACTTACGGAGGACGGGCGGCTGCTGGCGTTTGGTTAATATTGGTCTTTATATGAAGATAGCTTATCTGGTACCCGGCACGGGAGGTGCGTTTTACTGCGGTAACTGCCACCGCGACAGGATGTTTGTAACGGTAATGAAGAATAATCCGGGCACCGAGGTCACGGCCATCCCTCTCTACCTGATGCCCAACAGAGATAATTTCGGCGATGACTTTGAAAATGAGGTCTTCTTCGGAGCAATCTCACTGTACATCAAGGAAAGGGTACCGGCCCTCAGGAATATGCCGGGGTTCCTCGAGAAACTGCTTGATTCACCACCCCTGCTTAAATTCGCTGCCCGGCAGGCAGGCTCAACAACACCTGAAGGTCTGGAAAAGACCACAATAGACATGATTACCGGTGACAGCCCATTCCTCCTTAAAGAGACCGAGAAACTGCTCGATCACCTCTCAAAACACGGCAAACCCGATGTAATACACCTCTCAAACGCACTGCTCATAGGCCTCGCCTACCATATAAAGAAACTGTCAGACATTCCCGTTGTCTGCTCGCTGCAAAACGAAGACGACTGGATAAACGAAATGGCTGAACCCTACCGCTCCGACGCCTGGAGGCTGATCGGCAAGGCCACAGAAGTTGTGGAGATGTTCGTGAGTTCCTCCAATTACTACAAGAACTTCATAGCCGGGAAAACAGGCATCGACCCCTCCAAAATTGAGGTTATACACCCTGTGGCGGAACCGGAGTTCCTGGTTCCCCCGAGACCCCTCGATGCAACACCCTCGATAGGATACTTCTCGCGCCTGAGTGTGGCCAACGGACTCGATAAAATGGTTTCAGCATTTCTGATTATGAAGGGAACCATCCCCAGCCTGCAGCTTCATCTTGGCGGGGGGTACACTGCATCCGACAAGGCGTTTGTGAAGGAACAGGTGGGTCGCATCAGGAATGCAGGCTATGAATCAGACCTTCATCTGCATAACAGTTTTACCGGTCCGGAAAAGGAGACTTTTATGCGCAGTATCGACCTGCTGTCGGTTCCTGTCAGAAAAGCCGATGCGTGGGGACAGTACCTTATTGAATCAATAAGTGCAGGAGTGCCGGTAGTACAACCGGCCACAGGAGCATTTCCGGAGATAGTATGCATGACGCGTGGAGGTGTGATTTACGAGAATGACACCCCCGAAGGACTGGCAGAAGCAATGTCAAAGCTGCTGGCCGACAGGTACAAAATCGGTACCATGCGCGAGTCAGGATTACACTCGCTGAAGGGGAATCTTTCTCCGGAGCTGATGAAGAACAGAATAAAATCGGTATATAAAAGCGTAATCGGAACATAATGTTTTTGTTACATGATTGAATTGAGAAATATTACCAGGTCGTTTCCCGTACGGGGAACAGTACTTGACTCTCTCTCGCTCAGGGTACAGGCCGGGTCGTCGGTGGCAATCACCGGTCCGTCGGGCTCAGGAAAGACAACACTGCTCAATATCATCGGATTGCTTGAAAAACCCGATGGTGGTCTGGTCATAAGCAGGGACGAGAACATTACCGGTCTCACTGCCGAAGAGGCTGCAAGGTGGCGTAACCGGAATATTGGTTTTATCTTTCAGGAACACCTTCTCCTGCCTCACCTTACCGTGAGGGAGAATATTTTCCTCCCCCTTCTTGCTGCCGATAACCACAGCCTCAGCACTGCCGGGGCCGATGATTATATAATACAGCTTGCCGGGAGAACCGGAATTACCGATATCCTTGATAAATATCCCCACGCCATCTCAGGTGGCGAGGCACAGCGTGCCGCTTTTGTACGCGCACTGGTTAATCGTCCCGCCCTGTTGCTTGCCGATGAGCCAACAGGATCGCTCGACAGGACAAACGCCTCGATACTGGCTGAACTGCTGGCAACCCTGAACAGGGAGTTCAGTACCACCCTGATTGTCGTCACCCACTCCGAACACCTAGCAGCGGCAATGGATATCAGGTATGAACTGCTGAACGGGAAACTCATAAAGACAGAGAAATGATACTCCGGCTTCCATGCCTGGCTTACCGCGCAAACCTGACAGACAGATGAGACTGCAGCTTCCATACCTGAATTACCAAACAATCCTGAAAGGCATATGAGACAGCTCCTTTCATATCTGGCTTACCAAACAATTCTGAAAGACATATGAGACAGCTCCTATCATATCTGGCTTACCAAACAATCCTGAAAGACAGATGAAACTCCGGCTTCCATACCTGGCTTACCGCGCAATGCTATGGCATGGTAAAAGCTATATCACCCTTGCACTTATAGTTGCCCTTATTGCTGCGGTTATCACCGCATCGCTGCTTACCGGATTTTCCGTCAGGAAAACCCTCACCGCCAACACCATCGAAAGACTAAACGGGGCCGGATTCCTGGTAAGTACCGGGTTACGCTACAGCGACAGGGATATTGCCGGAAAGATTGCCACCGGAACAGCCGGTGCTGTGGCTCCTCTTATGGAGATTAACGGCAGGGTCAGCGGATTCGGTGGTGATAAACCGGTAAACGGTGTCAGGGTTTGGGGAGCGGATAGTTCATTCTTCAGTATGGGTGGCGGGAACCCCGGTGATGCTCCGTCACGTGGCGAGGCTGTCCTCAACGGCAGACTGGCCGAAGCCCTTCAGATTAATGAAGGCGATTTTGTGATCGTCCGTTTTGCCACCCCTTCTGATCTTCCCGGGAACACCCCTTTCGCTCCCTCAAATGAGGAGGACGGCTCGCTCTTCCTCACTGTCAGAAAGGTGGCCGTTGACGAACCATACTCGAAATTCAATCCTGACATAAGTCAGGTGGAACCGCTTAATATATTCCTCAATATAAACGAATTCAACCAGTTCCTTGAAGGGCGTGAAAAAGCAAACAGGTTTCTTGTCGGATATAATGAAACACTTTCCACATCAGCCATAGAAGAGGTGCTTGCCGCTAAGGCATTCCCCGGCGGACAGGGAATAAGAGTCCGTACTGTTCCGGCAACGGGCCAGAGGGAGATTGTTTCAGACAGAATATTTATCGACGAAGTTATTGTTAAGGAATTAACAGAAGTCATTCCGGGGGCCAGCCCGGTTATTACATACCTGGCCAACAATATCGCCCCGGACATCGATGGTGCCCCGGACAATATAATACCCCGCAATCAGGGTAAGGTTTCAGATGGTACCTCCCTGAGGATTGCCACTCCCTACTCATTCGTTGCAGCAGTTTCGGGTTCCCGGGCCGATAAACTTTCAGGGGTATTCGATATAATTATCAATGAGTGGCTTGCAGCAGACATCGGGTGTGCTGTGGGTGATTCCCTTACAATAACATACTACCTGAACGGTGAAGACAACCGGCTTCGGGAGGACAGCTCCCGCTTCAGGGTGGCCGATATTGTTCCTCTTAGCGGTATGTGGCGCGACTCGCTGCTAATGCCGGCATTTCCGGGCATTACCGGGTCGAGAAGTTGTACCGAATGGGATGCGGGTATTCCGCTCGATATGAAGCGTATAAGGGATAAGGATGAGGAATATTGGTTCAATTATGCCGGTACGCCGAAAGCTTTTATCAGGTATGAGACCGGGGCGGCGCTGTGGGGTAACCAGTTCGGTCCGGCCACTGCCATAAGGTGGCAGGGAGACCCTCCCCCCGCCGGTCCGGAGGCATCTGATGACTGGCTGCCGGCAACATCGCTGGGTATGTTCGGCCTTACCGTTACCGATGTCCGCAACGACGGTCTCAGGTCGGCTGTTTCAGGTGTCGATTTCAGTACGCTCTTCCTGGCACTAAGTTTTTTTATAATTACATCAGCTATTGTTCTGCTGGTGATGCTTATGGACAACCACCTCCGCGACCG